>JAEYYY010000698.1 GCA_023430775.1 Pseudomonadota bacterium
GGCATACTCACCCTCGCATTCCTTTCGTCGACGGCGCACGCCGACGACGATCCGCCATCGCGACCATCACGCCCCTGGCACGGCAGCGTCGGCGTCGGCGGCAGCTTCGTCCTGACCGGCGAGCAAGGCGACCGCCATCGCCTCGACCTCGCGATCGATCTCAAGCCTCGCAGTCGCTATGGCGTGACGCTCGCCTGGCGCGCCATCGAGCCGCGGGAGAACGACCACCACGACGGCCTCGTCATGGCCGGCATCCTCTACGAGGGCGCCGCTGCGAGGCCGCGGCTCGTCCTCGATCTGCACGGCGACGTCGGCTTCGACCTCGACGCGAAGCGCCCACTTGTCGGCGGCGGCATTCGCACCACGCTCACGGTGATCGGCCCACTCGGCGTCGTGCTCGACTCCGGGGCGTACCTCGTGATCGACGGCATCGACGATACGCGCCTTCAGCTGATGGGCTCGACGCTGGTGGTCGGCCGCTGGTGACGCTCAGCGTACGGCGACTCGCTGGTTGCACGGCTTGCTGCTCTCGTCCTTGCCGAGGCCGGCGATCTTCATCGGATCGGCATCGAGCGCGGACAGCTCGCGCTTGATCTTGCTGATCACCAGGCCGTGCAGGTTGCCCGTCGCGTACTGCTCCTGCGTGCCACCGCACGACGACTTCGGATCGCCGCCGCCGGCCGACTGCGGACCGGCGCCACCGCGCAGCACGAACAGGTTCGTCGCGCCGGTGAACTGCGCCATCTGGCGCATCACGATCTGCCCCGTGGTGTCCATGCCGGACGCGGCCACCGTGTAGAGCTTGATCCCGCTCTTCGCCGCGCGCTGCGCGGCGGCCGCGTAATCGGGATCCTGGTAATCGAGGTGCGGCGGTGCATCGGCGATCACGACCACCATGCGCGCCACCGCATTGCTGCGCCATTGCAACTTATCGAGCGCGGCGTTGACGCCTGCGTGCATGTCCTCGGGCGTATCGCCGCCACCCGCGGCGTGCAGTCCGGCGACGCTGCGCGAGAACTTGCCGAGGTCGGACGAGAACGGAAACACCTGCGTCAGTTGCGAGTCGGTCCTGTCCTTGTACTCGACGAGACCGATGCGGACGCTGGTCTGATCGTTCGCGAGCTGGGTGGCGACCGCGCGGATCGTCTGCTTCACCGCATCGATCTCTTCACCCATCGAGCCGGTGGTGTCGACGACGAAGGCGAGATCGATCGCGCGCTGCGCCGGCAGCGTGCGGGCGGTGTCGAGCGTCAGCGCCGTCACCGAATCGATCTGACCGCCCAGCCACGAGAACACCTGCGAGCCGGCGCACAGCGTCGAGGCCGACCTCGGCGTACCGAGCTTGTAGGCCTTGGGGAACACCAGCACGCGCCCCGCCGACGAGGTCAGCACCGTGACGCGACCCTCGGAACCGACGACCGTCACCGGGCAGTTCGGGACCGGCTTGCCATCCTTGTCGCGGACGACGACGAACTGGCGATCCGAGACGTCGAGACGCGCGATGCCGCGCGGCGTCTCCTTCAGCCACTTCGTGTAGTCGCGATAGTTCGCGTTGTCGTCCCACTCGCCGGCCTTGACGCCATCGAACTGCGTGTTCGACGCGCCCCCTCGCCCCGTGCCGCTGCCCTTGCCGATCGCTCCGTACCGCCCGGCGCTGGTTCCTGTGCCACCACCACCTGGGCCGAAGCCGGAGCGGCCGGCGCCGAGCCCACCATAGATGCTGGTGTCGTCGAAGCCGCTGCTGATGTCTCCGCTGCCGGTGAGCGAGCGGTAGCCGCCGGAGCTGCCGAGCACACCCACCGCGCGCGCGGCCTCGATCGCCTCCTCGCGCGAGATCGGTTGGCGTTTGCCCATCGCGCCTTCTTCGAGCTTCATGTGCCCGTCGGTGCGCTCCGACCCCGGCTTGCCGGCTGCGCCCTCGTCGAGCCGCATGTGTGCGCCGCCAGACTCTGACTCTTCCTCTTCCGGCGGTGCCTCGTCATGCAGGACGGCGACCTCGACTTCCGGCTCCGCCGCCTTGTCCTTCGAGCCACAGGCGAATGCGAGGAAGGTCGAGCCGAGCAGAGTCATGGTCGCGCGCATGCCGGGTAGACGCCGCCGCGCGCTCGCGGTTCTGTGATCTTTGATGGACCTTTCGTCGGGTCCCGGTTGTCGTCACCGCTTCGTGCACATCGGCTCGACGCGCGTCCGCGCCGCGTGGGGCGTGCTCGCCAGCTCGAACAGCCAGCCGCACCGCGTGACCTGCGGTTCGCCGGTCGCACCGTCGAGCCGCACGATGCCGAGCCCGGTGATCACCGCGATCGCTCCATCGTCGAGCCACAGCGCTTGCGTGATGCCGGCGATCGGTCGCGTCCACGCGGTCTTGCCGTCGGCGTTGTAGAGCGTCAGCCCGGTGGTGTGCGAGACCAGCACGCGCTCGCCCTTCGCATCCGGCCACACCGCGCGCGTGCCGCGCTCGACGGTCATCACCCCGACCCGCTTGCCGTCGCGCAGCAGGGCGAGCTCCATCGCGCCGGCGGTGCCGGAGGTCCACGCGTAGACCTTGCCCGCGGCGTCGATCGCCGCGACCGCGCCATCGATCGTCATCGCCGTGCCCTTGTCGAGCGCGCGTGCATCGGGCACCCAGCGCAGCGTGGTGGTGTCCTTGCTGTGCGCGGTCACGATCTGCGTCCCGCCCGCCAGCGCCGGCGACACCGGATAGACCAGCACGCGATCGTACGGCGGCGGCTTGGGATAGATCGCCACCGACTCGAGCCGCTTGCTGGTGTGACGAAACACCTCGGGCTGCAGACCGAACGAGGCGCCGGCGAGCTTGGTCGACGGCTCGTACGACAGCTGGCCCGCCGGCAAGTTGGTGCGGACCTCGGCCCGCGAGCGCTGCGCGATGTCGACCACCGCGAGCGTGGTGGTCGCGTTGTCGACCCTCACCGCCTGCACCAGCCACTCGGTGCCGGTCAGCCAGCGCAGCGCGTTGATCGTGTGGTTCGCGGGGAACAGCGACAGTGGCTGCGCATGCAACTTGCCGTCGAGCAGCGCTGCTCGATCGCCCCACGTGATCACCAGCTGATCACCGCTGCCCGCCGCCGCGACCTGCGACGCCTGCAGCGCGTAGCCGAGATATCGCTGATCGATCGCGTTGCCGATCACCAGCTCGCCGCCGTTGGCGCTGAACGACTTGCCCGCGCCGATCGCCAGCACGCCCGGGTTGGTCAGCTGGTTGATGACCAGGTTGCGCGTCTTCTTGGTGTTGATGTCGAGCCAGATCGTCTGTCCACCGGCGCCGCTGTAGACCACGTGATCGGGATCGGGCATCTCGATCGCGGTGGCGTTGAACGCGTTCTCCGAGTAGATCGACTTGCCGTCGACGATGTTGATCACGGTGATCCTGGGGACACCGCTGACCGGCGGCGCGATGAACGCGAAGCGGCTCAGATCCGGCGCCACCGCGAGGTTCGGCTCGATCGCATCGCCCGCGTCGATCCAGCCACCCCACGCGAGCTTGTCGCCGAGCTCGAGCCAGCGCGCGCGCCGCCACGTGGTGGTGTCGACGCTACCCTCGATCACCGCCAGCGCGCGCTCCGGTTTCGCGATCGCCGGCACCGCGATGTGAAGCACGCGCTGGCCCTGCTCGGCCGCGAGCTGCGACGTGATCGAGCCATCCGCGGCGAGCCGGACGATCCGTTGATCCGTCCGCCACGCCAGCGGCCCGCGCTCCGTCATCGCGATCCCCTTGAACGTCGGCTCGAGCGGCAGCGTGGCCCGCTGCACCAGCTGGCCATCGCGATTCACCTGTTGCAGCACCAGGCCGCCGGCTTCATCGATCAGCGCGATCAAGAACCCCTTCGGATCGCGACCGAGCGCGAGCTGCGAGGGCGCCGGCAACTCGATCACGCGCGGCTCGATCGAGCCATCGAGTGCGGGCCACAGCCGATGCCCGCCGAGATCGTCCGTGGTCACCGCGGCGGTGCCATCCGCCGTCACCGCGACATCGGTGATGCCTCCGCCGTGCGGCGTCTCGATGGTGGGCTTCACCTGCGTCGGCGTCAGCAGCGTGATCGTCGCGGCATCGATCGGCACCGGCTCGTCCGTCACGCCGGCGTCGACGACCACCGGACGTGGTGTGTCGTGACGTGACGAGGTCGAACGAGGTCCGCACGCACAGAGTGCAATGAAGACGGTGATCCCGGTTACCCGTGTTGTTCTCGGCATTTCCGTGTCGATGAAGAATTCCACACCGTGGTCGCTTTCTCCGAGAATTGTATTGATGACAAACGCGCTGGATGGTCAAACGGCGTTGCCGGTCATGTCGATGTGAGACCGGATAGCGTTGGAGGGCAGTAATGGCGCTCGGTACCGTGAAGTGGTTCAACGATGCCAAGGGCTACGGCTTCATCAGCCGCAGCGATGACGGGAAGGACGTGTTCGTCCACTACTCGTCGATCTCGGGTGACGGGTTTCGGACCCTGAACCAGGGCCAGACCGTGGAATACGAAGAGCAGCAGGGCGCGAAGGGGCTGTTCGCAGCCAACGTCGTGCCTCGTCACAGCTGATTCGTTCAGCGCGCGAGCTGGGTGGCCCTGTACTCACCGGACTTGGTCCGCGTGAGCACGATCGCGAAAGCTTCTTTCGTCGTGCGGATCTGAAGCACCACGTTGCCCTCCGGCAACGCACCGCCACCGCTGTACTCGTTGGGTGACAGCAGCTTCCAGTCCTTCATCGGTCCGGACTCGACGACCAGACCGCTGAACATCTCCTTCAGATCGGCCGCCGTCTGCGCCGCGATCTTGCCACCGGCGTAGAACGGCACGGTCGAGTACTTCACCAGCTTGTCGACCGCGGCGTGCGTGAATGCCGAGACCCACAGGTTCGCGGCGAACACGGCCTGCTGATCGGTGACCGACGACGACGGCGACGGCTTGTGGTTCGCCTTGCCATCATCCGGCGTCACCGGCTTGTCGCCGAGCGGCCGCTTCTTGCCCGGTAGCTTCGCGGTGTTCCTCACCAGATCGCTATCGGTCTGCGAGCCGTCGTCGCTCGGCACGCTGGTCAGGATGTACGGCTCGACGTTGAACGTGCCGCACTGGCGCCAGTTCCGATAGAAGCCCCAGCGCAGGTAGATCTTGCCGTTGACCGAGCGAATCGCCTCGGGCGTCTGTTCGTACGGCGCCGCGGAGAGCACGGTGTCGACCGCCGCGACATCGAACTCGGTCGAGCCCGACGTCTTCGCGATCGTCACCTTGTGCACCGAGCCATCGGGGTTCACCGACACCTCGAGGTTGGTCCACAGATCCTGCTTGTTGAGCGGATGGCTCGCCGGCTTGTCGTCGAGCTGCTCGAGGAAGCCGAAGCCCCACAGCTCGTGGATGCGGCGGTGCATGCGGGCGATGTAGAGCGCGAACGGATGGGCGCGCGTCTTCAGCGCGGTCTGGTTGCCGACCTGGACGTCGGGGACGAAGTTCTCGAGCGAGCTCTTCACCGCCTCGAGCTTGCGCTCCCAGCGACCCTTCTTCGCGCTCATCTTGCGCGCCGCGATCTGGCGCTCCTCGTCGACCTTCTCCTTGCCGATGATGCGCTCGTAGTCCTGGAACGCGAGCGGCGTGTTGATGCCCGGTGTGCCGCGCTTGCCGGCCTTCTTGCCGTCGCCCTGCTCGGTGATCTTGCCGCGGCCCTCGATGCCGCGCATGCCGAGCAAGTTGTCGGGCTTCTTCTCGCCGGTGCCTTCCTGGCCATCCTTGCCGCCATCGCCCTGGATGTTGCCCTTCGCCGTCAGGTCCTTGCCGGTATCGGCATCCTGGTTGGTACGCGCGGGCGACTCGACGTCCTCGGTCTGACGGATCTTGTCGTCGGGACCGCCGATCTCCTTGCTCGTCGTGTCGTCGCTCTCCTTGGACGCGACCGACTTGCCGTCCTGCTCCTTCTGGAGGTTGGTCTCCTTCGCCCGCTCTTCCTTCTCGACGTCGCGGTTCTTGTCGGACAGCTTGGTCGCGTCGTCGGGAGCCTTGTCCTTGACGTTCTTGTCGTCCTTGACCTCGACCATCACCATGTTCGGCGGTGGCTGCGGCGGCGGCTCTTTCTTCTGCTGCGGCGGAGGCGGCGGCGGCGGTTGCACCTGAGGTGGAGGCAGCACCTTCTCGGGTGGCTTGATCGCGACGATCTCGAGCGCCTTGTCCTCGAGCTTCTCGGCGTCGATCGGCGCGATCGGCTTCGGCGTCGGCGGCTGCTTGACGTCGGGCAGCGCCGCGACGTCATCGATCTTGATCTCGGCCTCTTCGGGAATCTCGCCGAACTCGGCGGCGAGCTCGGTGCTCGCGCTGATCGTGAAGCTGCAATCGAGCACGTTGCCCGACGCGGCCACCTCGAGCACGTCACCGCCGGCGCACTTCTCGAGTGGATCGCCGAGCAGCGGCACCAGCTCCTTCGGCGTCCGCATCGGCAGCTGGCGATAACCACCGAACGTGGCCTCGGTGCCGAGCACCGCAGTGATCCGGACCCGCGTGCCCTCGGGCAGCTCGACCTCGCAGCGCTGTCGCTTCTTCCCGGCGCGCGCTGCACCGACCACGTAGTCGACGACCTCGACGACCGCATCGTCGGTCTTGCTGTCGATGTAGCCGAGCTCCTCGAGCGTCGGTTCGGTGTTCGCGCAGCGCAGCAGCGGTGCGACGTCGCCGACCTTGGTGACCAGGATCTGACCCTCGCCATCGCCGACGAGACGAACCGTCAGCTTCGGAACCGGCGTGGGGCGAGATACCTCGTATGCGAGAAATGCCGTGGCCTGCGCGACGACAGAGACCAGCGTGGCTCGGATGAGCAGCCAGCGGCTTCGATATTGTCGTGCTTTACGCGCCACTGAGTTCGGTCAGTTTGACACACGACCCCGCAATTGGTTGTCCCGAAATGCCCTGACATATCCGGACGTAACGCTACGCAGGAGGTGCGAAATCGCTTCCTCAACTGCGACGCGTCTGCGGGAAAAGTCACTCCCGCAAAAACCTCAACGATTCGCCAGCGCTACAGCTTGCGGTAGACGCCGACCACGATGCCGATGATGTCGACGCTCTTCAGATCGGAGCGCCGGACGATGATCGGCGACATGTTCGAGTTCGCCGGCTGGAACCGGATGCGATCCCCCTCGGGGTAGTACCGCTTCACCGTGGCCTCGCCCTCGATCATGGCGACGACGATGTCGCCCGCGTGAGCGCTCGGGGTCTTCTTCACGAACACGTAATCGCCGTCGAAGATGCCGTCTTCGAT
>JAEYYY010000835.1 GCA_023430775.1 Pseudomonadota bacterium
GCTCGACGGTGCCGACGACTACAACCGCGCGCTCGACGACCGCTACTACGAGAAGGCGACGCGCGCCCTCGCCCATCGGTTCCCGAGGCTCGCCGAGGGCGCGACGCTGGTACGCGGCGTGGTCGGCATCTACGACTTCACGCCGGTCGGCCAGCCGATCATCGATCGCGGCGGCCTCGACGGTTACTTCCTGGCGGTCGGCTTCTCGGGCACCGGCTTCAAGAGCGCGCCCGCCACCGGACTCGGGCTCGCGGAGATGATCCTCGACGGCAGCGCCCACTCGGTCGATCTCTCCCACCTCACGCTCGGCCGCTTCACAGCACAGCCGTTCGCGGTCAAGCTGACCGAGCTGCGCCAGCTCCTCACCGCCGACGAACAGCAGCGACTGACACCGTACATCCAGTCGCTGTCGCCGCAGGAGATCGCGGCGTTCGCGATGGAGCTGATGACCGACCCGGTGCAGACGATCGCCCGGCGGTTGCGATCCGTGCTCGGGAGCTGAGTCACTCCGGACAGCGCGAAAAAGCTCTGGGCTAACGTTCCGCCCATGGCTCGCAAGAAGACCGACCCAGTCCAGGACGCACTCGACGAGATCGCCGAAGCCAAGAAGGCCGGCGCCACGAAGCTGAGCATCAATGCTCCCAACCTCGACGTCGCGCGCGCGGCGTGCGAGGTCATCAGCGTCACGGACCTGCGGCTCTCGGGCTCGCTGACCGAGCTTCCCGCGGAGCTCGGCGACCTCGTCAACCTCGAGGGGCTGTCGGTCGAGAGCAACCAGCTGACCACGTTGCCAGCGTCGATCGGCAAGCTCACCGGGCTCACCGACCTGCGCGCCTACAGCAACAAGCTGACGTCGCTGCCGCCGGAGATCGGTGGCCTCGTGAAGCTGCGCAAGGCCGTGCTGTGGAGCAACCAGCTGACCAGGCTGCCGCCCGAGATCGGTGGCTGGCAAGCGATCGTCGAGCTCGAGCTGAAGTGGAACAAGCTGGTCGAGCTTCCCGACGAGATCGGCCAGCTCGCCAACCTCGAGCAACTCGACCTCGAGGACAACGAGCTGAGCGACCTGCCGCGGACCCTCGGCGGCTGCAAGAAGCTGTATCGCCTCGCGCTCGCCGACAACAACTTCTCCGAGCTCCCGATCGGCATCCTCGATCTGCCCGCGCTGCGCGAGCTCGATCTGTCCGACAACCAGCTGAAGGCGCTGCCCGACGAGCTGTCCCGCCTGAGCAAGCTCGAGGAGATCAAGCTCGGCAGAAACCAGCTCGTCGATCTCGGCCGCGGCATCTACGAGCTGCGCAACCTGACCTCGCTCGAAGCACCAGAGAACCAGATCAAGTCGATCTCGAAGGACTTCGGGAAGCTGTCGCAGCTGACCACGCTGTCGCTCGAGGACAACCCGGTGGAAGGCTTCTCCGAGGAGACGCTGGCGACCGGCCGCGAGGCGATCTTCACGCAGCTCGGCCTGATCGAGAAGGCGATCGTCGAGGGCGACCTGCCCGAGGATGCCGCCGCGATCGTCAAGGCTGCGAAGGAGCGGTTCGACGCGTTCGAGCGCGCGTGCCGCAAGAAATCACACGCGCGCGACATGCTGCCGAAGCTGATCGCGTTCTTCAGCGGCAAGACCAATGAGGTGCCGCCGATCCGCCGCGACGACAAGTACGGCTTCTCGCACCTCCCCGAGCACCTCGCGAAGTTCGAGAACTGGACGTTCATCGATCGCCGGATGGTCCGCTACATCGCCGGCCCCGCGTTCTATTACCGCCAGCCCGGCCACGACTACTACACCGGCTACTACGAGGAGCTCTACGGCTGGCTCAAGCCGCAGCTCGAGGCGGAGCCCGCCGACAGCGATCTGTTCGCGCGCGTCGTCGACGCGATCAAGAACCAGGACGTCGACGAGGAGCTGATCTTGCGCTCGAGCCTGCGCGAGCTCGCCGAGCAGATGTTGCGCGAGGACGGTTCGCCGACATCGTACGGCCGCTGGTTGATCGAGCAAGCGGCGACGCGGATCGACGTCATCGGCGAGATGGGTGCGAAGTACGGCGGCGTCCGCGACGGTGTCACGGGCCTGCTCGTCAAGCACGCGTTCGATCAGTTCGCGAAGATCGCCGACAAGCTGCTGTCGCTCGATCCCGACGACGATGGCGACGTCCACGCTCCGCACGGCGCGTACGACAAGCTGTGCGCGATCGATCCCGCGAAGTACACGCCGATGGTGCTCGAGGCCGTGGACAAGGCGAAGTGCCTGGCGTGTCAGGCCGAGCTGGCGAAGATCCTCGCCGAGCGCTGCGGACCATCGCAGCGCGCGACGGCGTTCGAGGTCGCGACCAACGCGCTGACGCTGCTCTCCGAGAGGCACAACAAGGAGGATCGGATCTGGTTCCCGTTCGACGGCCGTTACGGTGACAGCTCGGCCGCATACGTCGACTTCGTGCTCCGCAACTTCGGGCGCGAGGCCAAGGACGCGATCTTCAAGTACACCGAAGGCACCAAGCGCTTCGACCTCGATGTCGCCGAGGTGATCGCGAAGTACATCGGCCAGGACGGCATCGAGGCGCTCGCCGAGGGCCTGAACATGTCGTTCGACGATGACAGCATCGCCCCACACTTCCGCCGGATGTTCGCGATGCTCGCGCCACTCGACTGGTCGAAATATCGCGACAAGGCATGGGAGCTCGCGCGCTCGGAGCTCCGGCAGGTCCGCCAGACGGCGTGCACTGCCCTGGCGAAGCTCCCTGTCGACGAGGTCCTGCCGAAGGCACTCGAGCTGATCGGCGAGAAGAAGGCGCACCTGCGCGAGGCCGGCGTGATGATCGCGACGCTGCTCGACGGTGATCCCGCGGCGAAGACGCTCGACAAGCTCCTCGCCACCGAGCCGAACGACGATGTGCGCGATCTGATCGTCGCGCGGCGGTACGTCAGTGACGGCAAGGCCACCGCCGCCGAGATCGCGAAACGAGTCGCCGTCGCCAAGGAGCGCGGCAAGCTCGACAAGCCCGCCGCGAAGTGGCTCGACGAGAAGAAGCTCGGCGCCATCGTGTTCAAGGGCGGCAAGAAGCTCGACCTCGACACCGTCCGCTGGTTGCTGTACCGCCAGACCCGGCTCGCCGACATCGCCCCCGAGGCCGAGGCGCGCGCCGCCTACGCGCTGATCGATCGCGACAAGTCGGCGGCCTTCGCCGCGAAGCTGCTCGCCGGCGTGATCAAGAACGGCGGCGTCTCGGCGAAGAATCGGTTCGCGCTGTCGGTCGTCGGCCTGGTCGGCGGCGAGGACGTGATCGAGACGCTCGAGGAGCTCGCGTTGAAGACCAACGTCAACGCCGCCACCACGCTCGGCCTGCTCGGCTCGCACGAGGCCGCGCGCGCTCTCGATCGCATCATGAAGACGTTCCGCACCAAGTATCCGAACGTCCGCGAGGCCGCGCAGGACGCCTTCGATCAGATCGCGCAGACGCTCGGCATCACGCGCTTCGAGCTCGCCGACTCGATGATTCCGGACTTCGGCTTCACCAGGGGCGAGGGTCAGATCACGCT
>JAEYYY010000085.1 GCA_023430775.1 Pseudomonadota bacterium
CGTACCAGCCGTCGCGCGCCACGCCGTCTCGCACGTACTCGCCGCCGTCGCGTTCGTCCTCGCCGCCGTCACGCTCGTCGGGTAGCTCGAGCTACTCGCGGCCGTCGTCGAGCAGCGGCTCGTCGTACCGGTCGTCGTCGTCGAGCAGCTCGTCGCGTGGATCGTCGAGCAGCGGCTCGTCGTCGCGTGGCTCGTCGGGCGGCGGTTCGCGCGGTCGGCGCTAGCGGCGCGGGTGCGCCTGGAAGAACGTCCAGGCCGCCTCGGTGGTGTCGAGATCGTCGGACAGCTTGCCGTTGAACAGGCCGGTGCTCTCACCGCTCGGCCACTGATGGCCGCCGCCGTCGATCGTGCACAACACGACGTCGGCGCCGCCGTCGCACCCGCCGACCGTGGTGCAGATCGCGTCGCCGTGATCGTAGGTCTCGACCGGCGCCGCGGTGCAGTGGTTGCGAGCGACCCAGCCCGCGATCGAATCCTCGACGGAGATGTTGCCGTTCACGCCGCCACCGCCGAACGGGATGATGAAGTCCGAGGTGCCGTGGACGTGAAACACCGGCATCGGTCGCGAGGGCGTGCAGCTATCGATGCCGAGCACGCCGGAGACCGCACCGATCGCGGCGAGCCGATCGGAGAGCTCGCAGCCGAGGCGATTCGCCATGAAGCCGCCGTTCGACATCCCGATCGCGTAGACGCGGTCGACATCGGCGCACAGCTTCGCCTCCGCCTCGTCGAGCACGGCCGCGAAGAACGCGGTGTCGTCGACGTTCGAGGCCGCCGCGGGATTGCAGCAATCGCCGCCGTTCCAGCCGCGCGGTGAGCCAGTGCCGTCGGGGTGGATGGCGATGAAGCCGTGCGCGTCGGAGGCCGCGATCATGTGCGTGAGCTCGGCCTGGTCGTTGCCGCTGCTCGACAGCCCGTGGATGTTGATCACGATCGGCGTCGGCCGCGTCGGGTCGTAGCTCGCGGGGACGTGGACCTCGACGTCGCGCCCGGCGATCTGCCAGGTGGCATTGCTTGGCTGCGCGGACTTCCCGCTACACGCGGTCGCCGCGGGTGCGTCGGGCGTCGGATCCGCGGGCGAATTCGCGTCAGGCGATGGCTCGTCGATCGGCGGAGCCGAGCTCGAGCAACCAAGCAGCATCGCGACGACGAACCACCGACAAGCCATGCGCGCGCGGTGAGCAAGCCACACGCCAGCCGATGACGTCGTGATCGAGAGGAGTTAGCAGCGCGGCGGCGCTGGCTGACCAACGACGGACAGCTCAGTTCGCCGGAGCGCTCGCGGGCGGCGGCTCGGCGGCAGCAGCCTTGACGTGCCCGCGCGCCGCGATCGCGGTGAGCACCGCGGCGATCAGGAACGTGATCGCCGCGCCGATGATCGACGCCCGGACCGGCGAGCGCTTGAGGCTCGGCAGGTGCGGGGCGAGGTGGTACTTCACCGAGCCGACGTTCGGCAGCCCGACGACCGCCGCCGCTTGCTCGACCTGCTGCTGGATCGCGGCGACGTGCTGCGCGGCCTGGATCTGCTGCTTCGACTTGCGGCGCGGCTCTCGCTCGGAGACTGCCGGCTGGCCGGGCATCGGCGTCGCGCGGCCGAACGATGCTTGACCGAGCGACAGCTGCGCGATCGGAGATGCCTGCGGGCGCTGCATCGCCAGCATCTCGGCGGGCGTCGGCGGGATCGTGACCGCCACACCGGGCGCGACCGCCATCTGCGTGGTGAACGCGGCGCTGCTCGCCGCATCGATCCCCGTGGCCGGCGCGTGCGCGGCGAGCGCCGCGGCATTCATCTGATAGAGCATCGCGTGCAGCGCGGCCATCGTCTGCGGCCGCTCCGCGGGATCCTTCGCGAGCATCCTGGCGATCAGCTCGTCGACGGCGTGCGGGAGATCGGGAACCAGCTGGCTCGCGCGCGGAGGCATCGCCCGCTTGTGCGCCTCGAGCAACGTGCGGAGGTCACCGGTGAACGGCGTGCGCCCGGTGATCAGCTCGAAGAACACGCAGCCGAGCGAGTAGATGTCGCTGCGCGCATCGATGCTGGTGGCCGAGCGGCATTGCTCGGGACTCATGTAGCGCGGGGTTCCGAACACCGTGTTCATCTGCGTGTGCTGGCTGGCGCCGACCTTCGCGAGCCCGAAGTCGAGCACCTTGACGCGCTCGCCGTTGACCGCCGCCGGATCGGCGACGAGATAGATGTTCTCGCTCTTGAGATCGCGGTGCAGCACGCCGGCGCGATGCGCCGTATCGAGCGCCGAGGCGACCTGGCGGATGATCTCGACCGCCCACGCGACGGGGAGCCGCCCCGTGCGCTCGACCCGGCTCGACAGGCTCTCGCCCTGGAGCAGCTCGAGCACGATGTACGCGGTCTCTCCGCCGGAGTGAGCTGAGGTCGGGACCGTACCGAAGTCGTGGATGGTGACGACGCCGGGATGGACGACGCGCGCCGAGGCGAGCGCCTCCTGGAGGAAGCGGCGGAGGACGTCGGCGTTGTACTGGTGCGCGGGGTTCAGGATCTTGATCGCGACCATCCGGTCGAGCACCGTGTCGCGCGCCGAGAACACGAGGCCGAACGAGCCCTGACCGAGCTTGTCGACCAGCACGTAGCGACCGATCTGACCGCCGGCCGCCAGCACCGGCGGACGAGAAGCGCGTCGCAGCTGCGACTCGGTGAGAGAGACGACCTCTCCTTGTTGCTCGACAACAGATCGCTGTAGACGACTGGCTGCTGTCATGTCCCCCGACCTCCCATTATGTGGGAACCGGGATGACGACAGCTACGGTTTTTTCAGGTTGCGCCGGATCTCCCACCCGCCGTGCGAGTGCACGTGATCGCGCGGAGATCCGACGATGCCGCGTCGCGTGAAAACCGGCGCGCTCATCCACCCACATGTATGCTCGGGCGATGGAAGTCCCGTGGAACGAGAGGAAGCCACCCTCGTTCGCACTCCTGATCGCAGCGGCAGGATTCGCCGTCGCCACCGCGATCAGCATCCTCGCGATCGACGAGCCGATCGCGCGCGCGATCGCCGAGTACCAGCCGAGCGGAGCATGGGACGCGATCCTCGAGGTGCTCGAGTGGGCGTTGCTGCTGCCCCTCGATCCGCACGCGCTGCCGGTGGTGCTGGTGGTCGCGATGCTCGTCGTCGTCGCGGTGAAGCCGTGGCGCGGCGTCGCGCCGTCGCTGATGACGATCGCGGCGGTGCACCTGGCCACCCGGTTGACCACGAACTGGCTCAAGGACGCGACCGGTCGCTATCGCCCGGCGGAGTGGATCGCGAAGGGTGTCGACGGCTCGTTCGGCCACGACAAGGGCATCTCGTTCCCGTCGGGTCACGTCGTGCTGTTCGCCGGCGTCGTCATCCCGATCCTGTTCGCGTTCCCGAGGACGCGCGTGGCGATGTTGCCGTTGCTCGGCATCGTGGTGTTCGTCGGCGCGGCGCGGATCGCGGTCAACGCGCACTGGCTGTCCGACACGCTCGGCTCGATCAGCTGGGTCTGTCTGTGGACGTGGATGGTGGGCTTTTCGACGCGACCTTTGAAGTAGTCACCGCGAGCGTGCCGACGACGATCAACGCGGCACCGCCGATCGACGCGAGCTCGGGTGGCGCATCGAACAGCACGGTCTGCCAGATCATCGCGAACACCACCTGGATGTAGCCCATCGACGTCGCGCGACCCGCGCGTTCGAGCGTCAGGCCCATGGTCAGGAACACCTGACCGATCTGCGTCGTCAGCCCGATCGCGAGCAGCAACAACCACTCGATCGGCGATGGCCACACCCAGTCGGCGACGGCCCACGGGATCGACAGCGGCAGCGCGACCAGCGGGAAGTAGAAGACGATGACGAGCGGGTGCTCGGTGCGGCCGAGCTGGCGCACGGTGACGTACGCGATCGACGAGGTGATCGCCGCGCACCTGTCA
>JAEYYY010000183.1 GCA_023430775.1 Pseudomonadota bacterium
GTGACCTGGGGAACGCTCCAGGCGAAGGAGGTCGTGCCGGGCACGCTGCCACGGCTCGGCGCCGGCCAGGCGATCGTGGTGCTCGCGCGCGTCGCCAGGGCGCAACAGGCGAACGGGCGCGCCCGCGGCGAGCTGTTCGCGATCGAGACCTTGCCATCGAGCCGCGCCGTCGACGGTGCGACCACGCCGATGGGTCCGCTCGCGCGGCGCTGGGCACGCAACCGGCTCGACGAGCTGATCGCCGCGCGCGCCAAGCCCGACGCGATCGCCGCGCACGCGCTGCGCTACGGCCTGGTGTCGCCCTACACGTCGATGGTCGCGATCGGCGACGAGGTCGTCGTGCAGGGTGGCGTCAAGCGCAGCATCTCGGTGCCGGTCTCGGTGCCCGCCGGGATGAAGTGGCAACAGGTCAAGAAGGAGACCACCGTCGATCGCACCGCCGTCGAGGGTCGTGCGGAAGCGAAGAAGGGCGCCGACCAGGGCAAGCTCGCGGACAAGGGCGACCGCTTCGCGAAGCAGCCCGAGGACAAGCCGACCGCGAACCGGCCCGCGAAGACCAGTGGAGCGAAGCCCGTGGCCACCAAGACCCAACCGCCGAAGAAGCCGGCGCAGGACTCGAACACGCGCACCGGGGTCACGATCGATCGCGACTACACGAAGAACGTTCCGCGTCCGCAGCCCGGTGCAGCGCCCGCCCAGGAGTCGACAGACGCGGACGACGAGCCGACGAAGACGAAGAGGCGCCCGAAGAGCTACGACTTCGACGGCGATGCCGCGGGCGCCGACGAGGAAGAGGATGCGGAGCCGCACGCGCCGGCACCGGGCAGGCTCGCTCTCGACGCGCCCGCGGGTGAAGCGATCGAGATCGCCACGGCCGACGGCCGGCACAAGCGCTATCGCATCGCCGCTTCACTCGGCGGCGGTCTCGTGCGCTCGGCCGGCGAGTCCGCCTCGCTCCTCACCGCGGGCGCGCGCCTCGAGCTCGGCCTCGGCCGCCGCACGCTCGCGGGCGTCGACGCGTCGCTGTGGCTCGTCGATGGCGATGCGGTCCGCGGTCAGACGCTGGTGTCGTTCGCGGTCGTCGGCATCCGCCGCTACCTCGAGCTCGGCTTTGGCTTCGGCTTCCAGCTCGGCGATGGCGTCGGCCCGGCGACCGGGCTCAGCCTCCGCTTCCACCTGCCCTCGGCACCGCGAGCGTCGCTGTACCTGCGGTACGACGGCGCGTACATCTACAACGAAAACACTCGACGCGGACAGTCCTCGGGGACTGCCGGCGTCGAGTGGGGCTTCTGAGCGAGCTCGGAAGCTGTTCACCACATGACGGTGTAGCCGACGTTCACCTTGAGGGCGTTCGACACGGCCACCACGGTCACATCGGTCATGTCGCCGGTCGGCGTCGTCTCGAAGTCGTGCGTGGTGTACTCGTACGACAGCGACGGCGTCAGGATGCCCGAGCGACCGACCAGGAAGTTCGCACCGACGCGCGGCGCGACCGCCAGACCACCGCCCTGACCCGACAGGTGCGAATAGCCGATACCCATGCCGAGGAAACCGAACGTGGTGCGGTTGAACGGCAGGTGGTACGACGGCTCGACGAGCGCCGAGAACAGCGTGCGAGAGTCCGAGTCGCCGGCCTTGATGTTGGTGACACCGAGGATGCCCGACAGCTCGAGGTTATCCGCGACGAACCAACCGATGGACGGCGCCACGTTGATGTTGCGGAAGTCCGAGGCGATCGCCATACCAGCCGAACCACCGAGCTCGAGGACGCCAGCGCGACCGTAACCGGTGGAACCACCGACACCCGCCTGCTCGACGATGCCGCCCGGGGGCAGCGTGACGTCGGGCGACGCGACCGGCGGCTGCGGGTCCGCGTCAGAGCGCGGCGGAGGCAGGTTGGCCGGCGGCGTGGGCGGCTCGGTCTTGCCGGTGTCGGCATCGCTGGGCTCGGCCGGCGGCACCTGGTCGTCGGCGAGAGCAGGGGTTGCGATCGCCGTCGTCGCGAGGATCGCAGCAAAGATAGGCTTCATTCCGTTACGCATGATTGAACTCCTCCGCGGCAAATCGCGGGCTGATTGCACTCGGAGGTTCAGCAACGCTCGTGCCGAGACTCGCAACTCGACGAGATCGTCGTACACCGCCACGGAACCGTGCTCGGTAAACGATCGATTCGAGCGGCGATGTCGCGTTGGGGCGCGCTCGCACGTGGTTCTACCGAATGCCTCACCGACCGTCGGCGCACACGTCTGAGCGTTTTTCGTAACGCGCCGACGTAGTAGAACGAGTCGTGCGCCACATCCGTCTGGTCGTCGAATACGACGGTGGCTCGTTGTGTGGCTGGCAGCGCCAGGACAACGGCCCGACGGTGCAAGGCCATCTCGAAACGGCTCTGGCGTCGATTCTTCAACACGACGTAGTCGTCACGGGTGCATCGCGCACCGACGCTGGAGTGCACGCTCGCGGACAGGTGGCGAGCTTCCGCACGGATCGAGCGATCCCGCTGCACGGCATCCGTCGAGGGCTCAATTCGCTGCTGCCTGACACGATCGCGGTGAGCGATGCGCGTGAGGCGCCCGATGACTTTCATCCGCGGTTTTCCGCCACGGGGAAGCATTACCGCTACACGATCTTTGTTCGGCCGGCCCGATCCCCGCGCTGGCGAGATCGCGCGTGGCACCTCGTCGAGCTCGATCTCGATGCGATGCGTGAAGGCGCAGCGTGGCTTCTCGGCGAGCACGACTTCGCCGCGTTCCGCGCAGCGGGCTGTACGGCGCGCACGACGGTCCGCCGGATCGACGCGATCGACATCGTCGCGGCCGCCGACCCCGAGGACCCCACTGGACAGGTGGTCACCATCGACGTCCGCGGGAACGCGTTTCTGCGGATGATGGTGCGAATCATCGTCGGGACCCTCGCCGACGTCGGCTCCGGACGCTGGCCGCCCTCGCAAGTAGCGGAGATCCTTGCGGCGAAGGATCGAACGAAGGGTGGAAAGACGGCACCCGCCCACGGGCTGGAGCTGGTCTCTGTCCGCTACGATGGCACCCGGCCGGCACCCCGGGGTCCGGCGGAAGAAGACCTGTAAGATGCGGTCCCTACGCGGCGTTGGATAGGTGTCTGTGGCTTCCGAACCTGCAGGCGATCAGTCACGCGAGCTCGAGGAAGAGCAGCGCCTGGTCGAGGAGGCACAACGCGGCAACCTCGACGCCATGCGACCCATCCTCGAACGCTACGCCCAACCGCTCTACGGCACGGTGATCTTGCCGCGGCTGGGCGACACCGCGTCGGCCGAAGAGGTGCTGCGCGACACCCTCGCGACCGCGGTCGAGAAGATCAACAAGTTCACGTGGCAGGGCAAGTCGATCTACCCGTGGCTGCGGCAGATCGCGATCAACAAGGTGTTCGACGTCCATCGTCAGAGCAAGCGATCGCGCCGGCTCGCCGATGCGATGGCCCACGAGCTTCCTGTCGAGAGCGATCCCGCGAGTCACGCCGACGCGCAGCTGATCGCCGATCAGGAGCGCCGCACGCATCGCAGCCGGATCGACGACACGATGGAGCTGTTGCAGGAGCGCTATCGCACCGCGATCGAGCTGCGGCTGGTCCAGGAGCTGCCGCGCGAGGAATGCGCGAAGCGGCTCGGGGTCACGATCGGCACGTTCGATGTCCTGCTGTTCCGCGCGGTCCGCGCATTCCGTAAACACTTCGGAGAGCGCGATCCGAATGCAGGTGCCTCATGAAGACTGACGACGAAGACTTCCTCACCGGGGACGTTCCGGATCCCGACGCCGAGCCCACCGCGGCGGAGCGCGCGCATGCCAAGGCGTTCGGCGCGCTCGTCGACAAGACGCTCGCCACCGGCCGCACACCGCCGGCGATGTCCGCCGACGATCGCGCGCTGCTCGAGGTCGCGACAGTCATCCGCGCGACGCGAGGAAGCCTCGAGCTGCCGCCGTCGAAGCAACGCTCGGTCGTCGAGGATGCGCTCCGTCAGGCGGTCGGCGGTGGCAGCGGAAGCAGCCTGTCGTCGGGCGCGCCGGTGATCC
>JAEYYY010000258.1 GCA_023430775.1 Pseudomonadota bacterium
GCAGGCGACCGCACCGTCGACGTTCACGCCGCCCGCGCCTCCGCAAGCGGCGGCGGCGGCGCCGAGTCAGCCGATCATCGTCGTTCCCGCCGAGCTGCGCCCCGTGACCGCGCCGCGTGCGGAGACCGCGCCGGGCGCGCCGACCGACGAGCCGAAGCTCCTGCGCTAGAGGCTCGCGGTTTCGGCGCCGGTCACTTCGCGAGCGGGCAGCCGAAGCCCTTGGCCGCGTCGGGCCCGAGGAACTCCTCGAGGTGGCCCTTGCCGCGGCACTCCTGGTGCTTGAGGAACTCGAGCGTGAACTCTTCCCACCGCGTGGTCGGGATGATCTGGAAGTTGAGCGTCGCGATCTGCTTGTTCATCGACTTCGGATCACCCTTGGTCGCGTCGACGTTTCCAGGCGCGCCGTAGTCGTGCATCGCGAAGTTGCGGATGTGGCACTGCGAGCACGTCATCCCGTTCTCCTCGCCCATGTCGCGCCGGCCATCCTCGAGCGGGAACGGACCGCGCTGCATCTCGACGTTCTTGTGATCGCGATACAGATGGTTCGAGTCGATCTTCGCTCCCTTGACCTTGCCGCCGCTGGTGTCGGGCAGATCGACGAAGCCCATCGTCTTGCGACACAGCACCTCGTAGCCGGGCGTGTGCGCGTCGGTGCCCTTGACGTACTTGTCCGCGCACACCGGGCCCCACGTCTTGAGCGTGCCGTTCGCGCCGACCTGATCCTGCGGCGTGGTCTTGGTCCAGAACCCGGGGATCACGACGTTGACGTACGCCTGCGCCTTGCCGTCGGCGGTGACGAACGGCTTCTGCGCGCTCCACGCCCAGGCGTCGCCGTGCTTGTAGCTGCCGTCGGCGTTGCGCGCCGAGCCGCCGCCCATCTGCGCCTCGAGCGCGATGCCGATCATGAAGCCGCGCAGGTACGGCGCCTTCGCGGATTCGTCGTAGGTCATCACGTCGGTCATCAGCGCCGACACCGCCTTGCCGTGCGCCGCGGTGTCCTTGACGAACTTCGGGTTCGGGCCGCCGTTCGCGAGCAGGTGCTTGGCGACCATGCCGAGGAACACCTTGTTGTTATCGATCCGCTCCTGCGGCGGCCGCGGCAGCGCCGGCACGTACTCGACGGTCGGACGAAGCCGGAACATCGCGAACACCGGCTCCGGTGCCTTGACCGCCTTGTAGACGACGCGCAGCTCGGTCCACGCGCGATCGATGCGCGGCCGCACCGTCACGATCTTCCACGCCGCCGGATCACCGAACACCGCCTTCTCGAACTTGTCGCTCTTCGGATCGAGGCGCGGGTTGTCGTGGATCTGTGCCTGCGCGATCAAGAACGACTCCCACATCTCCTTCTTGCCCGGCTTGTAGTCGCCGAGCTTCGCGCGCTGTCCCTCGGAGAACTGCCACTTGAACCCCTCGGCGCCGACCTGCAACAGCCGATCGAGCGGCCAGTCCTTGTTGACCTGCTCGAGGCGCTTGGCCTGACGGATCATCAGCAGCGTCTCGATCATCGGCGATTGCTCGGGCGCGATCGGCACCGGCTGGGCGCGCGGCGTGACCTCGATCTCCCACGTCGCCTTGACCGGCGGCTTGCCGGGCTGGGTGACCTCGAGCTCGAACACGCCCTTCTTGGCCTTCAGATCGTCGCGCGTCGGCTTCCACGTCACCATCTGCGTGATCGCGTCGAACCTGGCCGACTTCGGCATCGCGACCACCTTGGTCGCCGTGTCGTCGAGATCCTGATCGATCGCGGCGGTCGAGAACGAGATCTCCTGGCCGACGCCCGCCTTCTTCCACGCGGGTGGGAAAAGCTCGGGCGGCCGATCCGCGCGCTGCGGTGCCGGCGGTGGCTCGTACGGCTTGGCCGGCGGCGCCTCCTGTTTCTCCTGCTGGGGACCGACGGGATCCGCCACCGGATCCGAAATCGGCTTCGGTGGTGGCATCGGCTTGCCACCACCACACCCCGCGACGACGACGACAACAGCGAGCAACGAAGACAGGCGCCTCATGCGCCCGAACTTACCACCGTGCTAGGGTCCGGCCGTTCTCACCAAGGGGTTCCGAGTGACCGATCTGGCCGCTACCGCGATCAACACCATTCGCACGCTCTCGATCGACATGGTGCAGAAGGCGAACTCGGGTCATCCCGGGTTGCCGCTCGGTGCCGCGCCGATGGCGTACGTGCTCTGGCAGCGTCATCTCCACCACGATCCGCGCGCGCCGCACTGGTTCGATCGCGATCGCTTCGTGCTGTCGGCCGGCCACGGCGCGGCGCTGCGCTACTCGTTGCTCCATCTCACCGGCAACGACCTGCCGTTGGGGGAGCTGCAAGCGTTCCGGCAGTGGGGCAGCAAGACGCCGGGTCACCCCGAGTGGCACCACACGATCGGCGTCGAGGCCACCACGGGGCCGCTCGGGCAGGGCGCCGCGAACGCCGTCGGCATGGCGATCGCCGAGAAGTACCTGGCGAAGTACTACAACCGGCCCGGCCACGACATCATCGATCACTACACCTACGCGCTGGTCTCCGACGGTGACGTCATGGAGGGCGTGGTGCTCGAGGCCGTCAGCCTCGCGGGCCACCTCCAGCTCGGCAAGCTGATCTATCTCTACGACGCCAACAACGTCACGCTCGACGGTCCGCTGTCGCTGACGATGTCCGAGGACGTCGGCGCGCGGTTCGCCGCCTGCGGCTGGCAGGTGATCCGGGTCGAGAACGGCGACAAGGACCTCGCCGCGATCGACGCCGCGATCAACGCCGCGAAGTCCGATGGCGATCGGCCGTCGATCATCATCGTCAAGACCACGATCGGGTACGGCTCGCCGAAGAAGGCCGGAACGTCTTCGGCGCACGGCTCGCCGCTCGGCGATGCCGAGGTCGCGGCCACCAAGACCGCGCTCGGCTGGGATCCGGACGCGAAGTTCCTCGTCCCCGACCTCGTCAAGAAGCACATGGGCGAGGCGATCCACAAGGGCGAGGTCGCGCACGCGAAGTGGCGCGAGCGCTTCGCTGCCTACAAGACCGCGCACCCCGAGCTCGGCGCCCAGCTCGAGACGTCGATCAAGAACGAGCTGCCCGCGGGCTGGGACAGCGAGTTGCCCACGTTCAAGGACGCGACGGCCACGCGCAGCGCCTCGGGAAAGATCCTCGGCGCGCTGGCGACCAAGATCCCGTGGCTGTTCGGCGGCGACGCCGATCTCGGTGGCTCGACGAAGACGATCGTCTCCGGCGGCGACTTCGATCGCAGCGGCGAGAAGCGCAACCTGCGCTTCGGCATCCGCGAGCACGCGATGGGCTCGATCGGCAACGGCATGCTCTATCACGGCGGGCTGCGGCCGTACGTGTCGACGTTCTTCTGCTTCTCGGACTACATGCGGCCGCCGGTCCGGCTCGCCGCGCTCAACGGCCAGGGCGCGATCTTCGTGTGGACGCACGACTCGATCGGCCTCGGCGAGGATGGCCCGACGCACCAGCCGGTCGAGCACCTGATGTCGCTGCGCGCGATGCCGAACCTCCACGTGTTCCGCCCCGCCGACGGCAACGAGACGGTCACCGGCTGGAAGATCGCGCTGCAGCGCACCAAGCACCCGACCGCGCTCGTGCTGTCGCGCCAGGATCTCCCGGCGCTGACGCCGGCCAGCAACGCGGCGGAGCAGGGCGCCTACGTGCTCGCGGATGGGACCGACGTGATCCTGATCGGCACCGGCTCCGAGGTGTCGACGGCGATGGCAGCGCGCGACCTGCTCGCGAAGGACGGCGTCTCGGCGCGCGTCGTCTCGATGCCGTGCTGGGAGC
>JAEYYY010000026.1 GCA_023430775.1 Pseudomonadota bacterium
GGGCTTGAGGGCGTCGGGGCGCGTGACATCGAGGATCGCGAGTGCGGCGCGCTGGTTCTCGCCGCCGAGCAGCAGCCACAGCTTGTCGCCGACGATCGCGACATCGTGCACGCGGCCGTACTCCGCGAGCTCGCCGCCGAGCACGTTGGCGAGTGCGAGCTTGGTGGTCGCGCCGGACTCGTTGGTGTAATCGCACGCGCCGACGTTGCAGCGGATGCCGTGGAACTTGCCGTCGGCGTCGAGCAGCGAGGCCGCGAGCTCGCGCAGCGTGCCGCTCGGCCGCTTCATCACGCCGAACCCGGCGGGCACGTCGCGGCCGGTGGTGACCACCAGCTTCGTGGGCGCGTAATCGATCTTCGCCTGGCGGGTCTGATACGGCGCCAGCAGCGCGCTGCCGACCAGGGCGTCGAGCTTCGGCGGCTTCGCGAACACGCGCAGCTGACGCGCGACCGCGAGCGCGGCCCCGGCGGCCGGCTCCTCGGGAAGTGGATGCGTCGCGACCCACTGATCGAGCTCGGCGTCGGATGCGGGTAGCTCGACGCGCTTGTCGTCGGGGATCGCCTCGTGCCAGCGCGCGAGCAGGGCGCGGTACCTGGTGAACAGGTCGGCGAGCTCGGGGCGCACGGCGAGCCGATCGAGGAGCGCGGCGGCGAGCCGATCCGCGAGCAGCTCGAGCTGCGCGGGCTCGACCGGACCGACGTACGCGTAGACCAGGAACTCGCCGACCTCGCGGGCCAGCGTGGTGAATGCGGCGAACCGCGCGAGGCGCGCCTTCTCGATGTCGTCGGCGAAGCCCTCGCCATCCCAGCCGCCGGTCAGCGCGCCCTGCGCCTTCCAGAACGCGCCGGCCTCGTCGGGTGAATTCGCGGGCGCGGGCATCGCGATCCGGATCTCGGTGTCGTCGTAGCTGGCGCGCGTGCCGTCGTGGTTGCCGAGCTCGAGTGACAGGTTGTTGGCGACCGAGACGCGCGACTCCTCGAACACCGCGCGGACCAGCTCGAGCATCGAGTTGGCATCGCGATCGAGCGTGGCCAGTGCGGTGGCCGCGATGTCGATCTTGGGTGGAGCCGGATCCTTGGCCGCCGGCGGACAGCCGGCGACGATCGCGAGCAGCACCATCCAGCACGTCCTCATGTGGCGAGGGTAAAGGATTTCGGTGACGATGACCCCATGCTGCGCCTCCTGGTGATCGTGCTTTCTCTCGTCGGCTGTGGTGGTGCCGCGACCCACCAGGTCACGCTGGTCAACAAGACCCCGCGCACGATCGCCGAGCTCTATCTGTTCCCGGCGGGCGCGGCGAATCGCGGGGCCTCGCGCGGCTCGCTGGCGCCGAACGCGTCGATGACGATCCAGGTCAAGGCCGGCAACGTCGAGGTGCTCGCGATCAGCGAGAAGGTCCGCGTCAATCAGACCGAGAGCGAGACCAAGCAGGCCGGCTCGACGATCCAGCTGGTGCGCCCGGTGTCGCTGATCTTTCACGACTCCGATCAGGCGGCGCCGCCGTTCGAGGCCAAGGACCAGATCGGCGTGGCGTTCCGGGTGACGAAGGAGCCCGAGCCCGCCCCGGAGCCCGCCCCCGACGAAGCGCCCTGACGATCATCACCATCGTTTTGCGTGCTCGTCCTCGTGAGTCGTGCACGTGGCACGTGGCACGTGCTCGTGCTCGTCCACGGCACAGCGAAAAGCTGCCGGCCGCGCATGGGCAGCCCGTAGCTGCCAGAACCGGCCCGTGCGACCCGTGAGCTCACTCCGCAACGCGCAATCAAGCACGAGCATGAGCACGAGCACGTGCACGAGCACGAGCACGAGCACGAGCACCGGGACGACTAATCCAACCCAATCTTCTCGAGGTCGTCATCATCGCCGAGGCCGAACTAGTGTGCGGTCTCGTGCAGCAGGGTGTTCCGGGGCCCGAGCGCCATCGTTGGCGTACTCGTCCTCGTCCTCGTGAGTCGTGCACGTGGCACGTGCTCGTCCACGGCACAGCGAAACGCCGCCTGCCTCGCCGCGCATGCAGCCCGTAGCTGCCAAACCGGGCCCAACCCTTGGCAATCCGCGGGCGCTTTGGCGACCCGTCCGAGCCGGTCTACAGGCTCGGCCGCGCGACGGTGTTAGTTCACTCCGCTGAGCGCGGTATCCCATCCCGCTCGATGTTCGCGTAGCAGTGCAGCCACCCACGAAACTGCAGCGCAGGGCACGAGCACGAATTCGATCTTCTCGAGGTCGTCGTCGTCGAGGCCGAAATCGTGTGGGTCTCGTGCAGCAGGGCGTTCCGGGGCCCGAGCGCCATCGTTGGCGTGCTCGTCCTCGTGAGTCGTGCACGTGGCACGTGCGCGTCCACGGCACAGCGAAACGCCGGTCTCCTCGCCGCGCATCAACAGCCCGTAGCTGCCAACCCGGCTCGTGCCGGACCCTGTGCAACCGCGGAGTCCTGTGGCGCTTTGGCGACCCGTCCGAGCCGGGCTGCAGGCTCGGCCGCGTGCCCCCTTGAGCTCACTCCGCAACGCGCAGCCGGGCACGAGCACATGCACGAGCACGAGCACGTGCCCGAGCACCAGGACGACTAATCCAACCCGATCTTCTCGAGGTCGTCGTCGTCGAGGCCGAAGTAGTGCGCGGTCTCGTGCAGCACGGTGATCCGGATCTCCGCCTCGAGGTGCTCCCTGTCGGCGCAGCTTCGCTCGAGGTTCTTCTTGAACAGCAGGATCGTGGTGATCGCCGGCGCGGCACCCGCGACATCCTCGGGCAGCGGCGTGCCCTGGAAGATGCCGAGGATCCGCGGATCCCAGCCATCCGCGACGATGTCCTCCGACGGGATGTCATCGATCAGGATCGGCACCTTCTCGAGGTGCGTGCGGATGTTCTCGGGTAGCTCGTGGAGCGCCGCGAGGGCGATCTTCTCGATCTCGTCCTCGCTGATCGAGAGCTCGCCCGCCGGGGCGGCGAGGTCGAGCGTGCGGACGTTTTGCCACGCATTAATCATCGCGGCCTGGTCGTTATTCAGCTCGTGGACGCGACCTTCGAGATGGAGCGCATCGGCTTCGAGGCTGACATCGTCGGGCTCGGCCTTGCGCGCGACCGCGACCCAGCGCAGCGCGGCGGCACCATCCTCGGCGGCCAGGCAGAGCTCCGCGAGATCGAACGCGAGCTCGGCATCGTCGATCGCGCTGGTGGCCAGCTCGCCGAGCGCCTCGCGGGCGGAGACCAGCTTGCCAGCGGCGATCAGCGCCTCGGCCTTGATGTAGATCGCCTCGATCAGGTCGGCTTCCTCGTCGATGAAGTCGAAGGCGGCGTCGACGGTGGCGAGCGCCGCGTCGGCATCGCCCTGGTCGTGGAGCTCGAGGCGGGCGACGCAGATCCGCGGCATCGGATCGTCGGGGCGGAGCGAGACCAGCGTGCGGTACTGCTCGAGGGCAGCCTCGGCATCGCCGCTGGCATCGGCGACGGCGGCGGCCAGCGCGACGACATCGGGGTGCTTGCGGTCGATCCGCTTGCAGCGCTCGACGATGGAGGACGCGGTGTCGAGCTTGCCATCCTCGAGGGCATTGAATCCCCGTTCGAGGTCGGCCATCAGGCGATCCGTGCGAGACATCGAGGCTTCTTAGCCCATCCCGGTCGCCGAGGTCAGCGATTTGCAGCGCGACCGACGGCTCGCTACTGTCGGGCGGTGAAGAGCCTCGCGATCGCCCTGATCCTCGTCGTCGGGTTGGTTGCCTGTGGTGGCAAGAACAAGCGCAGGACGCTGGTGCCCGACGTGCCGTCGACCGGCGATGCCTCGGCGCGCCAGCAGTTCGTCGAGGCCCGCGCACGGTTCCTCAAGGACGGCCGCAACGGCGAGGAGTTCCAGCGCATCGCCGAGGAGTTCCCCGACGATCCGATCAGGCCGTGGGCGCAGCTCTACGCCGGGATCGGCGCGATCAACGATCGCAAGTACGCCGACGCGGTGGCCGCGCTCGACGACGTGCTCGCCGCCGACGTCTCCGAGGGCATGCAGAAGCGGGCGCAGCTGTTCCTCGGCATCGCCAAGAACTACCTCGGCGAGGCGCGCGCGGCGGTGCCGCTGCTCAAGAAGGGTGCAGCGGCGATCGAGAACGACAGCGAGCGCACCGAGTATCTCGCCGCGCTCGCGTACGCGACGGCGACGGTCGATCCGATCTCGTCCCTCCAGATCTTCGATCAGCTGTACTCGCGCGTGACGGCGACGGAGAAGGTCATGATCGTGGCGCGCTGCGAGGAGGTCGCCTCCGGGATCGAGCCGCGGGCGCTCAAGGAGCTGCTCGACGATCTCGACAGGCGCGGGCCGGCGATGGCCGCGGCGGCGAGCCGGCTGGCGATCGCCGCCGATCAAGCGGGCAACTCCGGCGAGGCGCAGCGCATGCG
>JAEYYY010000316.1 GCA_023430775.1 Pseudomonadota bacterium
ACTCCCACTTGCCGTTCTTCCAGTCCCACTGACCGGGATCCCAGACGAAGCCACGGCGGACGCCGGGACGCTCGCCCTTCACCCCCGGCGGCTCGCTCGTCGGATATTGCGGCGCTGCATCCCAGCCACCGCGCGCCAGCTCCCAGCGACCGTTCTTGTTCTCCCACTTGCTGGGACGCCACACCGAGCCGGTCTTCTCGGCTTCCCAGTGACCGGGCGTCCACTCCCACTTGCCGTTCTTCCAGTCCCACTGACCGGGATCCCAGACGAAGCCGCGGCGGACGCCGGGACGCTCGACCTTCACCGGCGGCGGCGCGGCCGTCGGATATTGCGCGGCAGCCGGCGCGTTCTCCCAGACGCCGACGGTGAACTCCCAGCGACCGCCCTTGTTCTCCCAGCGGCCGGGACGCCACGCCTGATTCGGACGCTCCGCTTCCCAGCGACCCGCGGTCCACTCCCACTTGCCGCCCTTCCACTCCCAGCGACCCGGATCCCAGACGAAGCCGCGGCGAACGCCGGGACGCTCCTCCTTGGGAGCCGGCGGTGCGGCGGTCGGGTACTGCGCGATCGGACCGTCTTCCCAGTCGCCCTTGACGAACACCCATTCGCCGCCCTGGTTGTCCCAGCGATCCTCGCGCCACTTCTTGCCGGGGCGCTCGGTCTCCCAGCGACCGGCGACCCAGTCCCAATCATCACCGTCCCATTCCCAGTGTCCCTTGACGAACACCTGACCGCGACGCGGCGGTGAGTTCTCGACCTTCGGTGCGGGCGGCGCACTCGCGGTGACCCACTTGCCCTCGACGCGCACCCACTTGCCGCCCTGGTTCTCCCAGCGTGCGGGCTGGAACTTCTTGCCGACCTTCTGCGCTTCCCAGCGACCGGGCGTCCATTCCCACTTGCCACCCTTCCAGTCCCAGTTGCCGGCGACCCAGTGCTGGCCGCGTCGCTTGCCCTGCTTCTCCGCCTTCGCGGCAGGTGGTGCGGACGTCGGGTAGTCGTCCTTGTGATCCTTGTGATCCTTGTGATCCTTGTGGTCCTTGTGATCCTCGCGGCGGTCCTTCCGGTCGTCGCGGCGATCCTTCCGCTCTTCCTTGCGGTCCCCGTAGGGTTGAGCATCGACGGTCGAAATCAGCGTCGTGCTGGCGAGCGCTGCGGTGAGCAGCCAGCGGCGAAGATGAACAAAGCGCATCCAGTCCTCCGTGAAACGTGACTGGGACGGAGCTTAGCTCGAATAATTCGCGTCCACGGCGAGGGCGCCGGCCCATGTTACGAACGAGATCGTGGTTCGCGCGGCACTCCTCCTCGCGGTTTCGGGCGCTCTCGCCGCCGCTTGTGGCGATTCGCCCCGAGGGACGCCGCCGCCGCAACAACCCTCACACCTCGAGCAGACGATCGCCAGCCAGCTGTCGGCCAAGCTGGGACGTCCTGCGCGCGTGTCGTGCACGGCCACGAGCTGCCGCGCCGATCTCGGCGATGCCGTGCTGCCGATCGCGGTCACCCGCGGCGGCGGCGGCGCCAGCTGGTCGATCAGCGGCCTGGTCGTCCGCAGCGAGCCGATCGAGAAGTACTTCAGCGGCGCGCTCGTCGATCTCGGGGCGCCGCAGCGGGTGACGTGCGGACCGGCGATCCGCAGCGTCGAGCCCGGCGATCGGATCGCGTGCTCGCTCGAGCGCGGCGGCGTGGCGTTCGCGGTGATCGCGGCCGACGGCACGTTCATCCCCGAGATCGAGCTCGATCCGGCGGCGGCCGCCGCGCGGTCCGTGGAGCCGACGGAGCCGCTGGTCGACCGCGACAGTAGCGGCAGCGGCAGCGATGATGACGACGACTGATCCGCGGTATACCCGGCGCATGATCCTCGCGAGAGCTCTCGGTGCAGCGCTCGGCGTCGCCGTGCTCGCGTGCTCGAATCCGCCGAAGTCACAGCCGCCGCTCGAGCCCAGGAAGCGCGAGGGTGCGGTCACGATCTCGATCGTCGGCACCAACGATCTGCACGGCGCGATCGGCAGGCTGCCGCTGCTCGCCGGCTACGTCGCGAACCTGCGCGAGGCCCGCAAGGCCGACGGTGGCGGCGTCATCCTGGTCGATGCCGGCGACATGTTCCAGGGCACGCTCGAATCGAACCTCGCCGAGGGCGCCGACGTGGTGCGCGCGTACAACGCGATCGGTTACACCGCCGCCGCGGTCGGCAACCACGAGTTCGACTACGGTCCCGAGGGTCCGGCGGCCACGCCGGCGAGCGCCGACGACGACGCCCGCGGTGCGCTCAAGGCGCGCGCGAAGGAAGCGAAGTTTCCGATCATGACCGCGAACATCCAGGATCGCGGATCGGGCTCGCGCATCAAGTGGCCCAACATGCCGGCGTCGACGCTCGTCGAGGTGGCCAACGTCAAGATCGGCATCATCGGTGCGAGCACCGAGGCCACGCCGTTCACCACGATGCCGGCGAACTTCGTCGGGCTCCAGATGGCACCGCCGCCGGCGCAGGCGATCACCGAAGAGGCGAAGGCGCTGCGCGCGCAGGGTGCGAGCGTCATCGTCGTCACCGCGCACATCGGATCGAAGTGCAAGGATCTCGATCATCCCAACGACACGTCGTCGTGTGACTCCAACGAGGAGCTGTTCCAGGTGATCCGCGATCTGCCGAAGGGCATGGTCGACGTGTTCGTCGCCGGTCACACGCACGCCGCGATCGCGCATCGGATCTCCGACATCGCGGTGATCGAGTCGTACTCGTCGGGCCGCGCGTTCGGTCGCGTCGATCTGCGAGTCGCCGCCGATGGCCACGTGTCGTCGGTCAAGGTCCACAAGCCGCAGATGCTGTGCCCCGGCGAGAACCCGGGCGAGAACCCGATGGCACTCGATCAGTGCAATCCCGCGCCGTACGAGGGCAAGCCGGTCGCCGTCGATCGTACCGTGCAGACGATCGCCGACGAGGCGCTCGCCAAGGCGCAGAAGCGGCGCAGCGAGCCGCTCGGTGTCAGGCTCGCGAAGGCGGTCACCAAGTCGTACAAGCTCGAATCCGCCGAGGGGAACTGGTTCACCGATCTGATGCTCGCGGCACAGCCCACCGCCCAGGTCGCGGTCACCAACGGCGGCGGGTTGCGCGCCGACATGCCGGCCGGCGAGCTGACGTACGGCTCGTTGTTCGAGGCGATGCCGTTCGACAACCGGTTCGCGCTCGTCGATCTCAAGGGCGCGCACCTCCGCAAGCTGATCACCGGAAACCTGACGCGCGACAACGCGTGGCTGTCGTGGGGCGGGCTGACCGCGAAGGCGAAGTGCAGTGCGAAGCAGCTCGAGGTGACGATCCTGGTCGGCGGCAAACCGCTCGACGAGAACAAGTCGTACCGGCTGGTCACCAGCGACTTTCTCGCATCCGGCGGCGACGGCCTGATCGGGCGGCTGAAGCTGCCCGAAGGTTCGGTCAAGCTGACCGACGTGATCATCCGCGATGCCATGGTCGAGGTGCTGAAGAAGCAGAAGGGCGCCGTGATCGATGCCGACAAGCTGGCGAAGCGCCGCGTCGAGTTTCCCGGTCAGCGCCCGCTCGAGTGCGGTCCGGGAAGCAGCAAGCGCGAACGCACGGACGAGGAGCCAGACTGATGGCCGAGTGGTCCCCCACCAGCTGGCAAACCAAGCCGGCGCTCCAGCAACCCGGCTACACCGATGCCGCGGCCCTCGCGCGCGTCGTCGCCGAGATGGGCCGGCTACCGCCGCTGGTGACATCGTGGGAGGTCGAGAACCTCAAGCAGGATCTCGCGCGCGCGGCCGCCGGTGAGGCCTTCGTGCTCCAGGGCGGTGACTGCGCGGAGAGCTTCGACGACTGCCGCTCGGAGCCGATCGCCGCGAAGCTCAAGATCCTGATGCAGATGTCGCTCGTGCTGGTCCACGGCACGCGCAAGCCGGTGGTCCGCATCGGTCGCATCGCCGGCCAGTATGCCAAGCCGCGGTCGTCGGATGCCGAGACCCGCGGCGGCGTCACGCTGCCCGCCTATCGCGGCGACATCATCAATCGCGATGGCTTCACCGCCGAGGATCGCGCGCCCGATCCGCAGCTGATGCTGCGCGCCTACGAGCGCTCGGCGCTGACCTTGAACTTCATCCGTGCGCTCACGGATGGTGGCTTCGCCGATCTCCACCACCCCGAGTACTGGGACATGGCGTTCGCGCACGGCTCGCCGAACGCCGAGGCCTATCACAAGATCGTCGACTCGATTCGCGAGTCCCTCGACTTCGTCTCCGCGATCACCGGTGTCGAGAACGAGGTGCTACGCCGCGTCGACGTCTTCACCTCGCACGAGGCGCTCGCGCTGCCGTACGAGCAAGCGCAGACTCGCAAGGTGCCGCGCCGCGCCGGCTACTACAACCTGTCGACGCACTTCCCGTGGATCGGCATGCGCACCGCGCAGCTCGAGGGCGCCCACGTCGAGTTCTTCCGCGGCATCCGCAACCCGCTCGGCATCAAGGTCGGGCCGGGGATGACCGAGGACTGGCTGGTCGGCCTGCTCGACGTGCTCGATCCCGAGCACGAGCCGGGCAAGATCACGCTGATCCACCGGATGGGTGCGGGGCAGGTCGCCACCAAGTTGCCGCCGCTCGTCGCCGCCGTGCAGAAGGCCGGGCGCCGCGTGCTGTGGGTCTGCGATCCGATGCACGGCAACACCGAGACCACGCCGGGCGGCATCAAGACCCGGCGGTTCGACAACATCGTCACCGAGCTCGAGCAGAGCTTCGAGCTCCACCACCAGCTCGGCTCGCGGCTCGGCGGCGTGCACGTCGAGCTCACCGGCGAGGATGTCACCGAGTGCGTGGGTGGTGCGCGCGGGCTCGCCGAGGTCGACCTCGAGCGCGCGTACAAGAGCCGCGTCGATCCGCGCCTCAACTACGAGCAGGCGCTCGAGATGGCGATGCGGATCAGCAAGCACGTCCGCGGACGCAGCGCGCTGTGATCAGAAGCGACGGAACATCGAGAAGCCGACCGAGTCGCCGTCGACCGTCGGCGTGAACGCGGTCTTCGGCAGCGCTTCTTCCTGGCGCTCGCCCGGAGGCGCGGTGAAGAAGAAGTACGCCGCGATGCCGAGGCCGACGGCCACGCCGCCGGCGAACACCAGCGACGGTGCCAGCATGCGGTCCTTGATCTCCTTCTTCTTGCCGGGGTCGTTCCCCATGCCGACCTCCTTGTCGAAGTCGGACTGGATGCCATTGGCCCAGATCCCGGTGGCCACCGTGGTGACGAAGATGACGCTGCCGCCGATCACCGCGCCCATCAGCCGACGGCGCCGGCGGTTGCCGACGATCGGCGCATCCTCGAGTGGCTTGAAGGTGTGGTTCAGGAGCTTGCCGTCCGCTTCGACGACGATCTGCTCCGACGAGGTCTTCTTGCCGGCGAGCCGCGCTTCGACCGTGTGAGGACCCTTGTCGACCTCGAACGTGGGCTCGGTCGGCGAGATCCGATCGCCATCGATCGTCGCGACGGCACCCGGTTGAAGGTTGCTGATGTCGAACGTGATCTTCGCGACCACGCCTGCCAGGGAGCTCGTCCGCTCCTGCGCCGTGCTGATGTACTCCGCGTTCGACTCGTCCTTGGTCTCGTTGGCGATGATCAGCGTCTTGCGGTACCAGCGAAGCGCGCTGCCGAGCTTGCCCTGCTTCTCGTTGCACTGACCGAGGTTGAGAAGGATCGCGACGTTGTTGGGCTGGAGCTTCTGCGCTTCCTTGAACTTGTCACAGGCCGCCGCGTACTGCTCCTTGCCGACGAGGTCGCGACCCGCCAGAAACAGCTCGTCGGCCTGCTTGCTGGTGTCGGCCGTGTTATCTGCCGCAACCGGCGACGACAAAGCGATGACTGCAACTAGCGCCCCGATTACTCGCATCGTCCTCGATGATAACCCGGATCAGAACTGACCGTGCAATGCCACGCCCGTCGCGTTGACCTCGACGCGGGTGACGCCGGCCTTGCGCTGCTCCGACGGCGAGCGCCACCACAGCACGCCGCCGACGGCCGCACTCGCGAGCCCGACGATGCCGAGCACCGTACCGACGTTGCCGAGTGTCTTCGCGCTGTCGAGCGCCGTCAGATCGTCGGGGTTGCCACAGACCAGCGTGCCCGCGGCATCGGGCGGGCAGTTCTTCTTCGCAGTGTTGTAGCGGCTGCGCGCGACCAGCGCGACGCCGACACTGGCGGCGAACAGCGCGCCGCCGGACAGCACGCTGATCTTGCCGATCGTGCGCCGCGTGTTGCCATCGGCCTTGGCCAGCGCGGGCAGCGTCACCGCCTTGTCGTCCTTTCGCGCGATCACGAGCGTGGTCACGTGGGTGACCCGGCCGGGCGCGGTGACCACGATCTTGCGCTCGCCGGGATCGATCGCGATCCGCGTCTTGCCGGTGATCTCGACCACCTTGTCGTCGACGACCACCTTGACGCCGGTGGGCGGCGGCGTGGCGAACGAGATGGTGACGAACGGGACGTCGTCCTTGATCGCGGCGAGCCGGGTCTCGGCTTCGATGCGGTAGTCGTCGAGCTTCTGCTCCATCGCGCGATCGATGATCTCCCGGTACCGCGCGACGGCGGACGCGATGCGGCCCTGGTCCTCGTCGCACTTCGCGACGTTGAGGTGGGTCGCGATCGCCTGCGGGTTGTAGGTCAGCGCCTCGGCGAACTTCGCGCACGCCTGGACGGGGTTGATCTTGCGCAGCGCGAGCGCCTCCTCGAACAGCTTGTCGGCCTTCACGTTATCGATGTCCGCACCAGCCTCGGTGGACGCCGCGAGCGTGACAAGCATGCCGAGACAAAGGCCGATCAGCTTCGGTAGCTGCACGCTCGCGATGGTATCGCGGCTGTTCGCCGCGCGCGCCTTACTTGCTCACCGACTGCGCGCAGTGCGACGGCCACTTCTTGCTCGGCAGGCGCTCGTCGATCTTGCAGTGGCGCTTGCCGGGCGGCAGC
>JAEYYY010000028.1 GCA_023430775.1 Pseudomonadota bacterium
CGCGCCGGTGGTGCCGCTGACCACGGGCAACGGCGCGGCTGCCAAGCCGCGCCTCGCCGGTGTCGGCGCGAAGAAGGTCGTCGGTCGCTCGGTGTCGATGCCGTCGCGCCGCGGCGTCCAGATCGATCCGCTCGATCCGAAGGTCGTCAAGATGCTCGACCTCCAGTCGAACATCCTCGAGCGCCTGCGCGGCAAGCTCGACATCGACAAGATCCCGCTCGAGCGGCTGCACGAAGAGGATGTCTGGCAACGTGCCGAGCGCGCCACGGTCGATCTCGTCGAGACGCTCGAGACCTCCGGCGAGCTGCCGAAGTACATCGATCAAGAGACGCTGATCAAGGAGACGCTCAACGAGGCGCTCGCGCTCGGCCCGCTCGAGGATCTGCTCGCGGACGACAAGATCGACGAGATCCTCATCGATCGCCGCGATCGCGTGGTGGTCGGCAAGGACGGCCAGCTGCGCGGTTCGGGCAAGGCGTTCTCGTCGGACGATACCTTCGAGCGCGTGGTCAAGCGCCTGGTCGCCGAGGCCGGTGCCTCGATCGACGACGCCAACCCACTCGTCGATCTGCGGATGCGCGATGGCACGCGGCTGACCGCCGCGGTGTCTCCGGTCGCCGCTCGCGGTGCGTGCCTCGTCCTCAAGAAGCCGCCCACCACCTCGCAGCAGCTCTCCGATCTCGTCGGTCAGAACACGCTGTCGAGCGGCATGGCGGATTTCCTCGCGACGTGCGTCACCGCCCGCCGCAACATCCTGGTCACCGGTGGCCCGGGCTCCGGCAAGAGCGCCCTGGTCGCCGCGATCGCCGCGGCCTCGCCGGCCGGCGAGCGCGTGATCTCGATCGAGGAGGTCGCCGAGCTGTCGATCGGTCGCGACGAGTGGATCCAGCTCGAGACCAAGCCCGGCAACGGCCGCGCTCCGTCGATCGATCTCGCGAACCTGCTCGAGACCGCGCTGCGGCTCAACCCGGACCGGCTCGTCGTCGGTGACGTCAAGGGTCGCGAGGCGCTCGCACTGACGAGCGCGCTGTGCTCCAGCGTCGATGGCGCGATCGTCGCGGTCAGCGGCGATGGTGCCCAGGCCGCGCTCGGCCGGATGGTCACGCTCGGCCGCATCCACGGCGCGTCCGCGACCGATGGTGCGATCCGCGAGCTCGTCGCGCAGGCGTTCGAGATCGTGATCCACGTCAGCCGGTGGGCCGACGGCTCGATCAAGGTGGTCGCGATCGAAGAGGTCGTCGGCTGCAACGACGCCGGCTTCGATACCACCGTGCTGTTCCAGTTCTCGAACGGCAGCTTCGGTGCCACCGGCACGGTGCCGCGGTTCTACAGCGAGCTCGAGGCGCGCGGGATTCCGGCCGATCAGGCCGTGTTCCGCTAACCCCCGGGCAGCATCGCTTCGTTCGCGTCGCACTCGCACAGGGCGAAGAACATGGTCGTGCCGTTGTTGCAGGGCCGGTCGTCGAACTTCGGCGCTCCGGCACCCGAGAAGATGATCGCGCAGTTCTCGTTGGTGCTGCCGTTCGGCTCACCGATGTTCCACGGATCGTCGGCGTCGTCGCCCTTGCTGCTACCCGGATAGTCCGAGCTCTCGGTGGTGATGTGGTGCCACGCTCCCTCGGTATCGAGGTCGGTATACCCGACCCAGAACGCGGTCGTGCTGATCATCCCGACCGCCTCCAGCTCTTCCCGCGAGGTGATGATGGCGAGGTGGGTGCGGATCAGCGGCGCGGCGGTCGTCTGTTGATCGAGCGCGCACGCATCCTGCGCGGCGAACCAGAACCTCTCCGTGGTGTCGAGCCGGTAGCGGCCGGCGCCGGCGACCTGATAGTTCGTCGGACAACCGTCGAGGAAGCCATCGGGTGGTGCATCCACATCGGCTGCGTCGGCATCCATGCCCGAGCCGGAATCCCGCTGGTCGAATGTGCCGGGCTGGTAGCACGCCGTCAGTAGCGCGAAGGCCCAGACTCGATGCATACGTTCACGATACCTCGCCGCGGCGTCTAGTTGACGCTTTCGTCAAGCTTCCGCGCGAGCTCGAGCACCTCGAGGTCCCGCGGCCACACGGAGCGCAGGATCTCGACGAGCCCGATCGCGGACTCCCGATCGCCCGACGCCAGCGACTCGCGCGCGCCCGCGAGCTGCGCGGCCTTGAGCGCCGGATCGAGCAGCGACGCCTTCGACGCGGCCTGCGCGCGACCGACCTCATCTCCCGACCGTAGTGTCAGGCGTGCGAGCTGGGCGTAGAAGTAGCCGGCCTGCGGATGACGTGCGCCTTCGGCGGTCTCGGCGGCCATCCGGCACTCGTCGACGGCATTGGTGATCTCCCCGAGCTTCTCGGAGATCCGCGACAGATCGAGCCACGCCCACGCGAACGACGGATCGTCGGCGACCGTCTGCTCGAGCTCGTCGCGCGCGTTCTCGAGCGCACCCTCGTCGACCAGCGCGAGCGCGAGCCGCCAGCGCGGGCCGGGCGCGGCCGGATCGCGCTTGAGCTGGGCCTTCAGCGAGCGCTGGCGGACCGCGGGCTCGATCTCGCCATCCTCGTCGAACACGCCGTCCGCGAACTCGCCATCGGAGTCGTAGAACAGCGCGGTCGCATCGACGACGCCGGCGAACCAGCGATCGATCCGCGTGCCCTCGTACACCGCATCGTCGAGCGAGTCATCGTCGCGCCAGATCCTGCCGCGCTGGTCGATCGCGACCGTCGCGCCCTCGACCTCGCCAAACTTCCAGCGGCCGGACTCGGCGGTCACCGCACCCGACGGCAGGATCTCGACGGCATCGACGAACAGCCGCACGCCATCGCAATGCGCGTAGAGCTCGATCAGCGCCGGCGGCAGACCCGACGGCAGCATCGCCGCCGGTGGCTCGACATCGTGCAAGCCCGGGGGCGCCTCGTCGAGCAACGCGAACACGCGACTGAGCGAGTCGAGCTCGTTGTCGTCGCGCCGCTTCTTCGCCATCTACGACCGCAGCGACACGGCGCCGACCGCGACGATCGGCTCGCCCGCGACGTCGGTGCCGCGGAACATCGCGACCACGCGGACGCCCGCCGATGGTGCCGCGACGCGCACCGGATCCTTGCCGGTGATCTGCTGCGACATCAGCTTGGTGCGCACGCCGCGCTCGTCCTCGACGAGGACATCGAGCGTACCGGCGCCGAGATCCTTGGCCGTGATCGTCAGCATGCCGCCGCTCTGGATCACCAGCTCGCCGCGCAGCAGGAAGTCGAGGATGCCGGTCTCGTAGGCGGCGACCTCGGGGAGGATGACCGCCAGCTGATCGAGCATGCAGTCGTCATCGAGCGAGAAGCGCAGCACGTCGTCCTGCACGCGATAGCGCGCGAGACAGGTGCCTTCCTTGTTGCGCAGCGTGGTGCCGTCGTCGCGATTGGCGGCCATCACGTTGAGCCGGCTCGGCGGCGCCGGTTGCGGACGCACGAGCGGCGGCTTCTTCTCCGTCGACACGCGGCTCGGACCGGGCAGCGTGTTGATCGAGTAGTAGGTGCGCTCGATGATGTCGGCGAGGCCGGTGCCGTCCTTCGACGTGAAGTAATCGACCAGGTGCGTGCGCGTGATCGTGCGCGACGGCGCCGGCACGCCGAGCCGGCCGTAGGCGAGGGCGGCGATCCGCTCGAACCGCGAGCCCAGATCGTCGGGACCCGCGCCGAGCTGCTCGAAGTGCGCGGCGGTGTCGTTGCGCACGCGCGACGGCGCGCCGAGATCGCCGAGCGTGTGCATGATCGCGCCTGCCGCGACCAGCGCCGCCGCCATGTGGCGCGAACGTTCGCCCGGCGTCGACGCGGTGACCGCCTTGCTGTACTGCGACAGGAAGTTGTCGACGTTGAACGGGTTCGCCTTGTCGGTCACCCATTTCGGCGCCGGCACGCCCGACGACGGCAGCGACGACCGACCGAGCGCGCTCCGCACCTTGTCGGAGAGCCCGGCGAGGATCGAGCGATCGGGTTCGGTCCAGCCCTTACCGGTGCGCGGATCGAAGAAGTGATTCGCGCCGTGCTT
>JAEYYY010000337.1 GCA_023430775.1 Pseudomonadota bacterium
GCTGCGCGCGGCCCGCGTGGCGGCGCGCCAGACATCTCCGGACGCCGCCGGCGCCGACTGCGCGGGCGCCAGCTGCAGCAGCTGATCGATCGGCCCCGCGGCCAGCCGCTCGATCACCTCGCGCCGGACCTCGCGCGGTCCCTTGCCCGCGAGCTCGATCAGCGCGGTGAAGCCGTTCCCCGAGGGCGGGATGCGGCGCACGGCCGCGACCCGGATCTCCGTGGGCAGGCCGCTCTTCGCGACGAGGTCGCGCAGCGCCGCGATCTGGCCGTTGGCGCCGAGCGCGTGGATGACATCGATCAGATCCTGATCGCGCACCCAGCCTTCGCTGGCCGCGCGTACCAGCGTGGCCGAGGCGGCGGGATCGACGATCTTGACGAGCGCGTGCACGAGGCGCCGGCGGATCGCCGCATCCGTGCTCTTCGCCAGCTCGGCCTCGATCGCGGTGACACCTGCCGCGCCGCGCTTGGCCAGCGTCTTGGCCGCCGCTTCCTCGCCGCCCTTGCCCTGCGCGATCACCTTCGCGAGCACCGCTTCGCCACCACCCCCGGAGCGCTCGCCCTCGGCGTAGATGTTGAGCTCGGCGATCGTCGTCGGGCCCGCGCCGCTCGCGCCCTCGATCACCACGGTCACGCAATCGCCGACCGCCGGAGGGAGGTCGACCACGTAGGCGGCGCCGAGCGGCTCGTTCTGCGAGTAGGCGGGCACGTCGAACCGCCACGCGCCTTGCTTGCCGACGATCGCGAGCACGCGCGGCCGACCGGCGGCACGACTGCGCGCCGCCGAGGTCGGATCGCCGGGGACGATCCGCAGCTGCTGCGCCTTCTGCTGATCGACGCGGGCGCGAAACGTGAAGAACTGACCCTCGCCGCCACTCGCCAGGTCTTCTTTCCACGCCGTCTCGGGCCGGCCGTCGTCGAGCTCGCGCGGCAACGCCAGCGCGCCGGCATCGCTGGCACCGGGCTGATGCGAAGCACCCTTCGCCTGGAACACCAGCGGCGCGGCGGAGGGCGCGGCATCGAGCCGGGCGGGCAGCGTGGTGGCACCCGCCGGCACGCTCGTCGGCAGCTTGTCGAGCCGCTTCCACACCGCACCCTCGAGGCGCTCGCCGAACAGATACGCCGGCGCACCGTCGCAGCGCTGCGCGAGCGCCGAGGTCTGGTAGCGATAGATGCCGGTCGGCGTGGCATCGATCCGGATCTCGTACTCGCGATCGAGCCCGACCCCGCCGAGCGGGAACCGCGTCACCACGTGCCAGCCACCCTTGCGCCCGCTTCCCGGCGCGACCACCACGCCTTCGCGCGTGTTGCCGCTGGTGACATCGACGACGATCTGCGCACCCGCGGGCAGCCTGGCGACGGCGATCTTGCCGCGCGTCGCCGCCGGCGCGACCTTGACCGGCGTCCCACCGATCGTCAGCGTGCCATCGCTGCCGAGCTCGATCGCATCCGCGGTGCCGTTGCCGTCGACATCCTCGGCCAGCCTGTCGACGGGAGCCGCCATCGCGGTCGAGCTGACGAGGAGTAGAAACAGCGCGGCGCGCATCGCCGGGAGCCTACCACCGAGATCGCGAGACACCATCGCCGCCTGGACACCGCCACCCGGAGGCGATTGCAGCGGTAACGGTCCCGGCCCGTTCTCCATCCTAGATCCGTGGCGACCCCGAGAGGGCAGTACCATAGGCAGATGCAGGACGACGACACCGTGGATGCGACGCTGTCGGCCGCCGCCTCCGGTCGCGACCTGGCGGCGATTCCCGCGCGCTACACGGTCGGTGATTTGCTGGGCAAGGGTGGCATGGGCGAGGTGGTGTCGGCGCGCGACGAGCAGATCGGACGCTCGGTCGCGATCAAGCGAATGCGCGCGGAGGCGACGCCCGACGCGATCGCGCGGTTCGAGCGCGAGGCCAAGATCCAGGGCTGTCTCGACCACCCCGCGATCGTGCCGGTCCACGAGCTCTCGACCGACGCCTCGGGCGCGCCGTTCTTCGTCATGAAGCAGCTCGCGGGAGTCACGCTCGCCGAGGTCATCGATCGCCTCGCGCTCGGCGATGCCGAGACGGTGAAGGCGTTCGGCAGGCAGCGCCTCCTGCGCGCATTCGCCGAGGTCTGTCTCGCGGTCGAGCTCGCGCACACGCGCGGCGTCGTCCATCGCGATCTCAAGCCCGCGAACATCGTCCTCGGCGATTTCGGCGAGGTGTTCGTGCTCGACTGGGGCATCGCCAAGGTGGTCGGCGATCGCCACGGCGCACCGCGCGACATCATCACGCTCGACGATGGTGGCACCGTCGCCGGCGCGATCCTCGGCACGCCGGGCTACATGGCACCCGAACAGATCGAGGGCGCCGCCGATCTCGACGGTGGTGCCGACGTCTACGCGCTCGGCTGCATCCTGTTCGAGATCCTGACGCTCGAGTCGCTCCACCCGCGCGGTCGCGAAGGCCTGGCGTCGGCGCTCGCCGGGGTCGAGGTCGCGCCGTCGAGCCGGACCGACCGCGAGGTCGCGCCGGAGCTCGACAACATCTGTCTGCGCGCCACCAGGAGCGACCGCGCCGCGCGCTATCCCACGGCGCGCGCGCTCGGCGATGCCGTGCAGCACTTCCTCGACGGCGATCGCGATCTCGCGCTGCGCCGGGAGCTGTCGACCGCGGCGCTCCGCGAGGCCCGCGAGCACCTCGCGCGCGATCCCTCGGACGTCTCGGGTGATGCGATGCGCGATGTCGGTCGCGCCGTCGCGCTCGATCCCGCGAACCAGGAAGCCGCGCAGCTACTCACCAAGCTCATGGTCGAAGCACTGCCCACCACGCCCCCACCGGAGGTCGAGCGCGAGCTCGAGGAGGCAGATCTGAAGAACCAGATCGAGACGCG
>JAEYYY010000037.1 GCA_023430775.1 Pseudomonadota bacterium
GAACCTCAGGAAGACGCTGCAGCTCGGCGGGATCAGCGGCCCGGCGTTCGAGGCCAAGCTCGAGACCGAGCGCGGCAGCGGGACCGTCCGGTACCTCCTCACGCGCGAGGGCCGTGACGAGCGCGGGCTCTGCCCGCTCGGGTTCGAAGGCGTTCGAGCTACGTGGCGGCGGCACGCAGGTCTCGGTGGCCGATGGCGCTCGGCGCGGCACTCGCGCAAGCTGACCCGCAGGGCGAGAGCGCCCGACCGAGGCACGGTGAGCTGTCTTGGTGGCGCGTGGCGAACCAACAGGAGCGCATTGCGGCCCGCACGAACGCAGCGTCGGTTTCTCCATAACGATCATCGTTCACGGCCACCAATCCGCCGCCGGGGTCGACGAGTCCGCGGACCGCGAGCGCTAACCGCCCAGTGTACTCTTAGAGCTCTTGCATCACGCTCGAGGCTTCGATCAGCACCATGTCGCCCTGGACATCGTAGGCGATCTTCATCTCGCCCTCGGCGCAGATGCGTGCGAGGCCGAGTCCCGAGCCGACGGACTTCTTGATCGCTTTCGCCGTGATCAGCTCGTGATAGAACTTCGTCGCGTCGGCGGCCGCGTTGACGCCGTCGACGAGCTCGCGGATCGCCGCGATGTGATGGAGCTCGGTGCGGTTCCGCAGCTGGATGCGAACGCGGCGAGGCGTCTCCTGCGTGACCTCGATGCGGATCGTGGTCTCGCCGTCACGCGAGTACTTCACCGCATTCTCGAGCAACTCGTGCGTGGCGAGTGCCACGCGCGAGGTGCCGTCGGGGTCGTTGAGGAACCGTTGATAGAACTCGGTGACGAACCTACGCACCACCGAGACGAGCTGAACGTTCGGTTTGAAGTTGAGCTCGAAGTACGCGGGCTCCATGCCCACTCAACGTACAACGATACGCGTCACGGGATGAAGGGCCCGCACGGGATCGTGTCGGCTCGCAGCGAATGACCGTTGGTGTCTCCATCATCGGCCCAGAAGAACGGCTTCTGGCCGCCGACACACTCGGTCTCGGGAGTTATCGCAAGACCCTCGTTCGCGACGTTGTCCATCGACGACGGGCGCAGGAACTGCTGGAGCAGCACGAAGCGACCCTGGGTCGGCGAGCCCGGCGTGGTGTCGATCGCCAGCACGCTCGTCTGGTTGGCGCAGCCCGCACTACACGTCGACCACAGGTAGCCGACGTCGCGGTCGTAGGAGAGCGCCTTCGAGGTCGGATCGCCGCTGGCGAACGTCGCGACGCGCGCGAACGTGCCGTCGATGTGGTTCAGCGCGTAGCCATAGATGTTGCCGTCCGCCTCGAGCCCGACGAAGAACAGGCCGGTGCCGTGGCCCGGATACTCGGCGGGGTTGTAGGTGTGGCCCAGGCGTTCGTCGAAGAAGCCGGCCGCGGTCAGCGCGCTATCCGGGATCCAGGCGATGCCCTCGAGACCGATGTTCGCGCCGACCACCGGCAGGTCGGAGGCCAGGTTCCACTCGTGCGTCGCGTCGAGATCGACACCCGGCTGCGACAGGTCGAAGCGGAGGATGCTCGGCCGGCTGACGTTGCCCGGGATGTTGTTGCGCTCGGTGACGGCGTAGATGTCCTGCGTGCTGAGGTCAGCGCGCGTGATGTCCTCGGTGTCCGGCTCGTCGCTGCCGTCGGGGAAGTGCAGCGTCTTGCCGGCATCCCAGCCGCCGCCCGCTTCCGGCACCCAGTTGGTGCCGTTGAACGTCAGCTTGTAGAGCTGCGACGGACCGTTGCGCACCGCCCACAGGATGTCCGCGCCGGCGGCCGGTTCGTAGAACAGACCACTCATGTTGCCCACGAACGTACCGGTCTCGTCGACGACGACCACCGCGTTGCGACCCGGCCACGGGTCCGCCGTCGACGGTCCGCCGGGACCGCAATCGTTCGGCGCACCCTTGGTGGACGTCGTGTTGTCGGTGAAGTCGCCGGTGCCGTTCGGGCAGCGGCCATAGGTGACCGCCGCGTGCGACGTCCAGTTGTACGCGTCGACGATGTTGCCGTTGGTGTCGAACAGCCGTGCCGACTCGGTGCCGCCGAGACCGAAGTCGAACTGCGCCTCCTCGAGGACGAGGTAGCCACCGGCGGCGACGATCGTGCCTGCCGGGATCACGTAGGCGTGCGAGTCATCGGCATCCTTGAACACGAAGCCCGAGACGTCGACGGGGATCGCGCTGACGTTGAGGTACTCGACCCAGTCGCCCGGGTTGCCACCGTTCGACTCGACCTCGTTGAGCTTGAGCGGGATCGAGCAGTCGTTCGGGGCGTTCTTCGTGCTGGTCGGCTGCGTCGTGAACGAGCCGGTGCCGTTCGGGCAGCGGCCGTAGGTGGTGACCGCGTGCGCGGTCCACGTGTAGCTGTCGACCAGCGTGCCGTTCGGGTTGAACAGCCGCGCCGAGTCGCCGCCGCCGAGACCGAAGCCGAGCTGCGCTTCCTCGACGATGAACGTGCCGCCGACCGGGATCACCGTGCCGGCGGGGATGACGTACGGCGTGTGCGTATCGTCGGCGTCGAGCACGCTGAAGCCGGAGATGTCGGCCGGCGTCGAGCCCGCATTGTAGAGCTCGATCCAGTCGCCCGGCGTACCGCCGTTGGATTCGACCTCGTTGACGACGACGTTCGGGTACTCGACACAGGTGCCGGCACCGTTGCACTCGTGGAGCTCGCTGTCGCCGCAGGCGGTGCCGGCGGGCAGCGCGGGACCTGCCTGACAGCCGGACGCGCTACACGTGCCGTCGCCGGTGCACTCGTTATCGTCCTCGCAGGTGTCGCCGGGCGTCGCGCCCGTACAATCGTTCTCGCATGCGCGCGGGGCGCACTCGCAATCGAGTCCGGTGCCACCACCGAGGTCGTTGGCGCTCGCACCCGGGTTCTGATCCGGTGCGTTGCCGCCATGCGACTCACCGGCGTGGTGGTTCGCATTCACGGACACACTCAGCTTCTTGTAGTCACCTGCGCCCGTGGCGTGACAGATGAACTTCTTGTTGGACTGACCCGGCGGGGCGCACGTCAGGCGTTGCCCCGGATCCGAGCAGTCGAACACGGTCGCCGACTGTTCTGAGGTTTCGATGGTGGGCTCCCCCGCACACGCCGAGAGAGCAATGAAGAAGACACCGAACTTCGAAGGTGTGTTCACAGGCTGTCCACAATGCGCGACCCACTGGTGCAATGCAAGTTTTTCTAATAATCACAATGTCATACGCTGTCGTATCACCGTGGTCAACCTGAGCTGACGTCGACACATACCCGGAGGTCTGCGATGGACGGGCTCACGTAGGGTCGTGTGCCTCGCAGGTCATCGCGTGAGTCTCGCGCAGAAGGGTTGCCGTCGGAGAACTGCATCCCCTACGATGACCGAGCTTGGGGAGGAAGTTCGCGGTTGGCATTTGCCTCGCGTTGCTCGGTGTTGCTCGCGCGTATGCGCAAAGTGCACCGACCACGCCCGCTCCACCTACGCCGGCGCAGCCCGATCCGGTCAAGGTCGATACCCCAGTCAAACCCGATAACCCGGTGACGCTCGACTTCTCCTACGAGGTCGAGCTCGAGTTTCTGAACGTCGAAGGCAAGGGTGGGTTCCTCAACATGGACCCGAACCCGCTGCGGGTCGCCAACAAGAGCGCGCGCATCAAGGTCGACAAGGCGGTGCTGACGCCGATCCTTCGCTATCGCGATCTGTTCGTCGCACCGGTCGAGCTCCGCGCCAACGATCGCACCGCGTTCGTCGATCGCATGTTCCTCCGCACCAGGTGGCTGTGCATCGCGCCGCACCTGACGTTCCGCAGCGAGGTCGGCAAGAACCATCCCTTCGTGCGCCCCAAGCGCTGGACCGAGTTCTACTCGTTGCTCGGCACCATGTTCTGGAAGGGCCGCGAGTACCACGCGTGGTCGGAATTCAAGCTCTCCGCCGGACCGGTCAACATCATCGCCGGCGCGACCGGCGCGCAGAAGCGACCGCTGTCGCTCGACGATGTCGCCGAGGACGACTCGTTCAAGTTGCTCGCGCTCGGCGATACGGTGAAGGCCGCCGTCGGCAACAACTTCACCTACGGCGGCAAGCTGTTCGTGAGCGCGTACGGCATGTCGGTGGTCGGCTACGGGTTTCGCGGCAAGCTGACCGACAACGACGATCTCAGGGCCCTCGATAACAGCCTCTCGGGCTACGACGAGCTCGGCGACGTTCGCAACCAGAAGCATCACTGGTACGGCGGGCGCGCCGCGTACGACGGCTACGGGCTTCACGTCATGGTCGAGGGTGTTCGTGCGCGCGATGGCAACCTGCCGCGTTCGACGTGGTTCGCTCAGGGCTTCCTCGACCTCGCACCGCAGATCCCGAAGAACAAGTACCTCCGGCTGATCGGGCCGGTCGTGCACTACGGCAAGCTCAACATCAAGCGCCTCGCGCCCGATCCCGACGAGCCGGAGACCTGGGACCGCAAGGTCATCATGGCCGGCATGCTCGTCGGGCTGACCGAGATCCTCACGCTCAAGGTCGAGTACTACAAGCTCGACGAGGACACCGGTTCCACCAAGGTCAAGGACGACCAGCTACTCGTGCAGCTCAAGGTCCAGTACGGGGACATCGACTAGGAGGGGTATGCGTCACCATCTCGTGAAATTGGCGTTGTGCGTATTCGTCGGGGCATGCGGCGACAACATCGGGTCGGGAGACGATGGACCGACAGAGCCGACATTCTGCGATCTCAACCCCGGCGTGTTCGAGGATCCGAATGCGTGCGAAGCCGACGGCACGTGTCCGGCCGCGGGCGACGTCAAGCTCCGCGTCGAGCCGTCGCAGACGCTGGCCACCGCGATCGACGACAACCCGGAGATCATCAAGATGATCCCCAACACCCCGAACCGCGCCGTGTGGATCTCGACGGTGGCGAAGAGGTTCTCGCT
>JAEYYY010000370.1 GCA_023430775.1 Pseudomonadota bacterium
CCTCCTCCTTGGGGCCGCCCCCGCCGCCCCCACCGTTCGCCGCGACGGTCCCGAGATTCTCGATCGTCGGAGCCTCGAGAAAGATCGCGCCGCCTGCACCACCGCCTGCACCGGACCCCGCGTTGAGCTGACAGGCCGCCGGCGACGTTCGCGCGCGGCCGCCTTCCCCACCGCCACCGCCGGCATCGATCGTTCCCTCGATCGAGATCGAGGTCAGCGCGCTCAGCTGGATCGCGCCGCCACCACCACCACCGAGCGACACGTTGTCCTCGCAACCTCCCGAGCCACGGCCGCCGGCACCACCACCATCGAGCACGGCGAGCGCCTCGTCGCCGAACGACTCGCCGGGACGACCACCCGTCTGCGGCGCGCGACAGTCGTCGCCGACCGGAGCCCCGGGCGCGGCCCCGATGGCTCCAAACGCACCGCCTCCACCACCCGAGTCGCTGCCGGTCGGAAGCGGATCGCCGGATCGTCCGCCGGGCCCGCCCTCGCCGAGCCCGCCCTCGCCGGACTTGTGCCCGCCGGGTCCGGGCCTGATGCCGATCGCGCTGGCATCGATCGAGCCACCGGCGTCGATCCTGATCGTATCGCCGAGGATCACCAGCGGCCGGCTGCCCTCGATCCGCAACGCTCCGCTGATCGTGATCGCGCGGCCGCGTAGGATCGCCATGCTCGGGCCCTGGCCCTCTTGATCGATCACGGAGAGGTCGACCACGCCCATCGGCACGCCGACCGTCACCGCAGCTTGCGTGGTGTCGATCGTGATGTCGGCCAGCGTGATGTCGTTGTCGTTGATCGTCTCGTCGGCCGTGGGCACGTGCGCGATGAGGTTCGGCGGATCGTCGAGAGGAAACACCAGCTCGCAGCCCGGCGCGCACGCGGCGATCGCCATCACAGCTGCCAGTCTCACGACCGTCAGGATAGCCCGGGTTTCACGGGGCTGCCCAATCGCAGCCGAGCTCGTCCTGGGTGACGTGACACTTCAGACACATTCGACGGTTGCCGCGATCGAGCGCACGACACCGTGCGCTTCCGCGCCACCCCCGAGGGTGAGGTGACGCACGCAACGCCCCGGCCTCGGCGCTGTGGCAGTCGAGGCAGTCGTTCTCGCGATGACACGACGCACATGCAGCGACGTTGCGCCGCGCCTCGCCCGCGTGGCGATTGACACCACCGGTGCGCGAGGCCCAGCCGGCGGGGTGAAACGTCGTCGATGGATCGCCGCCGAAGAAGCCGCGATTGCCGCGCAGGCCGAGCCCGGATCGCTCGTGGCAACCGACGCAGAACGACTGCGCGCGGTGACACGCCGAGCAATCGGGCGTGCCGCGCTGCGCCTCGACCTTGTGGGTCAGGAGGTAGTTGCCCGGGTGGAACTCCTCGGGCTTGGTGACGCCCTGGTGGCACGCGAGGCAGGTCGATCGATCGTGACAGGCGGTGCACGTCGCATCGACCTGACGCGCCTCCTGGCGATGATCCTTCGCGAAGCCCGGGCCGTGGGCATCGCCGAGCCCGGTCTGGCGCGGCACCAGGCGGCCCTGCGGGAACTCGGTCTCGATCAGCCCGCCGAGCTTCGCCAGGTGACAGTCGGCGCAGCGGCGCTCGCGCGCACCCTCGCGATGGCAGGTCAGGCACGACGCCATCGTCGGCAGGTGCTCGCGCGTCGCCAGATCGACCTTCGACAGATCGCCGTGACAGCTCGCGCACGGCTGCCGGTGCGCGGCGTGCGAGAACTTGAGCGGCGTCGGCGTCAGGTAGACGCGCTCGATCACCTTGTCGGGTGCATAGCCGGCATGACACGCCGCACAGCGCGCCGGCGGTGCACCGGCGACGACCTTGTCGGGCTGCGCGCGATCGATCGGATGGCAGGCGCGGCACTGCTCCTCGGTCGGGATCAGGTTGTCGACCGCGGAGCGCGAGGTCGCGGCATCGGGGTGACACGCATTGCACGTGGTGCCGCGCTTCAGGTGATTCGCGTGCGAGAAGATCAGCGGCATGCGCTGCGCCGGATAGATCACCGGCGACCAGTCGTCCGTCGGCGACCGACCATGCGCGAGTGCGCCGATCGCCCCGACGAGGGCGACGAGCAACATCAGGATGACGAGACGCTTGGTCATGGTTCGGGGAGGAAGGCGAGATCGAGGATCGCGATCGCGCGAAGCTGGGTGGCGCGGACCTCGTCGTGATCGAGCTCGAACAGGCCGTGCAACGCGGCGGTGTCGCCGATCTTCCAGGTCGCGGCGGTGACGGTGGACGTGGTGACGTAGCGGGCGTCGCCGGCGGCGATGCCTCCCGCGAGCTCGTCGGAGGCGACGCCGAGCACGATCGCGCGGCCGCGCAGCCACAGCGTGTTGTAGGGCCGCCAGATCGCCGACGCGCTGCCGCCGACCCGGCGGCCACCGTAGCCGTCGTCCCACAGCGCATCGACGCGGCCGCGCCAGCGGGTGGTGAAGTCGCGCTCGACGCCGGCATCGACACCGCCGGCGGTGTCCGCGACATCGAGGTAGCGCCGCACCCACGCGCTCGCGCTGGCCCGCACCACGCCATCGTGTCGATAACGGAGGCGGACATCGGTGGTCGGCTCGATCGAGAACACGTTGAAGATCGAGTCACCGTCGAACGTGGGCAGGAAGTACTCGACCGACGGCTCGAGCGAGTGCGGACCGCGCGTCAGCCGGATGCCGGTATCGAGACGATCGAGCGCGGCGTGCAGCAGCGAGACCCGCGCGTTCGCGTACGGCGCGATGACATTGCCGCCGCGCTTCCACTCGCCGTGGACGCGGGCGTGGAGGCGCTCCTCGTTGACGCCCGAGTCCGGCGCCTGACCGAATTCGTTCGGGTAGAGCCCGCGATCCGCGAAGTCGAGGCGATCGACCGGACCGAGCAAGCCGACGGTGTTCGACCACGTGCGGCGGTAGCCGAGCTCCGCACCGAACCCGCGGAGCCGCGAGGTCGCGACCGCGACCGCGATCGTCGGCTGCAGCTGCTCGCGCTCGGGGCAGAGCTCGAGATCGCTGGTGAACCGCGAGCCCGGGCGGTTGCGGTCGCGTTCGATCAGCTTCCAGCTGCCGGTGCCCGGCGTCGCGGCCTCGACGTACTCGCGACACGCCGCACCCGCGGTGCCGTCGAGCTCGTAGCTCGATAGCCCGAGCGGCGACGCCGCGCGCACCCGCAAGCCGGCCGCGGCAGACACCGCGATCGGTTGCGGCAGCTCGACGCGAGCCGAGCCACCGTCGATCGCCGACGCGCCCCAGCCATCGTCGAACGGTAGCCGACCGGCGCGTAGCGTGACGCGATCGCCGGCGATGCCCGCGGCCTCGACGTAGCCGTACATCAGATCGAGGTTGATCAGCGTCTCGTCGAGCTCCGGGATGATGTCGAGGGCGTCGCGGCGGCGCGCGCCATCCGCGATCCGGCCGTTCGCCCAGCTGCCGAAGTCGTGATCGACGCGCAGGTAGCTCTGCCACGACAGCCGGAGGCCGCGCTCGGGCAGGCGCGAGATCCGGCGCTGCTTCGCGAAGTCGCCGATGTCCCAGATCCGCAGCGCCAGCGTCTGCGTCAGGCGCCGCCGCCCGAGAATGATGACGTCGGGCCCGACGAGCGCGTACTCGCGGAGCTGGAACGCCTGGCCGATGGTCTGCGAGCGCAGCCAGAACTCGTAGGCGTCGGCGCGCGAGGGTGCCGCGAGCGTGATCGCGAGGACGGCGAGCGCGATCCGTGTCATCGCGCGACCGTCACCGTCGCGACGGCGATCTGTGATCCGGCGCGATCCGCCGCCACCCCCCAGGCGCCCGCCGTTACCACCGACGCATCGCACGCGAGCACGACCTCGTCGCCGATCCGCAGCGTCAGCCCGTCGCCGATCTCGAGCGTCGCGGTGACCGGGTTCGCGAACGCGGCGACATCCTCGCCGGTGCACAGCGTGCCGTCGCCGAGCTGTTCGATCCGCGCCGGCTCTCCGGGGATCAGGTGCGCGACCACCGCGCGATCGGGCGCGGTCTGCTGCGCGAGCAAGGCGAGGCCGCCGGTGACGACGTTGACGGTCGCCTTGATCGAGCCGCGCGCGAACCGCGGCCCGCCGATCAGCGCGCGCGCACCGAGGTCGTCGGCGGCGGTCAGCACCCAGGTGCCGCCGGTGCGATCGAGCGTCCCCGGATCGCTCGGCGTCAGCACGCCGGGGCTGGCGAGGATCGCGGGGCTCGAGGTCACGTTGTCCGAGCTCGCACCGACCAGCGACGGCCGGTAGATCCAGGCGTTGGTCGACGGTGCCGGTTCGCCGCCGAGCACCAGCACGCTGCCGTCGCCGAGGCGGATCGCCGACGGTGCGAGCAGCACCGGCGGTTGATCACCGGGCCGGCCCTCGGGCGCGACCTGCGATGGCGATGGCGTGGGCGTGCGCAGCGTCCAGGTATCGGCGGTCGGGTCGTAGTCGATGACGCGCGCCGCGCCCATCGCATCGACGCCGGTCTCGCCGCCGAAGCCGATCACGCGGCCGTCCTCGAGGGTGACGAGCCGCGCGCCCGACAGCACCGGTGCGCTGGTGGTGGTGACGACGGCGCCCGCCGGCGTGACGACGACCGCGGTCGACAGCGGCGGCTCGGCATCGGGTGCGAACGCGGTCAACACGCCACCAC
>JAEYYY010000377.1 GCA_023430775.1 Pseudomonadota bacterium
GGCGGAGAGCAGCTCTTGCTCCTTGAAGCCGAGCTTCTTGGCGAACGCGTTGGCGCCGGCGCCGACGAGCAGCACGTGGGTGGTCTTCTCCATCACCTTGCGCGCGACGGAGATCGGATTCTTGATCCGCTCGAGTGCGCCGACGGAGCCGGAGCGATGCGTGCGGCCATCCATGATCGAGGCATCGAGCTGGACGACGCCATCCTCGTTCGGCAGGCCGTTGTAGCCGACCGAATGAACCTCCGGATCGTCCTCGACGATGCGCGTGCCCGCCTCGAGCGCGTCGAGCAGGTCGCCGCCGGCGGCGAACACCTTCTGAGCACCGGCGCACAGCTCCGCGCCGTAGTCCCAGGTGGCGATCACCGACGGCAGCTCGAGCTTCGCGGGACGCCGCGGTTGACCGCGCGCGGCACGAGCGAGCAACGCAACACCGACGGCACTACCGAGCAGCTCGCGGCGACGGATCGTCATGCCTCGAGCTGTACCCCAGCAACGCGCCCGACGTCAGCGATTGCAGCTCGGCAGCGTGCTCGAGCTACAGGTCGGCCGCGTCGCGCCGGTGGCGACCGCCTCGACCCAGGCGACGACGTGCTCGATCTTGCGCTCGAGCACGGTGTCGTGCGTCGCGGTGGTATCGCTGCAGATGTCTGGCTCGATACCCTCGGCGCGCAGCTTCGCGACATCGCATGCGGCTTCGCCGGCGGCCGGCATCACCTGATCGCCGAGGCCTTGCGTGATCAGCACGCGCGCACCTTGCGGATCGGCCTCGACGATGTCGTCGACCAGCCAGTCGTGGAACGCCTTGCCGAGCCCCGTGCAGCCCGCCGTGCCGTCGATGCAGGCGATGACCTGGAGGCGGAACGTCTCGTCGACGAGATCCTCGAGCCGCGTCTGCTGGGCACCGAGCGCGCCACCGAGGGGGATCGTGCACAGCGAGTTGATGCTGCTGGTGATCGAGGCGCGCTCGTCGGCGGGGAACGACTCGCCGCCGGTCATGCTCATGCGGTTGATCAAGAAGCCGTAGTGGCGCAGCACGGTGACCGTCGGCGGCGCGAGGCCGGCGAGCCCGGTGAAGCGATCGGGGTTGCGCAGCACATCCTCGTAGCCGAACGACCGCGTCGAGATCGGCCACTCGGGCGCGATCGCGGCGACGCCCTTGATCGTGCGCTTGCCGGTGAGCGCGTGCTCGAGCGCCTGCGTCGACAGCACGCTGCCACCGCCCTGGCTGTAGCCGGCCGCACCGACCGGATCGCCGACCAGGCCCGCGGGCTGGAGGGCAGCGGCGGCGAGCGCACCGTCGAGCAGCTGCTGCGCGGCCTCGTGATTGTCGAGGTAGCTGTGGGTGCCTTCGGGACCGAGCCCCGAGAAGTCCGGCATCACCGCGACGAAGCCGCGCGCCGCGAACGGCAGTGCGAGGTTCGCAGCGGGCAGCTCGTCCTTCGACGGTGCGCACGAGTCGGCGAGGCCGGAGGTCGAGCGACCGACGAGGATCACCGGCGCCGGCAGCGCGCGCGGCTCGGCGGGGAGATAGATCGTGGCGGTCGTCATCGTGGGCGTGCCGTTGGAGCGCGAGGTTCGATACGCGACCTTGACGACGCGCACGCCGGTCTGCGCGACGACACCTTCCGCACCCTCGTCGGCCATCGCCGCCTGCACGGCGGCGGTATCGAGCAGCTCGCCGAGCGAGCAGTGGACGAGCGCGCCGGGGTCGGCCGGAAGCTGCGCCGGCGTGTCGTAGATCGCGGCGAGCGATTCGCTGCACGATGCGGGCGACGTCGTCCACGCGCCGAGCGGTGCATCGGGATCGGGATCGGTCGACGAGTCTGGCGTGACGTCGTCATCACCTGGCGTGGAAGGTGTCGAACCACACGCGATCAAGAACAGCAGCGCAGCGATTCCCCGGGTCACGCGCGAACGATCGTGCGATCGAGAGGCGGCGTCGAGTCAGTTCCAGGGACCGGCTGCAGGTGTTGCTTCTGTGTGATGTCGCGGCGCTGTAATGGCTCACCGCGTCGAGGTCACCCAGCGGGGTCGGGAGGCGGCCTCGAGTCCGGCGGCGGGATCGAGGGCAGCCGCGGCTGAACGCGGAACACCAGCTCGGGAACCTTGCGACGCGACACCTCGGCGGCGACTTCGGAGCGCAGCTCGCCGGCGATCTCCTCGAGCTTCGCGAGCGCGGCGGCAACGTCGACCTGATCGTTGGTCGGCACGAACCGCACCTCGACGCGCGCCGAGCTCGGTGCCGGCGTCACCGAGTCGAGCACGAGATCCTCGAGCAGCGGATCGTCGTAATCGGCGAGCGCGAGGTTGAGCGCGTCGAACACCTGCCGGCACAGCTGTAGATCCTTGTGGCCTTTGCGATCGCCCGGCATGCGGGATGGATACACTGCGCCGGTCGATGCGTCATTTGGTCTTTGCGGTCCTCGTCGCATGTGGTCCCGCGAGACCGGCGGGTGAGCCACTGCGGCCGCATCCGCCGAAGCCGCCCTCCGAGGAGCTGTCGCAGGCACTGGTGCCACTCGACTGGTGGCTCGGCTCGTGGCGCGCCGATCACGGCGACGAGTACTGGGTCGCGGCGAGCGGCGCGATCTACGGCATCGGCCTCGCGAAGGACGGCACCTTCGAGGTGATGATCGTCGACGACGGCGACGGCCCCGGCAAGCCCGATGGCAAGCTGCGCTTCTTCGCGATGCCGCGCGGCAGCGGCTCGACGCAGTTCGATCTCGACAAGCTCGACGCCACCGGCGCGACGTTCGCGAATCCCGCGCACGACTTCCCGAAGACGATCCGCTACCAGCTCGGCGAGACGAACGGGCTTGTCGCCAGCGTCGCGGGTGATGGCAAGGCCGAGCGCTACACGTTCGCGCCGTTCTCGCCCGACATCGCGCCGGAGCTCGAGAAGGCCGACCTCGACTTCGCCGCCGATACCCGCGCGCGCAAGATCGACGGCTGGCTCGCCGCGTTCGCAGCCGACGGCGGCATGCTGAGCAAGGGCAAGCGGATCGAAGGCCACGCCGCGATCTCCGACGTGATGAAGGATCTGCTCGCGTCGGGCACGCTCGCATGGACGCCGATCGCGAGTGGCAAGCGCGACAAGGTCGGCTTCACCGTCGGCAAGGCGACGTTCACCGGCGACAGGCCCGGGGACAGCTGGAGGTCGACCTACGTCACGATCTGGAAGCAGCAGGACGACGGCACCTGGAAGGTGTGGTTCGACACCGGCCGACCGGTGAACGAGTAGGCGCGCGATATTCGACCGCGGCTCGACCTGCCTTCGTCGTCGGGTGCCGCGAACGCGCGACTATTCGACCGTGGCTCGACCGGCTGTGGCCGTCGTCGGATCGTCGTCGAGCGCGGGGCTCATCACGCCGGTGACGGCGACGTCGCCGGTGCGGGTATGAAACCGGATCCGGCCGATGCCACCGCCGCCGCCGCCGCCGTCGTTGGAGTCGTCCTCGCCGGCACTGCCGCCGAGGTCGGCACCCGACGCACCGTTGCCGCCGTCGCCGTCGCCGCCGGGTTGGCCGAGCGACGCTGTGCGCGACAGCTTGCCTTGCTCGCCGGTGTCGCCGGGTCCCTCGCCACCGCTGCCACCGCCGCCGCCATTGACGGCAAGCGCGCCGGGGCCGGAGATCACGGGTGCCTCGAGGAGGATCGTCCCGCCGGCACCGCCACCGCCACCGCCATCGGCGCCGCCGCCGCTGTCGCCGTCACCACCGCAGCCACCGGCGTTGATGCCGCTGCCGGCGAGGAAGATGATCGCGGTGTTCGAGATCAGCTGGATCGCACCACCGCCACCACCGCCGCGACCGAAGCCACCACCACCACCACCCGCGCCGCCGCCCTGACCACCGAACAGCACCGGGATGGTGTCGGGCGTGGTGAACGGGATGCCGCCGTTGGTGGTGGCGCCGGCGTTGCCGCCCTTGCCACCCTTGCCGCCGTTCGCGCCGCCACCGCCGCCGACGGTCGAACCGGTGCCGCCACCACCACCGGGACCGAGACCGGCAGCCCCCGCCGTGGTGCCGCCGGCGAAGCCACCGGGACCGGCGAGCGCCGCGCTGTTATCGACACCGCACGGACCGAGTGCGTCGATCACGCCGCCGATCGAGATCGGCTCGTCGGAGACCAGCACGATCGCCTTCGATCCGAGCAGCTTCACGTCGCCCTCGATGGTGAGCTTCTTGAACCGGAACACCGCGATGCTTTGATTGGGGCCGCGCAGCGCGTGATCGAAGTTCGCGCTCGATGCGTTCGTGATCGCGCCGTCGCCGTTGATCGTGGCGCCATTGGCGAGCGTCACCTCGCCGAGCTCGCCGAGCGATGTGGCATCGAGATCACCGCTGGTCGCGCCACCACCCGAGGGCTGCAGCGTGCCGCAATGCACGGGGTCGTCGATGCAGCCCCACGGGCAATCGATCTGCGTCGGCGGGACGTCGAGCGTGGTGCACGAGAAGATCGTGGTCGCGTTGCCGCACGTATCGCCAAGCGTCTCGCACGGCCCCGGTGGCGTATCGGGTGGCGCATCGGGCAACTCGGTGAGCGTGCCCGGCTTCGGCGAGTAGTCGCAGCCGGCGATGGCGATCAGCGCGACGAGCCCCTTCACGTGACCATCTTAGTCCGATGTCGAACCGCGATGCGCACGAACCGCAGGCCAGCTCCAGGCGAGCCAGATCGTGCCGTAAACGCCCGCCACCGCAGCGAGGACCCACGTCGAGATGGCCTCGTTCGCACCGTCGGCGATCGCGCCGGCGACGATGGCAGAGGTGCCGATGCCGAGCGTGGCGAGCCCGTAATCGAGTGACATCACGCGACCGCGAAGGTGATCGGGTGTCGCCGCCTGCAGGCCGATCGTCGACAGCGACCACTGCGCACCACCGCCGAGATGGGCGAGCGCGACCAGGATCAGCGCGAGCCAGAACCACTCGGCGAGCGGGAACACCGCGTAGAAGGCGCCGTAGCCGAGCGTCGAGATGGCACACATCACCACGATCGCGCGCGCCGATGGCTTCGCCCCCGAGAAGCCGCGCGCGATCAGCGGCCCGAGCAACGCGCCGAGCCCGCGCGCCGCGAACAGCAACCCGGTGGCGAGCGGCACGCCGGCGAACTTGCCGTGCGCGAACCCGGGCAACAGCCCGACGATGCCGTTCGCCCACGACACGCCGCCCTTCGCGAACAGCAACCGCCCGACCACCTTGTCCTTGCGCGCGTAGGCCCAGACATCGCGCAGCCGCCCGCGATCCTCGGTCTCGGTGCGCGGCTCCTGCATCGGCCGCGTGATGCCCGACACCAGCCACGCCGACACCAGGAACGACGCGCCATCGATCGCGAACGCGGTGTACGCGCCCCACACCTCGGCGACCACGCCGCCGAGCCCCGCGCCGACCAGCAACATCGAGCCCCACACCGCGCCCATCAGCGATTGCGCGGTGGCGAGGTCACTCTCCTCGACGAGGTTCGGCGTCGCGGCAGCGGAGATCGGGTCGTAGAAGCTGGCGCCGACTCCGAGCAGGATGATCGACGCGACGGCGATCGGCAGGCTCCCCCACGCCGAGGCAAGACACAGCGAGAGCGCCACGGGCACGCGGAACAGATCCGCGAACACGAGGATCTTCCTGCGGTCGAAGCGATCGGCCAGCTTGCCGGCGATCGGCGACGCGAAGAACACCGGCAGCACCGTCGCCGCGTAGACGTACGCGGCGGTGCCCGGACGGCCCGTCAGCTCGGTCACCAGATCGGCGACCGCGACATACGAGAACCAATCCCCGCCGAGCGAGATCACGCTCGCGAGGAACAGCCGGCGAAACTCTCGGTTCCGCCGTAACAGCCCTCTCGACAATCAGTCGTCGGCGGCGGGCAGCTGCAGCTTGTCCTGCACGCGCGCGCGAAGGTGGTCGAGGGTATCCATCCTCCCGTCGATCACCCAGTCCTCCATCGAGTAGTACATCTTGACGCCGCGGCTGGCGCCCGAGAGCTCGAGGCAATAGTCCATGCCCTTCTCGTCGCACTCGCGAGCGCGGGCCTTGACCTTGTCCTTCGAGCCGTCCTGGCCGTAGACGAGGCGCATCTCGTCACCGCTCATCTCGTAGTGGAACAGCTCGTACTGGCCCTTCCACTGCGAGGTCTCCTGGAAGATGCCGAACGGCTGCTCGGTGATCGCGACGAACAGCTGGAAGGTGTCGCGATCGTTGCGCGGGATGTGATCGATCCAGATCCGGTCGACGACGAGCTTGTTCTCGGTGACCGTGTTCTCGGTGGTCGATTCGTCGCTGCCGCCGCGACGCACGGCGACGAACGCCACGGTCGCGACAACCAGCACTGCAAGCACGAGCTTCTTCATCAGGCTTCTCCGGTGAGGCCGGCATCCTACCCCGAAAAATAAAAAACGCCCGCCGAGCCCTGCGCGTACTCGTCCCCTTTGCAACTCCCGACGGAGTCGCACGGTACCGCAGTGCTCGACGGGCGATCGTAGGCGCCTCTCGCGTGATGACCACTCATCACGTCAGAGCCGACGACGATCGCTCGTCAGTCGTCGTGGATTGCCGCCGCGAGCGGCCCGCTCCACATACGTTACTTGCCCTCCGAACCGCCCTTGCTAGCGGCCGCGGCAGCCGCACCCGCCGCTCCCTGCAGCAGCGGAATCGGCCGCGGGAACGGGTTCGGCAGCGGATTGGGCAGCGGGTTCGGCAGCGGGTTCGGGAACGGCCGCGGGAACGGGAACGGATTCGGCCGCGGGAACGGGAACGGCAGCTGCGGAACCGTCATGCCGCCGCTGACGCGCGCGAGCTGGTCGAGATCGATGACGTTGTCGGTGGCAGTGACGGTGGTCTTGGTCTTCATGGCTGTGTCTCCTGTTGTTGTCGCGGCGTCGTTGCCGCAACCACAGCTAGAGCAGCCGACGTGCCAGCGTCGTTGCTTCGCGCGATGCGTGTGATTGCTCGACTTGCGATCGCGACGCGTGCAGGAGAGCGAATCCTGCGGGCGGCGATCGGCGTTCTCGAGTTTGCGTCGTGTCGTCTTACGTCGTCGTCATGTCGTGGTGCCGAAACGACCAACGTCGCCTTTGCGAGGCGACGTTGTTCGAGAGGTCACGCGATCGATGTACCACCACGCCCACGCGAGCCACGCGGCCCAGGCGGCGATGAAGAGGATGTCGAACGCGGACATGACGGAGCCATCCAGAGCAGCCGGCGTGCCACCCCAACCCGGACAACAGTTCGCCAGGTTGGCTACGCGAAAATGAGATCTCGCGCGTTCCGCAGGACGCAGCCCGTGACCGCCGGTCGCCATACGCCCGAGAAATGGGGTCCGTCCCCTTATTTTCAGTCCGCCGTGAAATGGGGTCCGTCCCCCTTTTCCAGTCCGCAGTGAAAATGGGGTCCGTATTTTCCGTGCGTCCCCTATTTCCGTGATGCGTTTGTCCGGCCCGGACATGCGGCATCATGGCGTGCGTGCAGATCCTGGTGATCGACCCGGCTGGCAGCCACAGCACGAACCTGCGCGTGCTGCTGGTTTCGGAGGGGCACACGGTCGATGTGGTCGCGCGACTGCCCGAGCGCATCGACGCGGAGGTCGTCATCGTCGCGGGGCCGCGCCAGATCGCGACCAACCTCACCGGCCTGCTGCGCGCCCGCGACGAGGCGCTGCCGATCTTGATCCTCACCGATGATGGGCTGGTAGCCGACGATGTCGATGCCCGGGTCGCGGGACTGCGTGCCGGCGCCGACGATGCGCTGAGCGTGCCGTTCGCCGGCTCGCAGATGGTCGCGCGTGTTGATGCGCTCGGCCGTCGCGCGCGGCTGGTGCCGAGGCTGCCGGAGCTGATCGAGGCCGATGGCTGCATGTTCGATCTATCGCGATGCGTGGCGGTGCGCGACGGCAAGGTCGTGCAGCTGTCCCCGCGCGAGGTCGAGCTGATCAGGTGGCTGCATCGCCATCGCGAGCGCACCGTCGAGCGGCGCGAGATCCTCGAGCACGTGTTTCACGTCTCGCCCGAGATCGAGACGCGCTCGGTCGACATGGCGATCGCGACGCTGCGCAAGAAGATCGAGCGCGAGCCCGAGAAGCCCGCGATCATCGTGTCGGTCAAGGGCCTCGGCTACGCCTGGCGCTATCCGAACTAGCTGCGCTTGCCGCGCAGTGCCCACAGCTCCGCTTCGAGCTTGTAGAACACCGTGGCCTCGTGATCGACGGGGTGCGCCGTGCCCGCGGTCTTCGCCTTCGCGAGGTCGGCCTCGAGCGTCGTCATGCGCGCGAGGTGATCGGCGAGCGCTTGCTTGATCGTCTTGCCTGCACCGACCTCGGCATCGAGCCAGCGCACCGACCACACGTACGCCGACTCGGCGACGGCGCGGCCCACCTGGATGCTTGCCACGGTGCCCTTGTAGACCTTCTCGGCCGCGGTGACCTTGTCCTTCGCGAGTTGCTTGGCATCGGGCGCGGCGACGGCCGAGCCTGCGACGAGCGCGACAACGACGAGTGCGATGCGAATCATCCGCCGAGCATGTCACGGCACCGCGCCGGTGCGAGCTACGCCTTGCGGACGGTGTCGCCGCGCTTGATCGCGCCGCCCTGGACCACCTTCGCGTTGATGCCGCGCAGGTTGAGCGAGCGACCGACCTTCGAGTTGACCCACTTCGTCGCCTCCGAGCCGAAGCGGTCGGTGAACTTCGAGCAGCCGAGGTGCGGATCCTCGGTCACCTCGAGCACCGACTCGCCGACGATCAACCTGGTGCCGGGCGGCAGGTTGTCCGGCGACAGATCGAGATCGACGTAGATGTTGTCGCCGGCGAGCGGCCACTCGCTCTCGTCGGCGAGCGCACGCACCGCGCGGATGTTCATCAGCGTGAGCTGCGCGTTCGGGTTCGGCTTGCCGAGCTTCTTGCTCGGCTTGGTCGACCAGTTGTCGCCGACGAGCCCGACCGCGAGATCGATCTGACCGGTCTCGAGGACCTCGCGCGCGTTCTTCGCGGGTCGCCGGCAGATCAGCGCGATGGTGCCGCCGTCGGCGGGCGACTGGCGAACATCGTCGAGCGCAGCCGCGAGCTGCTCCTCGGTGCGGGGACGTGCGATCGGCATCACGGAAGCTTCCTGCATCGGGGGCTTAGATGAAATCACTCTTGCCCGCGGTTCAAGGCGCGGGCACATTCGCGACCGTGTTCCGGTCGGGGATTCTCTGCGCTGTGCTGGCAGCATGTGGCAGCACACCGGATCCCGAGCTGGGTGGCGATGCACCGCCCGCCGACTCGACCGTCCCGCCCGATGCGGGACCGTGCGGGATGCGCGGCGGCATGCGCGGCTACACCACGCGCAACGCGACGGTCGCCGGGCTCGACCGCCTCTATCACGTGTATCTGCCGCAGGCCGCCTCGCCCACCACGCCGATGCCGCTCGTGATCGTTCATCACGGCTACACGATGTCGGGCGAGAAGATGCACGAGATCACCGATTACGAGGCGATCGCGGATGCCGAGGGCATCGCCGTCGCATTCCCCGATGGCCAGGGCGGCGCCGATTCGCTCGGTGCGCCGTGGAACGTCGGCAGCAACGTGTGCCCCACGTTCGCGGGCAATCCACCGATCGCGACCGGCGATGACTTCGCGCTGCTCGATCACATCAAGGCCGACATCTCCGAGGATCAGTGCCTCGACGCCGAGCACATCTACGCCACCGGGTTCTCGATGGGCGGCTACTTCTCGCACCACATCGGCTGCATGCGGAGCGATTTTCGCGCCGTCGCACCGCACTCCGGCGGCACCCACGCGCTCGATAGCTGCGCGAACGCTCGCCGCCCGATCATCATCTTCCACGGCGCGAGCGATCCGCTGGTTCCCGCGGGCTGCAACGATCCGAATGCCAACCCGGTGATCGGCGTGACACCCGCCGCCGATGCGTGGGCAGAGAAGAACGGCTGCTCGCTCACCACCACCTCACGCGCGGTCACCGGCGGCACCTGCTTCCACTACGAGGGCTGCCCCGCCGATGGCCAGGTCGAGCTCTGCACCTTCGATGGCATGGGTCACTGCTGGGCCGGCGGCAACGCCAGCGCCGGCATCTACTCGTGCCCCGAGAAGGCGAGCGCCACCCAGCTCGAGTGGGAATTCTTCAAGACCTACGCGTTCTGATGCGGGTCAAGACGATCTTCCGCTGGCTGTTCACCGTCGTCATGGTGGGCGCCGGCCTCGCTGGGCGCTGTGGGCGTGGTGGTTCACGCGCGATAAACGAGCGGGCCAACAATGACCGTGTTACGAACTCCTGGATGCGCTTCGCCCTCGCCGCTCTTCTGTTGATCGCCTGCAAGACGGACGTCACCGAAGAGGTCCAGGCGCTCGAGAAGCGCGCCTGCGATTGCGCGGCGAAGAAGGATGCCGCGTGCGGCCGCGCGGTGCTCGCCGATCTCGCGAAGCTGCGCGATGCCAAGAACGTCAAGGCCGACGAGCAGAAGGCTGCCGCGTCGGCGAAGAAGCTCGCGACCTGCATGCTCGAGTCGGGCGTGACCGCCACGCAGATTCACGAGGCGATCAACAAGCAAGAGCCGCCGCCGGAATCGTCCGAGTAGCGGTTACTCGCCGGCGATCAGCGAGGTTTCACACCGCGAGTCGAAACGCCTCGGCGTAGCCGCGAGGTGGCTCGTCGTAGACCGTGTAGTCGTCGAGCGCGACGACCTCGTCACCCCCGACCCACTCGTGCTCTTCGTCGACAAGCTCGATCTCCAGGCGGTCATCGAACTGCGCGACGCACACGGCAGGCACGTCGAGCCCGTCGATGATCTCGAGCTCGACCTCGAGCTCCGACGCGAACCGCGCATGGAAGAAGCCCGGCACGTCGAGCTCGCTCGTCACGATCTCGATCTCCACCTCGAGCTCCGGTTTGCACCGAGCATCCGAGTTCCACACGACCACCTGCAAGCACATGCCCGCGCACCGTGTCGCGACCACGCGATCGGGTCAACATTTTGTTGGGGCCGCGCCGGGGTAGTCAGCGCGCGCGACCGCCGAGATCGATCCGCGCGAACGCCGCGCTGACCTTCTCGTCGCGACCGCACTTGTCGAGCGACGCGATCATTCGCCGCGAGCCATCGATCATGTGCTGCGCGGCGGACTGCGGGAGCTTCTTGCCCGCGGCCTTGGCATCGCGCACCGCTCTGATCGTCGGCTGGCTGACCGTGATGATCGCCTCGAGATCGCCGGCCATCGTCCGGCAGTCCGCGCGATGCATGACAACGGCATCGACGATCTTGTCGAACACGTCGAGCCACGCCTTCGTGTCGCTGGCCTTCACTTCGCTGGTATCGGCAGACGCCGTGCTCGCCACCACGAGCAGCATCAAGACGTACTTCATACGTTTCCCCCAAGGACGACGGTCTCACGACCCGGCGAAGCTGAAAATCGGAGGAACTCGGACGGGGCCGCGGGCCGACATCGCACCTGAACAGAGTTTCTGCGATGTCGGGTTTAACCGCCGCCGGATCTCCGAATCCTACGGCGGACTGTAGGAGCCGATCGCTCAACCGCCCGAACTGTCAGCGAGTCGGGGTGGCCTTGCCGTTGCAGCCCACGCCTGAGGGGAGAAGCCAGAATGGTCCAACTACGACACGTCGTCGCGGTGCTGTGCCTCGCAGCCTGCAACGACACCCACGGCGGCCAGCAGCCGATCGGTGGCTCCGTCGACACCGAGGCCGAGATCCAGCGCTATCTGCGCCACGTCTACCTCGACCTCAACGGCCGCGCGCCGACCGATGACGAGCTCGCGACCGCGACCACCCGGCTACAGGGAGCCGGCAACACCGCCACCGCGCGCGGCGAGCTCGTCGACGAGCTGATCGCCAGCTCGGAGTTCGCGACCGTGTGGACCGAGGAGCTCGAGAACACGATCTTCGGCGGCAACACGCTCGAGGAGCAGTACGACCTGGTGTGCGGGATCATTCGCGGCACCGACCCGGCCTGTCTGTCGTGCACCGGCGCCGATTCGTGCGCGTGCAACTGCCCGGTGATGGGCGTTTACTTCGAGGAGCGCGAGAATCTGCGGCTGACGCCGATCGACTTCTCCGATGGCGTGGCGAGCTCCGCGATCGAGCGCCGCTACGCCGCCGCGTTCGGGTACTTCGCGCTCGCGGGCGCACCCGAGACGCGCGTGCGCACGCTGTTCGATGACTTCCTGTCGCGTCCCGCCGAGCCCGACGAGATCGAGAACGGCCGGTCGATGATCTTCGGCGCGATCCTTCCGGGCTCGCCGGCGGGGCTGCTGTTCCACCGCCACGGCGCCGACTACGCCGACCTCGTCGACATCGTGTTCGGCAGCGAGGTCTACCGCGAGGCGATCGTCCGCCGCGTGTTCGAGCGCTATCTCGCGCGCGCGGTCGCGCCTGTCGAGCTCGCTCACTTCACCGCCACCCTCGATGCGGGAGAGCCGGATCTGCGCGACGTCGTGCGCGCGGTCGTCTCGTCGCGGGAGTACTTCGACCAATGAGAGCGCTCGCCATCGTCTTGCTGCTGGCCGTCGGCTGCACCGAGACCTACGACTACAACCCCGCCACCGCGGGTGACGAGGAAGGCGGCCGCGAGCCGCGCGCGAAGAACTCGAACCAGTTCGTGCGCTCGATCTATGCCGACCTGCTGGGCCGCTCGCCGGAGTCGTACGACTTCTCGCTCCAGTTCAACGGCGAGGAGCAGTTCCGGCTGCCGCTCGACGAGGAGGCGCAGCTGGTGTCCGTCCTCGAAGGCATCGGCGATTCGCAGCCGATGCGAAACCTGATCGCGAACGGCCTGCTCTCCGGCGACGAGATCTCGCTGCCGGCGAAGGCCGACGTCGAGCCGCGCGCGTTCATCGCCGAGCAGTTCCGCAAGCTGCTCGGCCGCGAGCCGAACCCGTACGAGCTCCAGCTGTTCGTCAACGAGTGGGAGACCGATGCGGCGGTCGGCCCGAAAGCCATCATCCGCGCGATCATCGGATCGCGCGAGTACCAGAGCCAGTGAGGAGCCTCCCATGAACCGAAGAAACTTCCTTCAGGGAGCGCTCGCAGGTCTCGGTGCTGCCGCGGCGACCAGCGCGCTGTCACCGCTGATCAAGGTCAAGCAAGCCCATGCCGCCGGGAACGGCAAGCGCGTCGTGATCGTCGGCATCGGCGGCGGGCTTCGCCTGCGCGAATCGCTCGGCATGGCCGAGGGCGCGACGATGCCGAACCTGTTCGGCCGCACGCCACTGGTGACGGGCTTCGGCGTCTCGGGGTCGCAACCCGAGCCGACCATCGCGCCCGAGTACGCGCAGCTGGTTCGGCCGATCGCGCGCCCCGCGCCGCTGTCGACGCCGCTCCACACCCAGGGCACGTTGATCACCAACCTCCGCTACGGCGACAACTCCGGCAACGCACCTCCGGGCCATCTGCAAGGTCACGGCTGCTTGCTGTCGGGCTTCTACAACCAGCTCGAGAACCGCGCCGATGCACGTCTGCCGGTGCCGACGATCTTCGAGCTCCATCGCCAGGCCACGAACATGCCGGCGTCGGACACCTGGTACATCTCGCAGATCGGCGGCTTCTATCGCGCGCTGATCGCGAGCGGTGCTCCGGGATACGGTAACCAGTTCGCCGGCGTGTACCTGCAGCCGCCCGGCGTGATGTCGCCGCTCGTGCCGATCATCACCAGCGGCAAGCGGACGCTGAACCTGACGCAGCAGAACCCCGGGCTGCCCGCGATCCCGCTCGACAACGCGGAGGATGCGGCGGTCGGCCGGATGACGCGCGTCCTCGACGGCAACACCGCACCGTACGCGGCGGACGACGCCAACGTGCACCTGTCGTCGATCGACAACGCCGCGGTGCAGTCACACCTGGCGGAGATCTATTCGGACACCACGTACGACAAGTTCTTCTCCGACAGCTTCGGCATCGGCCTGCGCAACCAGGACAACTCGATCGATGGCACGCCCGACGCGATCACCGTGTTCCACGCCGAGCGCGTGCTGCAGAAGTTCCGGCCATCGGTCATGGCGATCACGCTCCTCGATGTCGACGTCTGTCACGCCGACTTCAACGGTTACCTCCGCGGCCAGCAGATCGCCGACGCGTGCGTGCGGCACCTGTGGGAGTTCATCCAGTCGGATGCCGAGCTCGCGGCGAACACGACGATGATCGTGTTGCCCGAGCATGGCCGCCATCTGTTCTCCAACGGCAACAACCCCGACTCGCTCGGCCGCTCCGGCATCGACCACGGCCAGGGCGACGACGGCGACCGCGACGTCTGGATGCTCGCCCTCGGTCCCGACATCAAGGCGGGCGAGGTGATCGCCCCGACCGGCATCTCGCAGGCCGGGCGCACGTCGGGCAGGTACGAGACGATCGATGCCGTGATGACGGCGATGAGCGTGCTCGGTCACGATCAGAAGCTGAAGTCCGAGCTCGACGCGGTCGATGCCCGGCCCGGCCTCGTGATCGGGGAGGCGTTCGCGTGAAGCCCCTCCTCTACACCGCGATCTTCCTCGCCGCCTGCGGCAGCGATAGCACCGGTGGCGATCCACCGGATCCCGTCGAGGACACCGATCCACTCGCGTCGATCACCAGCGAGGCCGAGCCCGGCTCGCTCGACGATCTGCACGAGCGGATCATCGCGCAGCGCTGCTCGGGTCAACCGGGGCTCTGTCACAACGGTCAGTTCGAGCCGAACCTGTCGACGCCGGCGCTGACCTACGAGTACCTGGTCAATCGCCCCGGCATCGAGAAGTCTGATCGGCTGCGCGTCGAGGCGGGCGATTCGTCGGCGAGCTTGTTCATCGACAAGATCCGCAACCGCAACGGCGTCGCCACACAGATGCCGCTCGGCGCCGAGCCGCTCGACGAGGCCGACATCGCCGAGCTCGAGGCCTGGATCGACGGCGGTGCCCTGCGCTCACCGGGCGCGGATCCGGCACCGCTGCTCAACAATCCACCGCGGCGCCCCGAGATCGCGATCTTCAACAACAGCGGCACGCGCCTCGACGGCACCGGACCGATCCAGGTCTCCGCCGGCACCACGCTCGTGCTCCGCCACAGCGTCCAGGACTTCGAGACGGCCGACACGGCGATCCCGTTCGCGGCGGTGATCCTCGGGCTCGGCGATGGCAACGACGTCGTCCTAAACCCGGCCGCCCCCGACGACAAGCACATCGGCCAGACCACGTTCGACGCCGCCGCCCCCGATGGCAAGGGCGACAAGCTGAACTACAAGTTCACCTGGACCATCCCCGCCACGCTCGACGTCCGCAACAACGCGACCGGTGCCGTGACCCAGCGCTCCGCCGCCGGCCAGACCGTCACCGTGCTCGCGGTCTACATCGACGGCGCGACGCCCGGCATCGTCGGCCTCGACTTCTCTCCCACCCAGATCGAGATCCAGTGATGAAAAAACTCCTCCTCTGCGTCGCTCTGGCCGCCTGCGCGGATGGCGATCCGGATCCATCGGTGGAGATCACCGCCGTGACTCCCGAGTCACTGGCACCCGACGACGATGCTCGCGACGACGTCACGATCACCGTGCGCTACGACGACGGCGATGGCGATCTCGGCGAGGGCATCGCCGAGGTCCACGATTGTCGCGCCGACGACCTCGTCACCGAGCTAGCGATCCCGGCGATCGCTCCCGATGGCGTGATCGGCGAGCGCATCACCGGCACGCTCGAGCTCCACGTCAACGACGTCGGCGCGATCGCCTCGACCGCACTGCCCGAGGTCTGCGCGGGGCTCGGCGTTCCGGAGCTCGCGACCACCGAGACCGTGTTCTGCGTCATCCTCGTCGATGCCGCCGGCAATCGCGGTGCGGGCGACTGCACCACGCCGATCGCGCTCGAGTGAACGTATGATGCGGTGTCATGCGCCGCGCTCTCCTCGCCCTCTCGCTGATCGCGTGTCGCACCGAGAGCAAGCTCGACGGTGCGGTGGCCGCGCAGGCCCCGAAGGCGCTGCAGTGTCGAGGCACCGCGCCGTTTCTGGCCACGCCGCCGCTGACGGGCACCACCACGTCGCCGCTGCGGCCGACGAACACGTTCTCGATCGTCGCCCGCGATCCGGTCACCGGTGATCTCGGCGTCGCCGTGCAATCGCACTGGTTCTCGGTGGGCTCGATCGTCAGCTGGGCCGAGCCCGGCGTCGGTGCGATCGCCACGCAATCGTTCGCCGAGCCGGCGTACGGGCCCAAGGGCCTCGACCTGATGCGCAGGGGTGTCAGCGCGCCCGATGCGATCCGACAGCTCGTCGCGCTCGACGGGTTGCGCGCGCAACGTCAGCTCGGCTTCGTCGATGCCACCGGCAAGGCCGCGACCTACACGGGCGAGCGCTGCATCGCATACGCCGGCGGTTATGCCGGCGATGGCTTCGCGGTGCAGGCGAACCTGATGGCGAACGATCTCGTGGTGCCGGCGATGCGCCACGCCTACGAGGGCAGCAAGGGCGATCTGACCGAGCGCCTGCTCGCCGCCCTCGAAGCGGCGCAGGAGGTCGGCGGTGACATCCGCGGCTGCCAGTCGGCCGCGATCCTCGTGGTCTCCGGCAAGCGCACGCCGAACGCGTGGGAGGGCAAGAAGCTCGACCTCCGGGTCGAGGATCACCCGGCTCCGCTGATCGAGCTGCGCCGGCTCGTCCACCTCGCGCGTGCGTACGATCACTTCAACCGCGGCGACCTGCTGCTCGAGCGCGGGGACATCGCGGGAGCGAACGAGGCGTACGCCGCGGCGGGCAAGCTCGAGCCGGCACACGCGGAGATCGCGTACTGGCAAGGCGTCACCTGGGCGTCGCGCGGCGACTTCGACAAGGCCGCGCCGTTCCTCCGCCAGGCGTTCGCCGCCAACCCGGCGTACATCGAGCTGGTGCGCCGCATGCCGGCCGCCGGTCTGCTCCCCGACGCCGCGAGCGCCGAGAAGGCGATCGAGGTCGGCGGCGGCAAATAGCTCGCGGTCCGACCCCGGACAGCGCTGGATCGGAAACAAACCGATTGCCGCGCGAGGTTCGCGTTCCATGCTTCTCGCGTGCGGGCCCTCGCCGACGAGGAAGAGCAACTCGCGTGGGAGCTGTGGTCTCCCGCGAGCAAGCGGCGCACGTCGGTCGTCGGCGCACGGCTGGCCGCGGCGTTCGGCAACGGGGTGATCGCCGGCTTGCTCCCGTCGGCGATCGTGTTGCTGCTGTACTTCCTCGATCACCGCGACGCGCCGCTACCGTGGGTGACCATCGCCTCGATCCTCGCGGTCTACGGGCCGGCGGTCGGCGTGCTGCTCGCGGTGCTCTGCGAGGCGCTGACCATGATCGCCGATCGGATCGCGCGTGCCGGCCACGGGCTGGTGGTGATCGCGAATCCGGTGATCGCGTGCGCGCTCGGTGGTCTGCTCGCCGGCATCGCACCAGGTGCGGTCGGTGTGGTGGTGTTCGGCTCGTATCACGGGCCGTTCGTCGGTACCGGCCTCATCGCGTTCGGTCTGATCGGCGGCGCCGTGATGGTCGCGGTGCCGCTCGCGGTTCGCGCGCGCAGGCTTCGCGGTGCACCGCGCAACCGGCTCGTGATCGGCGCCGCGACGTTGATCGCGACGCTGATCCTGTGCGCCGTCGCGGCGGTGGTCGCGCCGGTGATCGTCGGCAGCGCGTTCGCCGAGGCGCGGCACAGCGTCGAGGAGCACGGCGGGTTGGTCGGCGCCGTCGCGGGCGCGATCGGTGGCGGCGTGGTCGGCGTGTTCATCGGCATCGTCATCGCCGTCAGCCGATCGCTGGCGTCAGGGAAGCGGCAGCGCGTCCCAGAAGTCGCACGCCGCGGCGCGTAGACCGGTGCCCTCGGAGATCTCGGTGTCGATGATCAGGTGGCGATCGGTCTCGACGTCGTAGGCCGGCCACGAACCGTCGTCGGGCAGGCCGGTGATCGCGAACTGCGTCCAGTAGCGCTGCAGCGTGTCGGCGACCGCCTGCCCGCTGCCGATCTTGCCGAGCGGGAACGCATCGCTCTGGAACAGGAACGGGATCTCGGAGGAGTGAAACACGCCGAGATCGTCGAGGAACGGCTCGTCGGGCGCGTGCTCGAAGCTGTACTGGAACACGACCCCGCCGACCTGCGACACGCCACGCGCCGTGCGTCGCGCCGGGCAATGAAAGAACGCATCGCCGGTGACCTCGGCGAGCGCGCGATTGGCACTGGCGAAGCTCGCGACCGGATACTGCGCGACGATCGCGTCGACGTGCGCGGCGCCGAACCGCCGCGCGAGCGCATCGCGATACTCGGTCTCGTCTCCGACCGACGCGGCGAAGAACACCGAATGGAACAGCGTGCCCTCGTCGCGATTGGTGCCGAGGATCAGCGGCCGCGCGGCGAGAGAGGCGAGCGCGTCGCCGGTGAACCGTTCGCGGAGCGACACCGGGATGACCAGACCGTCGACGTTCGGCAACGTCGACACCATCTCCACCGGATCGGCATAGAACGGACCTCCCGGATCCTGCTCGGCGCGCGGTGGCACCGCGGTGGCCTCGCGCAGCTCCTTCGCCGTCTTGCCGCGCAGGCACGCGATCGAATCGCAGCCGAGCTTCTCCATGATCCGCACGCCGGCGATCTCGGCCTCGGCGAGCGTCGGCTCGGGGATCGTCGACGCGCACAGCCCGCTCTGGCTGATCGCGGCGCGGAACAGGTTCTCGGTGCCACCGGCGGCGTCGTCGCGTGGAAACGCGTAGTGCACGCAGGTCGAGAAGCCGCCGGCCGATTCCCCGAACAGCGTGACCTTCGCGGGATCGCCACCGAACACCGAGATGTTGCGCTGCACCCACTGCAGCGCGGCGCGCTGATCCTCGAGGCCGTAGTTTCCCGACGATGGATACGCCGGATCCTCGGCGGTGAGCTCGGGGTGCGCGAGGAAGCCGAACGGCCCGAGCCGGTAGTTGATCGACACGATCACGATCCCGTAGGTCTCGGCGAGGAATCGCCCGTCGTAGTACGGATCGCCCGCGCTCCCGAACAGGAACGCGCCGCCGTGCAGCCACACCATCACCGGGAGCTCGCTGCCGGCGTCGCGCGGCGCCCAGACGTTGAGGAACAGGCAATCCTCGGCGCCGACGCCGGAGATCGAGAACGACTGCGGACACTGCTCGCCGATGTGGGTCGCGTCGTGGGTGCCGGCGATCGGCGGCGCGGGTTGCGGCGGTCGCCAGCGCAGGTCGTCGATCGGCGGTGCGGCGTACGGGATGCCGAGGAACGCGCGCGTGTTGCCGTCGAGCTTGCCGTGGATCGTGCCGTTCTCGATCCGGATCGTCAGCTCGTCGGTGTCGTCGCCGCACGCGGCACACAGCGCGAGCGCGGCGAGCCACCTCACAGCGTGGGCCTCGCGGCGAGCCCCATCGGGTCACTGAACATGTAGTACCTCGTTGCCGAGCAGGCCACCGTAGATGTTGGCGTCGTCGAAGCCGAGCGCGACGCGCAGCGGACCTTCATAGCGCGGCGCCTTCTTCTCGCACGCCCCGAGCATCACCACGATCAACGCAAACCGGCGCATGGCGCGATGGTACACGTCCGGCGTGGCAAAGGAGCAATCCACCACCGAGCAGAGCAAGACCACCGGCGATGACGACGCCGTGGTGTGCGTCGCGTGCGAGCACCGCATCACGTCGCGCTCGTATCAGATCGAGATGGCAGGCGCGCACGAGCACACGTTCGTCAACCCCGGCGGCATCGTCCATCACATCGGCTGCTATGCACTCGCGCCGGGCGCGATCGAGATCGGTGACACGCAGACGGCGTTCTCGTGGTTCCCGGGATGGAGCTGGCAGATCGTCCTCTGCGGTCGTTGTCGATCGCACCTCGGGTGGATCTATCGCTGCGCGCACGAGCAGTTTCATGGCCTGATCACCGCGTCGATCCGCTGACCACTCCCGGGTCCGAATCCACTGTCGTCGAGCCGATACCGCGTTCCTACACGTCGTACCCCACGCGTGCAGTTTCGCCACGATCCAGGTTTGACTGCGAGGCACGTTACCGAATCGCCAGTCAGCGTCCGCAGTGAAAACATCAGGCGCACGTGAGAAACGATGGCGTCGAGACTCGCGGATTTCTAGGATTCATTTCATGGGGGCGATTTCGAAGAACGTGCTCGGGGAAGGTGAGTGGTGCGCGCCGACAAGAGAGCTCAAGAACTCGAAGCTGCTCAAGCTGGTTCATCAGACACGCAAGATCATCACCGACCGCGCGACGACCGAGACCGAGGTGACCACGGAACAGGATGACGTGGTGATGCTGGTCAACCGCAAGCCCGAGGCGATCGCGGAAGGCACGCAGCCCGGCTTCGAGGTCGATGTGGAGCTCGATGAGTCGCCGGCACGCGACAAGCTCGAGCGCAGCGCGATCGCACCGATCTCGCTGATGCCCGATGGTTCGGTCGCGAGCTACCCGATGTATCGCGACACGCTTCGCCCGGTTCGCCTCGCCCTCGCCGTGCTGCTGCCGCTCGCTGCGGTGGCGGCCGTGCTGTTCGTGCTGCTCGCGCGCTGATACGTTAGCGCGGCATGAGTGAGCTCGACATGGTCGCGGTCGCGCGGCGCGTACTCGCCGAGAACGGCTTCGAGCCAGACTTCCCGGAGAACATCGAGCGCACGATCCCGCGCGATCTCGATGTCGACGTCGTCGACCTGACCCACCTGCCGTGGTCGTCGATCGACAACGAGGACTCGCGGGACCTCGATCAGGTCGAGTGTGCCGAGCGCCTCGATGACGGCTCGATTCGCCTCCGCATCGGCATCGCCGACGTCGACGCGTTCGTGCCCAAGGGCTCGCCGATCGATCGCCACGCGTACGCGAACACCGCCACGCTCTACACGGGCGTGCGCATCTTCCCGATGATCCCGATCTCGCTCTCCGAAGCGCGCACGTCGCTGCTCGAAGGCGATGACAAGCTCGCGGTGGTGACGGAGATGGTCGTCGGTCGCGACGGCTCGCTCGATGATCGCCAGACCAAGATCTTTCCGGCCCGCGTCCGCAATCACGCGAAGCTCGTCTACGAGCGAGTCGGCGCCTGGCTCGAGGGCGATCAGGAAGCCCGGCCGCACGATCCCGAGATGGCGCAGCAGCTGCGGCTCCACGACGAGGCCGCTCAGAACCTGCGCCGCCGCCGCTACGAGCTCGGTGCGCTCGACTTCGAGACCATCGAGGCGCGGCCGGTCGCGAAGGACGGCAAGATCGTCGACCTCCAGGTCGTCCACAAGAATCGCGCGCGCGAGCTGATCGAGGATCTGATGATCGCCGCGAACGGCGCGACCGCGCGCTTCCTCGAGACCCACGGCGCGTCGTCGATCCGGCGCGTGGTCCGCGCACCGAAGCGATGGTCGCGCATCGTCGAGCTCGCGTTCGAGCTCGGCCACAAGCTGCCGCCGTCGCCCGATGCCGGCGCGCTCGCGGATTTCTTGCTGGCGCGCAAGAAGGCCGACCCGCAGCGGTTCGGCGATCTGTCGCTGTCGATCGTCAAGCTGATCGGTCCCGGCGAGTACGCGCTCCAGCGCGCGACCGATCCGGACACCGGTCACTTCGGGCTCGCCGTCGACGACTACGCGCACTCGACCGCACCGAACCGCCGCTATCCCGATCTGATCACGCAGCGCTTGCTCAAGGCCGTGGCGGCCAAGCAGCGGGTGCCCTACAGCGATGACGAGCTGCTCGCGCTCGCCGCCCACTGCACCGAGCGCGAGAACGCGATCCGCAAGGTCGAGCGGCAGATCCGCAAGATCGCCGCCGCCGTGCTGCTGACGCCGCGGATCGGCGACACCTTCGACGCGATCGTCACCGGCGTCGCCGACAAGGGCACGTTCGCGCGCCTGTTGCGACCGCCCGCCGAAGGTCGCGTGGTGCGCGGCGAGGAGGGGCTCGATGTCGGCGATCGGATCAAGGTCAAGCTGATCGACACCGAGCCGATGCGCGGCTTCATCGACTTCGCGGCCATCGGTCGGCGCTGAGTTGCGGATCGCCGCTGTGGACATGTCTGTTCGCCGGCCGCGTTCGAGATCGATGGTTCCTGACTGACCGGGCTGCTAGCGTCGAGGGATGCGCGTCCTGCTCGTCGTCTTCCTGGTGGTCGGTTGCGAGAAGGCCGGCGGCGTCGAGACTTCGTCGGGCTCGGGCTCGTCGACCGCCACCGCGCCGGTGGTCGTCACACCCGATGCCTCGCTCGCGACGACGCCGAACGATGCGGCCGCGATCGCGAACGCACCGGCGGATGCGGCGGCACCCGTGGATGCAGCCGCACCGGCTCCGCGGCGCGACACCGTCGCGATCTCCGAGGAGAATGCGGCACGGATCGCGGATCTGCTGACCGCCGACAGCGTGAGCGATTCGATCGTGGGCGACATGTCGAGGCGCCGGCCCGGAGCGGATCTCGGATCGATGATCGAGGACGTCAAGGACAGCGGGAAGCAGGTGGTGGTCGGCGGCGGCACCGGACGCGGAGCGCGTAGCGACGGCGCTGCACGCGTCTCCACCGGAGCCGGCCCGAAGGTCGACGCGCCTGGAGCCGTCGATGCGACTGGCGGCCGCTCCGACGACACGCCGCGCGGGCGCGTCACCGTGTCGAGCAAGCAAGCGTTCGACGAGAGCACGCTGACGCCGGATGCCGTCGTCGGCAAGATCCTGGCGGCGTACATGGCCGGCATCAAGCGCTGCTACAAGACCTACCTGAGACAGGATCCGGCGGCGCGCGGCAGGATCATCCTGTCGTTCACCGTCAACGAGACAGGACGCGCAGTGAATCCGAAGGCGAACGGGTTCGTGAAGGAGGTCGACACGTGCCTCGACGGCATGATGAGCGGCTGGCGGTTCCCGATCCCGAAGGATCGCGATGGCGAATCGACCGAAGCGTCGTTCTCGATCGGGCTGCAGATGGTTCCCGATTAGCACCCGCAACGACGCGGTTCGCGCGGGCTTACACGCGAAGATTTCGAGACCGCGACGAGTGGTCGTGCGTCGAAGTGCGAGTCACCCCAATCGGAGAAATCAGATGACTCGCCTCAAGTTAGCTTTCGTCGCGCTATCCCTGTCGTTCGGCGCCTGCGCGGTCAGCGGTGCCCATGCCAACGTCCAGCCTGCAAAGCCGGGTGTGGTGGTGAAAGAGACCAAGCTCGGGCAAGAGCGCCTCGATCGAGCTGCGGTGCGCGCGAAGCTCGCCGCTCGGCGCGCCGAGACGTTCAACCACTTTCTCGCCTACCGCGACGCGCTGGTCTACCCGGTCAACCAGCTTCCGGGCGGTGGCTTCCGCCACGTCTGGGTCGACGACAACGGCAACCTCTGCGCGGCTGCCACGCTGATCAGCAAGGACTGGGGTCGCGATGCGGCCATCCGCGTCGGCAAGGCGAACGTCGAGATCAAGCTCGCCGACGTCGAGTCCGGCGAGGTGCTCGACTGGATGCTGACGAGCGGCATGACGCGCGCCGAGCTGGTCGCGATCCAGCTGCCCGGCGACATGTTCGTGCCCGATGCGCGCCAGGACGAGATCAACCGGATGTTCGCCATCTACCTCGATGTCGAGCGCCAGATTCGCTCGCTCGACGCGCAGAACCTCGACCTCGCCACCGACGAGCTGATGAAGCACCCCGAGCTCGCGCGCCAGCTGCTCGAGGGCAAGGTCGCGGGCCCGGGGAGGTACGAGAAAGACGCGGCGTAGTCTATGCTCGCCGCGTGGCGACGCGGAAGAAGAAGGCCGACGCCGACGAGCCGAGCGGCCTCGAGTTCGTGTTCGGCGACATCACGGTGACATGCACCAACGTCGATCGCGTGATGTTCCCCGATAGCGGGATCAAGAAGTCGGAAGTCATCCACTACTACTTCACCGTCGCCGACTTCATGCTTCCCGAGATCGAGCAGCGGCCGATCTCCGTCGAGCGCTACACCAAGGGCATCGACTCGAGCGGCTTCTTCCAGAAGCACTATCAGAAGCACTACCCGGCGTGGCTGGACAAGGAAGAGCTCGGCGCGAAGACGCGCGTCGTCTATCCGATCATCGACAACACCGCCGGGCTGGTCTACCTCGCGAACCAGGGCTCGATCGCGTTTCACATCTGGCCGAGCCGCCGCGAGCAGCCGGAGTACCCCGACCTGCTGGTCTTCGATCTTGACCCACCGGAAGGGCGGTTCGACCTCGTGCGCGAGACCGCGCTTCACCTGCGCGAGCTGTTCGACGAGCTCGGGCTGCCGGTGTTCGTCAAGACCACGGGCAGCAAGGGCCTTCACGTCGTGGTGCCGCTCGACGGCCGGTCGACGTTCGGCGAGGTCTCCCAGTTCTGCCACCGGGTCGCGAAGCTGTTGTGCGATCGCTACCCCGACAAGGTCACGCTCGAGTTCTACAAGAAGGACCGCAAGGGCCGGTTGTTCCTCGATACCTTGCGCAATGCCCTCGGCGCGACGCTGATCGCCCCGTGGTCCCTGCGCGGCCGGCCGGGTGCGCCGATCTCGATGCCGATCGGCTGGGATGAAGTCGAGGATCCGGCGCTCGCGGCGAACGGCTTCAAGCTCCGCGACGTCAAGAAGCGGATCGACCGCCGCGGCAACCCGTGGGAGAAGCTGCGCGCCCAGGTCGGGTCGATCGACGACGCCGACGCCGCCCTCGACAAGCTCGAATAGCCCGGGAGCACGGCACTCCCGGGCGGCCTCGTGATAGCGTCGATCCCGATCATGCTCGGTGCGGCGATCGGTAAATTCCGAATTCAGGCGCGGCTCGGTTCGGGGAGCTTCGGTGAGAGCTGGGCCGCCACGCACGACGAGACGGGCGGTCGCGTCACCATCAAGCTGTTCCGCCCCGAGGTCTCCGGCGCGCTGTTTCTGCAGGCGGTCGAGGAAGCGCGTGCGATCTCGAACCTAGCCCACACCGCGATCGCCCGGATCTACGACGCCAACCATCTGCAGAACGGCCAGGCGTACATGATCCGCGACTACGTCGATGGCGAGACGCTGACGCAGCGGATCGCCTACGGCCGTCACTCGACCACGCAGCTCGCCGACATCATCGAGCAGACCGCGAATGCGCTGGTCGCCGCCGCCGCCCGCGGCGTGATTCACAACAACGTCAAGCCGAGCAATCTGTTCATCGTCAAGGATCCCGATCGCGCGAGCGGCGAGCGCATCGTCGTCGTCGATTTCGCGCACGGCAAGCTGGTGTCGGCGATGCCGCAGCTCGGCCATCCCGGTTATCTCGCGCCCGAGCAGGGTCAGGGCAGCAAGCCCGACTGGCGGATCGATGCGTACGCGCTCGGCTGCATCGCGTTCGAGCTCGGTTGTCAGCGCCCGGTGTTCCTCGGCGATAGCTGGGACACGGTGCGCGGCAAGCACGTCAAGGATGCGCCGCCGAACCTGCGGTCGTTCGTGCCCGATGCGAGTGCGAGCCTCGATCGTCTGATCGCGCGCATGCTCGAGAAGAATCCGGCCGAGCGCCCGAAGAAGATGCAGGACATCGCGAAGCTGTTCCAGCTGATGGTCGGCTACGAAGCTCCGCTCGGCGAGACCGTCAAGGACTGAGACGCGCCGCGCGCTATCCTGCCGGCGTGCTCGTGACGTTCTTCGATCCGCAGCCGGCTGCGCTGCCGGATCGCGTCCCGAGCCCGTTCGCGATGCCGCCGCATTCACTCGCGCTGCGTGCGATCGAGGAGTTGCGACGCGATGTTGCACGGTTTCCGGAGCTCGCCACCGACGGCAAGATGTTCGGCGTGCTGGTGGTGCAGGCGCCCGATGGCCGCGCCGGCTACCTGCGCGCGTTCTCCGGCATGCTCGGCGGTACCTGGTTCGTCGACGGTTACGCACCCCCGGCGTTCGAGTACGAGCTGCGCGAGACGTTCTGGCCGGCGGGGGAGGCCGAGATGGCCGCGTTCGACGCCGAGCTGGTCGCGATCGACGCGCGCATCGCGCCTCTGCGTCGCGAGCTCGAGGTGCTGGAGGCAACGCTTCGCGTCGAGCTGTCGGAGCTGACGGAACGCCTCGCCGCGAACCGCGAAGCGCGACACCAGGCACGCGCCACCGCGGCGGACGCGACCGAGCTCCACGCCTTGAACCAGCTCAGCCGTGCCGACGGTGCCGAGAAGAAGCGCCTGATGGCGGCGCAGCACGCGGCTCGCACGCCACTCGCCACCGCGCTGACGAGTCTCGCCGACGAGCGACGCGCGATCGAGAAGCGCAAGGCCGCGCGCTCGCGCGAGCTCCTGATCGCGATCCACGACACCTATCGGTTCGCCAACGCACGCGGCGAGCTGCGCTCGCTGCGCGACATCTTTCATCCCGCCGAACCACCGGGCGGTGCCGGCGATTGCGCGGCGCCGAAGCTCCTCGCACACGCGTATCGCGAGCGGTTGCAGCCGATCGCCTTCGCCGAGGTGTGGTGCGGCGCGCCCTCGCCCACCGGCGATCGCCACGACGGCGTCCTGTACCCGGCGTGTCGCGGCAAGTGCGGTCCGATCCTGAGTCACGCACTCGGTGGTCTGGCCAGCGACCCGCTGCCGGTCTTCGGCTCGATCGTCGGTCCCGACGAGCCACGCATCGTGTTCGAGGATGACTGGCTGATCGTCGTCGACAAACCGGTCGGTCTGCTCTCCGTGCCGGGCCGCGGCGAGGCGCTCGCCGACTGCGTGCAAGCGCGGCTTCGCGTGCATCATCCCGAGCTGCTCGTCGCCCATCGTCTCGACCTCGACACCAGCGGTCTCATCATCGCGGCGAAGGATCAGGCGACGTACGGTGCGCTGCAGCGCCAGTTCGAGGAGCGCCGGATCGAGAAGCGCTATATCGCCTGGGTATCGCGCGAGCTCGCTACCGGCGAGGGCGCGATCGAGCTTGCCCTTCGCGTCGACATCGATGATCGACCGCGCCAGATCGTCGATCCCGTCCACGGCAAGCCGGCGATCACCGCCTGGCGAGCCCTCGAACGTCGCGATGGCCGCACCCGCGTCGCGCTGTTCCCGCGCACCGGACGTACGCACCAGCTCCGCGTGCACGCCGCACATCCGCTGGGCCTCGATGCACCGATCGTCGGCGATCGCTTGTACTCGCGGGTCGCGCACGACGAGCCACGCCTGCTCCTCCACGCCGAGGCGTTGACGCTAACGCATCCGCACACCGGCGAGTTGCTCGCGATCGAAGCGCCGGCACCCTTCTAAGAAGCAGGCGGGATGCGCGGCGGTCATCGCTGCGAACGTGTTCTTCGTCGGCTGGACGAGCGTATCGACGCAAGCGACTTCTCGTCGACGAGGCTCGCTCAGGCGCGCAATCGGCCTGCCGGTTCAGGAAGTCGAGGCAGTTGTCACCGAACGACAGGTCGCGGTCATCTGCGCGTAGCCGACGAGGGCCATCTGACCGGCACGACATCGGTGGGAATCGCATCACCGAACACGAGATCGAGCTGGTGCCGCATGCAACCGTCGGGAACGATCTGTGTGCTACCTGCGGGCCGGCCCAGTACGTCGTGGTGAACACGATCTCGACGTGCGGTTCGGGCGACGGGTCGGTCTCGACGATCTCGATCGCGAACGGTGCGAGAGGTGCCGCCTGGGAGTGCGGGTCGGGCGTCCGCCAGCCGGACCTTCGGCAAAACTCCCGACCAACCTCTCTCGTGAGCTCTCGACCGGCCTCTCTCGTGTGGGCCTGGTTCCAACAAACGTTCGAACGAAGTTGGTTAGTACATTGGTTGGAACGGGCTCGAAAGGAGGGAGGTCCTCGCCTACCCCTGGCCGCTCCATTCCTTGCGCGCCTTCCGGAATTCGGGCCGGGAATGGAGGTCCTGATTCCGAGCACGAGCACGAGCACGTGCACGTGCACGTCTGACGTGCAGGTCTACGAGGCCGGCCTGGGACATTAGTTTTTTCCGGCCGTTGAAATTTCGCGGAGGGTTCGGCAGGTTTTGGAGGCCGCGATAGGGCTTCTTATGTCTGCCATAGCGATCGAGAACCTCGCGAAAAGCTACGGGAGGATCCGAGCGCTCACCGGAGTGAGCTTCGAGATCCAGAAGGGGGAGGTCATCGGCCTGCTCGGACCCAACGGAGCCGGCAAGACCACCCTGATGAAGATCCTGACCGGCTACCTCGAGCCGGATGCCGGGTCCGCGAAGATCCACGGGATCGACGTGGTCACCGATCCGATCGCGGCCCAGCGCCGGATCGGCTACCTGCCGGAGAGCGCGCCGCTCTACCGCGAGATGCTCGTGCAGGAGTACCTCGAGATGATGGCGGCGATCCGCGAGGTGCCGGAAGGCGAGCGCCGGAAGAAGGTGATCGCGGCGATCGAGGCGACCGGCCTCGAGGATCGCTGCACGCAGATGATCGGCACGCTGTCGAAGGGCTATCGCCAGCGCGTCGGCATCGCGCAGGCGATCCTCCACGAGCCCGACATCCTGATCCTCGACGAGCCCACCACCGGTCTCGACCCGGCACAGATCGTCGAGATCCGCGATCTCATCAAGCGGCTCGCCGAGCGTTCCACCGTGCTGCTGTCGACGCACATCCTCAGCGAGGTCGAGGCCACCGCGCAGCGCGTGCTGGTGATCATGAACGGCCAGCTGCTCGCCAACGCGAACCTCGACGATCTGCGCGAGCAGAACGCGGCGATCGTGGCGATCGACAAGACCGCCACCGGCGTCGAGGACACGCTGAAGAAGATCGAGGGCGTGCGCACCGTCGAGCAGCTCGACGAGGCGGGAGACTTCGTCCGCTGGCGGCTCAGCAGCAACGAGGACGCGGACCTGTGTCCCGCCGTGTTCGAGGCGCTGCGCGGCACGAGCTGGAAGGTCGGCGAGCTGCGACCCGATCCGAAGACCCTCGAGGCGGTGTTCCGCGATCTCGCCAGCCGGCAGGTGGCCTCATGATCTGGACCCTCGCGAAGAAGGAGCTGCGCGGCTACTTCAACTCCGCCGTCGCATGGATCTTCCTCGGCGCGTTCGTCGCGGGCGCGCTGTTCACGTTCTTCTGGTACGAGAAGTTCTTCGCCCGCGGCCTCGCCGATCTGCGGCCGCTGTTCGAGTGGATGCCGGTGCTGCTGGCGATCCTGATCTCGTCGCTGTCGATGCGGCTGTGGGCGGAGGAGCGCAACGCCGGCACGCTCGAGGTGCTGCTGACGTTGCCGGTGCCGCGCTGGAAGCTGGTCGCCGGCAAGTTCGTCGGCGGCATGTTGCTGATCGCGGTCGCGCTCGGCCTCACGCTCGGCATCCCGCTGACCGTCGCGCAGATGGGCAACCTCGATGTCGGCCCGGTGATCGGCGGCTACCTCGCGTGTCTGCTGCTGTCCGCCGCGTACCTCGTGATCGGCATGTGCATCTCCGCGGCGACCGGGATCCAGATCGTCGCGTTCATCGCCACCGCCTGCACGTTCGCGGTGCTCGGCCTGATCGGCCACCTCGGACCGGTCGGCCGGCTGTTCGGCATGTCGACGCGGTTCGAGAGCGTCGCGCGCGGCGTGCTCGATCTGCGCGACATCGCGTTCTACGCCGGCATCCTGGCGATCGGGTTCGCGGCGAACGTGCTGATCCTCGGCGCCGTGTCGTGGGGCAACGCCCAGCGCGCGCGTGCCCGCCGGCTGCAGACCGTGATCTCCGTCGGCCTGATCGCGGTGAACGCGATCCTGCTCGTGATCTGGCTGTCGCCGGTGCGCAGCGCGCGCATCGACCTCACCCAGGACGGCGCGTACAGCCTGTCGCGAAGCACGCGCGATGTGTTGAGCTCGCTCGACCAGCAGCTGGTGATCCACGGTTACTTCAGCGAGGTCACCCACCCCGAGCTCGAGCCGCTGATCCCGCAGCTCGTCGATCTGCTCGAGGAGTACAAGGCCGCCGGCGGCGACAACGTCAAGCTCGAGATCGTCGACCCGACCGACAACCCCGCGGTGAAGCGCGATGCCAAGGAGCGGTTCGATATCGAGCCGAAGCCGATCGCGTTCGCGACGGCGAACCAGCGCTCGGTGGTCAACTCGTACTTCTCGATCGCGGTCGAGTACGGCGACCAGCACGAGGTGATCGACCTGATGCAGCTGATCCAGGTCCGCCAGCTCGACATCAACAACAACGAGATCACGCTCGGCAACAACGAGTACGAGATCACCAAGTCGATCAAGAAGGTCGTGCAGAGCTTCCAGAGCGTCGATTCGCTGTTCGCCTCGACGCCCGGCAAGATCAAGCTGACCGCGTACATCACGCCCGACACGCTGCCCGCCGCGATGAAGGACATGCCGGGCAAGCTCGACAAGGTCGTCAAGGAGCTGACCAAGGAGTCCGGCGGCAAGCTCGAGGTGGTCAACGTCGCGCCGAAGACCGAGCCCGAGATGATCGAGCTCTACAAGACCTATGGCATTCGCCCCGCGCCGGACCTGACCAGCGGCCAGGTCTACTACTTCCAGTTCGTGATCGAGATCGCCGGCAAGCTGGTGCGCGTGATGCCGCCCGAGACGGCCGACGACAAGGCGCTCAAGGCGACGATCATCGACGGCCTCAAGCGCGGCGCTCCGGGCTTCACGCGCACCGTCGGCATCTGGACGCCGCGCGCACCGGCGATGCCGCCTGACCCCATGGGCGGCATGCCGCGCCAGATGCCACCACCGCAGACGTTCAACAAGCTGCGCGAGGCGCTCGCCGGTGACTACGACGTCAAGGATGTCGATCTCGCGGCGGCGGTGCCGAGCGATGTCGACGTGCTGATCCTCGCGGGACCGGCGAACCTCGACGACAAGGCCGCCGGCTTCGTCGAGGCGTTCGCGAATCGCGGCGGGTCGCTCGTCGTGCTCGGCGGACGCTTCCGGCTGGCGCCGAGCCCGACCGGGATCGCGATCGAGCGCGTCACCACCGGCCTCGAGAAGCTGTTCGAGAGCTGGGGCATCACGATCGACGACAAGCTGGTGCTCGACACCAAGAACGACACCTTCCCGCTGCCGCGGGCGCGCGATCTCGGTGGCGGCATGATCGTCCAGGAGGTCGAGAACGTGCCGTATCCGTTCTTCGTCCGCGTGGTCGGCTCGCAGGTCGGCTCGTCGCTGATCACCGGTGGCTTGCCCGGCTCGGTGATGCACTTCGCGTCGCCGGTCAGCGTCGAGGAGAAGCCGGATCGCGTCGTCGTCGAGGAGTTGCTCCGCTCGTCGGATTCATCGTGGCTGTCGTCATCGCTCTCGAGCGAGCCCTCCGAGAGCGGCTTCCCGCCGCAAGGGGAGCAGACCTCGCGCATGCTCGCGGCGGCCGTCACGTTCGCCGCGCCCGAGAGCGCGGACAAGAGCAGCCTGCAGGACAAGCTGCCGGCAGATGCCCGCGTGGTGGTGTTCGGCTCGTCGGTGTTCGTCACCGATGCGTTGCTCCAGCACGCGGCGCAGTTCGAGCAGGAGCTCGCGCTGTCCAACCTCAACCTGGTCCACAACGCCGTCGACTGGGCGACCGAGGATACCGACCTGCTATCGATCCGCTCCGCCACCGCGGGCTCTCACTCGCTGACGATCGAACCCGACGCTCACACGCAGTGGAAGATCGTCAACATCATGATCGCGGTCATCTTGCTGACGATCGCGATCGCGTTCCCGCTGCTGCGCCGCTCGCGGGTGCAGCCGGTGATCTCGCCCAGGAGGTCGTCGTGACTCGCCTCAACAAGGTCTTGATCGGGCTCGCCGCCGCGCAGCTCGTGCTCGCGTTCTTCGTGGCCACGCGCAGCGGCGGCAGCGTCGAGCTCGCCCAGACACCGGTGCTCGCCGGCTTCGACGCCGCACAGGTGACGCGCCTCCAGGTCTTCGAGAACGGCCCCGACAAGGGCATCGATCTGGTGAAGAAGGGCTCGGACTGGGTGCTCGCGTCGCAGTGGGACTACCCGGTCGATCCGGCGAAGGTCGAGGCCGCGCTCGCGCCACTGGCCAAGCTGACCGCCGGCGATCCACTCGCCACCTCGGCGGTGAAGCACAGGCAGCTCGGGGTCGCCGACAACGACTTCGAGAAGAAGCTGGTGATCACCGCCGGCGGCAAGGACACCACGCTGTTCGTCGGCGCCACTCGATCGCGGCGCACGGCGCTGCGGGTCGGCGGCGACGACCGCGTGCTCGGCGCGAGCGGCGTGCCGGTCGGTGCGCTGTCGAGCGTGCCGCGCGACTGGGTGTTCCCGAGCTACAGCGACATCCCGCGCGACGACATCGACAAGATCGAGATCGTGCGCGGCGCGACGAAGATCGAGCTCGATCGGACGGTCGCGACCCCGGCTGCCGGCAGTGGCAGTGGCAGTGGCAGCGACTCGGCGGCACCGCCGCGCACCTGGCGGCTCGCGATCGATGGCGCGCCGGTCGCGCTCGCAGGCGAGACGCTCGATATCTATATGATCGACACCATCGTTTCCGACGTCGCGCAGATCAGCGCCGAGCCCGCCGATCCGAAGCTCGACGCCAGCAAGCCGGCGGCGACGATCACCGCGACCAGGAAGGATGGCAAGACCGTCGTGTTCGACGTCGTCGAGAACGGACCGACCTACTGGATCAAGCAGCGCGGCGTCGAGCGAGCCACCCAGATCGACAAGAGCCGGTTCGAGTCGGTGATGGCGGCGGACCGAAGCAAGCTCGTTCAGAAGCCCGAGACGCCGAAGCCGGGCGCCGGTTCCGGCGGTCCGACCGCACCGATCGTGCCGCCCCCCTAGGCTCGAACTATCGGTCACGTGCGACGCGACGTGGTCGGGGCGGCTCCGTCCTGACGCGCATGACCAAGATCAACATGCTGGTGATGTCGACCCTCCTCGCCCTCGGCGCCTGCGGCAGCAAGGGCTCGGACAAGCTCGACAAGCTCAAGGACGAAGCGTGCGCCTGCACCGACAAGGCGTGCGCCGAGGCCGTCAACAAGAAGATGGACGACGCCGTCGAGGACCTCGCGAAGGAGTTCGGCGACAAGGAGCCCGACGAGGCGACCCAGAAGAAGATCGCCGGCACCATGATGGAAGCCGGCCTCTGCCTCGCGAAGCACTTGAAGTAGCTCGCAGAACAGCCGAAGTGATCGGCTGTTACGACCATTCCGGAGTGGGTGTCGCGGTAGATTGCCGGCGATGTCTGCTCCCAGCGTTCCTGCTCGCGCCCGCGTCGTCATCGTCGGCGGCGGCATCATCGGTTGCTCGGTCGCCTACCACCTCGCGCACGCGGGGTGGAAGGATGTCGTGCTCCTCGAGCGCGACAAGCTGACGTCGGGGACGACGTGGCACGCGGCGGGGCTGATGGTGACGTTCGGCTCGACGTCGGAGACCTCGACGTGGATGCGCAAGTACAGCTGCGATCTGTACGAGCGCCTCGAGGCGGAGACCGGGCAGAACACCGGGTTCCGGCGCACCGGCTTCATCGAGCTCGCGGCGGATCCCGATCGACTCGAGGAGTACCGGCGCGTCAGTGCGTTCAACCGGTTGATGGGCATCGACGTCCACGAGATCAGCCCCGCGCAGGTCAAGGATCTGTTCCCGCTCGCCAACGTCGACGACGTGCTCGCGGGCTTCTACGTCAAGGAAGACGGCCGCGCCGATCCGGTCGGCGTGACGATGGGCCTCGCGAAGGGTGCGCGGCAAGCCGGCGCGACGCTGCTCGAGAACGTTCCGGTGACGGGCTTCCTCACCAAGCGTACCGGCGTGCTGCCGACGGTGACCGGCGTCAAGACGCCGTACGGCGACATCGAATGCGAGTACGTCGTCAACTGCGCCGGCATGTGGGCGCGTCAGCTCGGCGCCAAGATCGGCGTCAACATCCCGAACCAGGCGGCCGAGCACTACTACCTGATCACCGAGAAGATCCCGGAGCTGTCGAAAGACTGGCCCGTGCTCGAGGACCCGGGCTCGTACGTCTACTTCCGCGAGGAGGTCGGCGGCCTGATGGTCGGCCTGTTCGAGCCGGTGTGCGCGCCGTGGAACGTCGGCGGCATCCCCGATGACTTCTCGTTCGGCGAGATCCAACCCGACTGGGATCGGATGGAGCAGTACGTCGAGAAGGCGATGAAGCGCGTGCCGCGCGCCGAGAGCGCGGGCGTCAAGAAGTTCTTCTGCGGTCCGGAATCGTTCACGCCGGATCTGCGGCCGATCGTCGGCGAGGCACCCGAGCTGCGGAACTTCTTCGTCGCGGCGGGCCTCAACTCCGTCGGCATCCTGACCGGCGGCGGCATGGGCAAGATCGTCGCCGACTGGGTGATGACCGGAAGGCCCGCCGTCGATGTCACGTGGATGGACATCGCGCGGCTGCACACCTACCAGAACAACCCGGAGTACCGGCGCACGCGCACCGTCGAGTCGCTCGGCATGGTCTACAAGTGCCACTACCCGACGTACTCGTATCAAACCGCGCGCGGGGCCAAGCACTCGCCGCTGCACGATCGGCTGGTCGCGCGCCGCGCGTACTTCCGCGACGTCAGCGGCTGGGAAGGTGCCGACTGGTACGCGCCGCCGGGTGTCGAGCCCGTCGTCGAGAAGCTGTGCTGGGGCCGCCACAACTGGTTCCCGTACTGGGAGGCCGAGCACAAGGCGGCGCGCGAGGGCGTGATCCTGATGGACATGTCCTTCATGTCGAAGTTCCTCGTCGAGGGACGCGACGCGGGCGACTACCTCAACTGGATCAGCGCGAACAACGTCGACGGTCCCACAAACACGATCACGTACACGCAGTGGCTCGATGAAGCCGGCAAGCTGCAAGCCGACCTCACCGTCACCAAGCTCGACGATCGCAAGTACTGGGTCGTCGCGTCGGACACCGTGCACCGCCACGTCGAGAACTGGATGAAGCGGCACGTCGGAGATCGCCACGCGCACATCACCGACGTCACCGGCGGCTACGGCCAGATCAACGTGCAGGGGCCGCGGTCGCGCGAGCTGATGCAGGCGCTGACCACGGCGGACATGTCGAACGACGCGTTCCCGTTCCGTCACGCGCGCGAGATCGACATCGGCTTTGCCCGCGTGCTGTGCATCCGCATCACCTATCTCGGCGAGCTCGGCTACGAGCTCTACATCCCGGCGGAGCAGACGGTCCACGTCTACGATCGGCTGGTCGCCGCGGGCGAGAACTACGGGCTCGTCCACGCCGGCCTCAAGACGCTGGCCTCGATGCGGATGGAGAAGGGCTATCGCGACTACGGCCACGACATCGACAACACCGACTCGGTGCTCGAGGCCGGCCTCGGCTTCGCGGTCGATCTGAAGAAGCCCGGCGGCTTTCTCGGCAAGGAGGCCGTCGTCGCGCTCAAGGCGGCGGGCCCGCTGAAGCAGCGCTTGCTACAGATCTTCGTCAAGGACCCCGAGCCGCTGATGTTCCACGCCGAGATCGTCTGGCGCGACGACAGGCCGGTCGGCTACATCCGCGCGGCCTCGTACGGCCACACGCTCGGCGGTGCCGTCGGCCTCGCGATGATCGAGGCGCCGGCCGATGCGCCGAAGGGCATCGATCAGGCGTGGATCGACGCGGGCAAGTGGGAGGTCGAGATCGGTGCGAAGCGCTATCCGGCGATCGCGTCGCTCAAGCCGCTGTTCGATCCCGAGAACAAGAAGATCAAGGGCTGATCGCTACTGCAGCATCAAGGGGCCGCTGACGATCGACTCGTCGACCCACACCGCGTTGACGAACGCCTGCACGAACACGCCCCAGTCGCCGGCGACGACCGATGACTCGGCGATCGTCGCCATCGAGAACGAGCCGGCGCCGGTGCCGAGCTTGCCGAGCACCTCGGTCGAGATCGTGCCGCCGCCCGCGCTCGCAGCAAACCGGCACTGCACGTTCTTCGCGAAGCCACCGTCGAACAGCGACACCTGGACCTGCCCGCTGCCGCCACCGGACCAGCCGATGGAGAACGCCTGCGTGCGATCGATCGTCAGCGTCGGATTCTGGGAGGGCGGCTCGATCGGCGACGTGATCGTCGCGCGCGACGGCGCGGTCACCGACTGGTCGAACGCGGGCACCATGCCACCGGCAGCCGCGAAGCTCAGCTCGGCACCGTCGGCGAACAGCGTGTTCTGCACGGTGAGCGGCGCGTACTGGTGATCCGAACCGGGCGTCAGCGTGACCGGTTGCGTGCCGCCCGTGATCGTCACGGTGCCGGCATCGGCGAAGCTCGCGAACGCACCACAGCTCGAGATCGTGCACGGGCCCACCACCTCGCGGGCGCAGGCATCGGCGACGGCCGAGAATCCGGCGCTCGCAGTGCCGCCACGCACGATCGTCCCGGGCGGTTGCTCTGCGGTGAAGCTCTGGATGAACAGGAACCCGGTATGCGTCGTCGACGGTGCCGCATCAGCGGGAACATCGTCGTCGTCGCCCCCTCCGCCGCCACCACCACACGCGATCAGACCGAACGAGAGAATTGCAGGAATCCAGGTCATAAGCTCCGGCTGATCGGACGCGGTCCGCCGACGAATGTCGCGCCTAGCGCGCGGTGATCGGCACGTGAAACACGACCGCCTTCGGCTGCGGACCGAAGCTGGTCTCTCGCGCGACCTTGACCAGGCACGCGCCGGCGGGTGACGCCGCCGGGCTCACCGCCGCGTCGGTGACCTTGCCGGTGCGATCGATCTGCAGCCGAATCGAGATCGTCTCGGTCGAGGCCGCAGCGAAGCAGGTCGTCACCGCCGAGCGCCGCGTCGCGAACTTCGCGGTCAGCTTGTCGATCAGCAGCTCGTCGGGCGTCTTCGGCTTGGCGACGGTCTTCGGCGTGCTCGGCGGCGGCGCGGGCTCGGCGGCCGCGGGCTCGACCGGCTTGGTCTGCACCGGCTCCGGTGGGAGCTCGAGATCCGTGCGCTTCTGCGGCGCCGCGTGGACCATCTGCACCTCGGTCGGCGTGCGCGTCAACACGACGACCACCACCGTCACCGCACCCGCGATCACGAGCCCGACCAGCGCGAGGATCAGCGGCAGATAGTTGTGCCGCGTCGACAGCGTGTCCGGCGCCGGCGCCGCCAGCGGTTTCGGCTCCGCCTTGCTATCGGGCTTCGACTCCGGCGACAGCATGGTCGGATCGGTTTCCAGGTACGCTTCCGGCTTGCTCGCCCGCACGCCGCGCGCCGGTGTCGCGAGCCTGCGCAGCGAGGGATTCGACACCGCACGGATCGGCATGCCCGCCCAGTCGACATCGAGGAGCGCCGAGCGATCCATCGCGAGCCGGAACCTCTCGATCCCGAACTCGTCGCTCGCCGTCTGTGCCTCGGCCGAGCCCGCCGCGAGCACGACCATCAACACGATAGCTAACCTCACGCCCACCTCCCCGGCATCATCACCAGCGTCATCATGCTACCTGCTTCGCGGACGATCTGGCTTATGATGTGACTCGTGGGCGTGAGAAGAGTCTGGGGTGTGGTGGCGCTGGGGTGTGCTGATGGGCGAGGCGGCGGCCGACGACGTCTCGCTCACCAACGGCGTTGGCTTCGGTGTCACCGGACGGATGGCGGTCACCGTCGATGACTACGGGGGCTACGGCCTCGGCATCAGCCCGAACAGCGAGGACGCGTTTCAGCCGGCGAACCAGAACTTCATCGGCCTGACGTGGCTCTCGGGTGCGTACGTCTTCGTCCGCACGCCGGACGACAAGAAGACGGCGGTACTGCTGAGTGAGAACACGAAGTGGAAGAAGGCGGTCGAGCCCGCGGAAGGCAATGGCGCGAATGGCATCGAAGGCGATCACGCGGGCCTGACGCGCACGGTGACGCAATCGATCGTCACGACGGGAGCCGCCGAGGCAAACAGCGCGTTCGTGATCGCGGACGCGACGGCGGTGCCTCCGCTCTCGCTGACGTTCGCGCTTCGCCAGCAGGTGATGCACGTGGTGGCCAACAACACGAGCGAGCTGTTGCAGACGTACGTGATCACCAACAACGGGCAGACGTCGGTGGACGTCATCTTTCACTCCGAGTGGGATGCGCAGCTGATCTGGAAGGATGGCGTCGAGACCAACAAGGTCGGAGTCGGTACCGGGCTTTGCTACCTCTACATGACCGACCTCACCGGTGGTGATCGCGCGGTGTCGATGATGGATGGCGGTTCGTCGGTGCCGCTGCACAACTATTACGGCGGCAAGGCGAGCCTGACGCCCGAGGCGGGACCGCCGGTGTACGGCGCGAGCGACGACAAGATCTTCGCGGCGTTCGGGACGCCGGCGACATGGCAGAACCGGATCGCGAACGTGCCGGGCACGCTCGTCGCCGGTGACAGCGGGCAGGGTCCGGGGCTCGATGCCTCGATGGGGCTCGAGTGGCGGTTCACGATCGCGATGGGCGCGCAGACCACGATCGCGGTGAAGCGGATCTACGGCACGTCGAACATCGTCTGCCCGGGTGGCGCGAGCTGCGGCGATGGCATGCTCGATGACGGCGAGCAGTGCGACGATGGCGCCGACACGGCGAGCTGCAACCTGCTGTCGTGCACGGCAGCCGTGTGCGGCGATGGCTATCAGAACGCGATGGCCGACGAGGAGTGCGAGCTCACCGGCGTCGGCATCGCGTCCACGACGTGCAACGACGATTGCACCGTCGCGGTCTGCGGCGACGGTAAGCTGAACACGGTCGCCGGGGAGCTCTGCGACGACGGCGCCGAGACTGACACGTGCAACGCGAATTGCCAGCCGGCGATGTGCGGTGACGGCTACGTCAACGTCGCCGCGAACGAGCAGTGCGAGGACGGCGAGCTGTGCGACCCGGTGACCTGTAGCTACGACTTCGAGCTCGGCGGCGGCTGTGCCGGCTGCTCGGCGCCGACACCAGATGCCTCGTGGATCTTTGGACTCCTGGCCCTCGGAGTGGCTCGCCGGCGTCGCCGATACAATTGACGACGATTGAGTTAGACCCCGGCCGCGCGCTCGGGCGTCTTGCCTGTTGATACCCTGCCGTGCGGGGGAGACGAGGCATGAGACCAGCTGTGTGGATCCCGCTCTCGGCGGGCATTTTTCTGTTCGGCGTCGCGGTGCCGAGCGAGGTCTGCCGCGAGGCGCTCGACAAGTGGGGCATCGCGCTGCCGCATTGCCCCGACGGCACGCCGCGACAGACCGTCGACGTCGAGGTGTATGGCGCGCGGCGTGGCGCACCGATGGGATCCGGTGGCGTCGTCAGCGTGCGCGCGCTCGCGCACTACACGACGGAGGAGGATCCGGAGCTGGTTCGCGACACGCCGATCGAGTTCGAGGCGTTCGAGCTCTCGCTGCTCGACGCCGCGGGCAAGGTCTATCCGGTCGAGGTCGACACGCCGAGCGGTCCCGGACCGAGCGGCAACCTCAAGCTCCCCGAGGTTCCCGACGGCGACTACAAGCTGCACGCGAAGTACGAGACCAAGCTCGGTGCCGGCGAGCTCGACGTGCCGCTGCCGCTGTACACGCCGGCGCGCATCCACGTGATCACGGATCGCCCGCTCTACGAGCCGGGCAACGTCGTCAAGTTCCGCGCGATCGTGCTGCGCGCGCGCGACCTCGCGCCGATCGATGGCCGCCCGGGCAAGTGGCAGATCAAGGATCCGACCGGCGAGGTGATGCTCGAGGAGAAGGCGCCCGCGGGTGACTGGGGCGTGGTCGCCGGTTCGTTCCCCCTCGACAAGGGCGCACCCACCGGCACCTGGCGCGTCGCGTGGGTCAGCAACGACGAGACCGACGAGGTGCCGTTCACCGTCGAGCCGTTCACGCTGCCGCGGTTTCGCGTCGAGGCGCAGACCGACAAGCCATTCTTCGGCGCCGGCGACACGCCGAAGCTGACCGGCGCGGTGATCTACTCGTCGGGCGCGCCTGTGATCGGCGCGAAGCTCGATATCGAGTGGCAGGTCGCGGGTGCGTGGCCGCCGCCGCTCGACTGGCAAGCGAAGCTGCTGCCGAAGAAGGCGGAGACCAATGCCGCGGGCCGGTTCGAGCTCGCGATCCCGAAGATTCCGGACGACCTCCAGGGCAAGACCACGCTGACCGCGCGGATCTCGGCGGTCGACCCGGCGGGCGATCGCGTCGATGGCTCGGCGAGCGTGCTGCTCGCGAAGGACAGGATCGATGCGACGGCGGTGACCGAGCTCGGCAACGGGCTCGTCGAGGGCTTCAACAACCGGCTGTTCGTGCGCGTCGCGACCGCGGATGGTCGCGTCGTCGGCAAGACCAAGATCAAGCTCAAGCGAACGTGGCAGGACAACGATAACGGCATCGACACCGAGACCGACGAGGACGGCGTCGCGAGCCTGCAGATCGATCCGGGCGCGCCGGTCAACATCGTGATCCCGGCGCGGCCGTGGCGACCGGTGCCGAAGGCGGCACTGGTGACGCGCGGCGAGGCCACCGAGCTGCTCGGTACCGAAGGTGCGTCGCTCGCCGATCAGGTGGAGATGGATCGCTGGCTACCGTCGCTCGCGCCGAGCCCGCCGTGCGTGAAGCTGCCGTCGAGGTCGCACTGCGTGCCGTACGCCTGCGGCTTGCCGCGGCGGTAGGACATGACCCACGCGTCGCCGCTGTCGAGCCGGCCGGCGATGCCACCCTGCACCGGCCGCAGATGCAGCACGAGGTGTTCGTCGCCGGCGGTGACCGCGACCGGTTCGGCGAGGCCGAGCGTCGCGCCGTAGGGATCCGTGCCCAGCATGCCCGTTCCGTCGGGCACGCCGTCGAAGCGGAACGCGCCGCCCGCGTCGGTCGTGCTGGCCCCGGCGAACTCGCCGTCGAGTTCGAG
>JAEYYY010000397.1 GCA_023430775.1 Pseudomonadota bacterium
GAGCTACCAGGTGCGCGACGAGGAGCGCATCTTCGCCGAGCCGCGCGTCGACAAGGAGCGCACCGTCGGCTACCTGAATTCGCGCGCCCGCGTCGTGGTCAAGAGCCTCGGCGCGAAGGCCGGCAGCTGCCAGTGGATGGAGCTCGAGCCGCGCGGCTGGATCTGCGCGCGTGGCGAGCCGAGCAAGCTGCCACCCGGTGAGGAGACCGCCCCTGCCCTGTGGATGCCGCGCTACGACCGCCGCGTGTTCAAGGATGCCGACGACGTGCGCGCGAACGGCGGCTACGTCCCCGCGATGGCGCCGGAGATCGTGCGCTCGTTCAAGAAGAAGTTCGCGGTCGAGATCGACGGCAAGAAGTACCTCGAGACGACGAAGGGCGAGCTGGTGCCGGCCAGCGCCGTCCCCAAGTACTGGGGCGACGAGATCGCGGGCGTGCCGATCGACGACGCGATCAAGCTGCCGGTCGCGTGGACGTGGAATCACGGCGACTACAAGAAGCCCACCGCCGTGCGCGCCGAGCCTTCGCGCCGCGCGAAGATCGTCCGCGAGCTCGCGCTGCGCAGCCGGGTCGACGTGCTCGAGGAGCGCGATGGCTTCGCCCGGATCGGCGACGGCGAGTGGATCGCGCGCCGCGATCTCCGGATCGCGCGCGCCGCCACGCCGCCGGCCGAGGTCACCGGCACCGACGAGCCGTGGGTCGATGTCGTGATCGGAAGCCAGACGATCGTGCTCTATCGCGGCGCCACGCCGATCCGCGCGACGCTGGTCTCGACAGGCCGCAAGAAGTACCCGACGCCGCCGGGCATCTATCGCGTCAAGAAGAAGACGATGGTCACCGAGTTCAAGAGCCCGCGACCAGACCTCATCGAGTACCACATCAAGGATGTCGCCTGGGCGATGCACTTCACCGAGCTCCACGCGATGCACGGCGCGTGGTGGAACAAGGGGTTCGGCGCCAACGTCAGCCTCGGTTGCGTCGACATTCCGTCGGCAGACATCCGCGTGATCTACGAGCACATGGAACCGAAGATGGTGCCCGGCTGGTGGCAGACCGTCGCGACGGCCGACAATCCCGGCTCGGTGATCCGGATCCGCCGCTACTGATCCACGTCACTTCCTGACGAAGACCTCGATCTTCGCCGCGGTCAGCGCGGCCTCGAGCTCCTTCCAGTCGCCCTCCCGCGCGTCGCCGGTGACGATCACCTCCGCACCCGCGCCGGCCTGCTTGCACGCCGTCACCGCCTCGTCGCGCGTGGTCTTCGCGCCATCGACGGTGATGCCCTCGGCGGCGACCACCAGCTTGCAGCGGCGCGGGCCGGCATCGACGGCGGTCGTCGTTCCCGAGCCCTCGCCCTCCCCGGTTCCCTTGCCGAGCCCCCAGCCGTGACCGCAGGTGCCGTAGAGGATCGCGGCGGCGATCGCCGCGGCGAGCGCGAGCAGCAGCACGACCTTGCGCCGGCGCTGCCGTCGATCGAGCGCCTTCGCGACGTCCTTTGCCGTCGGGATCTGGATTGGCTTGTCGGTCATGGCGTGGCTCGCGGAGGTTCTGGTCCGACGATCGTCGCGATCGCGCGCTGATCTGCGAGACATCGCGAGACATCGCGATCGAGCCCGGTCACCAGCGCGTGCGGCAGATCATCGCGCGGGCGCGCCGGCGCGAAGATGACGAGGAACTTCTCGAGGTCGGCGACGCCGAGCTGGAGCGCCGCGATCCGGCACGCGCGCAGCTGCGCCGAGCGATCGCCCTGATACGCGACGCGGATCGTCGGATCCGGATCGGGCACCAGCAGCGGCACGTCGAGGGTCAGCCGCTTGTCGCCCGCCTCGAGCTTCGTGATCACGCCGTCGTCACTGATCCGGATGATCAGCGGCGTCCGGTTCGCGAGCCCGGAGGTGACGTTCTTCAGCGCGGCCTCGCGCAGGCTCGCCAGCTCGAGTGGCTCGGGTGGCCTGGTCGGCACGACCGGCTTCGGCGGTGGTTCCTTGGCCTTCGCCGCCTCGGCCGCGACGTGCTCCGCCGCCGCCGCGCGGATCAGCGCGACGAACACGACGATGAACAGCACGTCGAACAGCGAGGTCAGATCCGGCGGTCGCCGGACCCGTCGCTTGCGAGGCCCGAGGCTCACGCGCTCGCCTTCTTCGCGAGGCGCTGCGCGTCCCACGCCTCGAGGTTCTTCTCGGCGGCATCGACCCACGCCGTCAGCTTCATGCCGAACAGCGCCGACAGCAGGATGCTGCACGCGAGGCCCGCCACCGTGGTCCACACCTTGAGGGCGAGCGGCGCGAGCAGCTTGGTGATATCGGTGCCCGTGTACATCAGCGCCAGGCCGATGCCGAGCACGGTGCCGAGCAGGCCGAGCTGGCGCAGCAGGTCGGTCCAGAACTGGAGCGCCGGCTCGAGCCGCTGCGCGCGCATCTGCCAGCTCCTCACCTGCTTCTGCGCCCACGCCGGATCGGTCGCGGTCAGGATCGAGTGCGCCTCGTCGCGGATCACCTGCATGTCGAGGCTGCCGACCTGCTTCTTGGTGCCCGGCTCGTCGGCGACCAGCTCGAAGCCGAGGTGATCGGTGAGCGCACGCACCCAGGTCAGCTCGCTGCGCAGGTGCCACCAGGCGGCGAGGAACACCAGGACGATGAAGCCGCACAGCGCGATCGTCAGGCCCCAGCCCTGGATGAAGCTCTCCATCGCGCGGTCATCATAGCCGCTCGCACATCGTGGATGATCGCGTGAGGGAGAAAGCGTAAGGTCGCGCGCATGCGGTCGGTGTATGCGCTGTGGCTGGTGTGTGTGGCGTGCGGACCTGGGATCAAGCCCAAGGATCCCAAGGTCGCCTCCAGCGACGCGATGACGAGCGCAGCGAAGGATGTCGCTGCGATGACGCGGCTCGTTCGCGGCTCGGTGGTGAACGGCGGGTTGTGGTTCGACGATGCGACGTGCGCCAGGTTCGCGCCCGGCGAGGTCGCTCGAGACTCGCTCGGTGAATTTGCGCGTTGCCTCGTAGGGCTCGGCCTGACGAAGAGTCCCCGCAGCGATGCCCTCGGCGATGTCGTCGTGATGACGTACGCGCCCGGCTTCGAGGTCCAGGCGCGCGTCGTGAACGAACCGGATGGTCCCAGGCTGGCCTGGATCGGATTTGCATCACGGAGCGAAGGCGATGCGCTGCCGACGATCAGTGCCTCGACCCTCGAGTCCAGTCGCGATGGAGGATCACCGGACGGACCCGTGCCCGTGGAGGTCGCACGCGCGCTGGATGCAGAGCCACTGCCCCGGATGGTCACGATTGGAGGCAAGTCGCAACCGTGGACGACCCGCTTCCAGTTCACCTGGGTGAAGGTCTGTATCGACGAGTCGGGCAGCGTCTCCAACGTGACGCCTTACGAGACGACGGCGTTGGCGCATCAGCAAGCGGTGGTCGACGTCGCGAAGACCTGGCACTTCAAACCGTTCACCGTCCAGGGACAACCGGTTCCGGTCTGCGCGATGTCTCGCGTCGAGTACCCGCTCGGCTCGGCGCCGCAACCGGAGGAGCTACCGCTCCCCTTGCCGCCACGCCGAGCGAAACGGCCACCCGTGGTGTTTTCGCAATCCGCTGGAGGCAAGCTCCTCGAGGGGCGTCGGGTCTTCGGCACCAAGGCCATCGTTCCCGACGACTCCGACAAGCGACGGATCAACGGGAAGCTCGTCGGCTCGTTTCGCTTGTGCATCGACGAGGAAGGCACCGTCGATTGGGTGCTGCCATTGCAATCGACCGGCGTCGCCGGCTACGACGCCAAGCTGCTGGCCGGGATCCGCAGCTGGAAGTATTCGCCGTACAAGATCGACGACGTTGCGATCCCGGTCTGCACGCGCGTCACGTTCATCTACAGCCAGCGCTGATCAGACGGGCCTGATGCCGCGCTTGCGCATCGTCGGCATGGTCACACTCCTTCGCCGGAACTTCGCGTTCCCGGCGCGCGAGCGCGCGCTGTTACAACCTACTGCTGGGTCGCAGCGCGAGCCGGCCGCGGCTCGAGCGTGATCACCGGCAGCGTCGGGCGGCGCGACGCTTCGAGCGTCATCCGCCGGACGTCCGACACGTCGAACGCCTTCGTCGGCGTTTTCGTGTTCCTGCGATTGCGCCAGGTGACCTTCACGGCCGCGCACCGTATGCAATTCACGACGGATCCGCCAGTCGAAAGTGTTGTGAGCCCGACTACCTACTGAACGTCGACCTCGAGGTTGTCGTAGGCGATCTTCCACTCCGCCATGACGTCGCGCACCGCTCCACCGCCGAGCCGCAGCGTCAGCGGCGACGGATCGACGGCATGGCTGACCAGCTTGTCGACGAAGTTCTCGCCGTCGAGATCGATGCGGACGCCAGCCGTGCCGATGGCTCCGAGCGTGATCGTCATCTCGACACGCCTCGGCGGCAGGTTGTCGAGGTCCTTGATCGGAGTGTCCTCGTTGCCGCCGCAACCACCGAACGTCTCCTGGAGGTTGAACGGACCGGTCCCGGCGCCGTCGCGCACCAGGAAGAAGCCGAACGACGTGCACGGCGGCGGCAGGATGTCCCACTGGAGCTGCACGAGATCGATCTCCGTCACGCTCGCGTCGGCGCTCGAGTACTCGAGGTCGAACGCGATCCGCACGGAACCGGTCGCGGTCGGCGCGGGGAGCTGCTTGACCAGGAAGCCGCCCTCGAGGTTCGGGCTCGGCAGCTCGAGCAGGAAGAACCGATCCACCGGATCGCTATCGTCGAGCGACAGCACGGCGTTGCCGGTGTTATCGATCCGATCCCAGCCCGTCTCGAGTGGCGTCGTGCGATCGAAGTCGTCGCAGAACGTGTGACCGCACGACAGCGCCGTATCGCCGGGCGTATCGGCGACCGTGTCGGTCAGGCCATCACCCGGCGCGGTCTCACCAAAGCCGAGCCGACCGCAGCCGACCAGCGTCAGGAGCAACAGCGCACGAACCATCAGTCTGAACCGTACAACGCAACGCCCGCGGTGAGCTGATAGATCGCACCGCCCCCGCCATCGAGCACTGCACCGCGAACGTAAGGACCGACTCCTGCGAACGCCTTCGGCCAGTACGCCCGATCTCCGGGCACCCGCAGCGCGATGCCGGTCTGGAACAGGTCCGATGACAGCGGGCCGAGCCGGGGCGGATCGTCGGTCAGGCCGAAGTCGAGCTGGGCATCGAGCGTCGCGTGCAGCGGGCCGAGCGGCAGCTCCAGCCAGGCGCGCGCCGGGATCGCGAGCGTCGGGCCAGCGGTGAAGTACGAGATGCCGCCGGCGACGCCGAGGCCGCCCGCTCCGAAGCGAACACCGAGACCGACCGGCAACAGCGACGCGGCGAAGCCGTCGCCCGAGGCCGCCAGCGTCAGCGCCGCGCCGTAGCCGACCGGCGCCTTCTTGCTGAAGTGCACCGCGAGCTCGCCGAGCCCGGTGGTGCTGTCGGGCAGCCCGACCACACCGCCGCCGATGCGCACCGCCACGATCCGGCCCTCGGGATCGCCGTGCAGCTTGCCCTGATAGATCGAGGTCGGCGGCAAGGCAGCGCCACCGGTGTGCGAGTCGAGCCACGCCAGGATGTCGTTCTCGACCTGCTCGCCTTTCGGCTCGTGCACGAGGTCGTGCGAGAAGCCCTCGTAGATCTTCAGCGTCTTGTCGGTGCTCGGTGCGCGCTCGATCAGCGCTCGCGATCCCGACGGCGCGGTGAGCTTGTCGATCGTGCCGTGCAGCGCGAGCACGGGGATCGTCAGGTGGTCGATGTTCGCCCAGATGTCGGCGGCGCCCTTCGCGAGCCCCGCCGCGGTGCGCGCCGGTCCCGCGCCCTGCTCGACCAGAGGATCCTTGACCAGCGCGGGTGCGATCGCGGGATTGGTCGAGAACGCATCCGGATCGAGCTTCAGCAGGCCGAGGCTCGGCGCGATCGTTCCGAGCATCCGCACCGCCGCGAGTGCGAACGGCGGCACGCCGAGGTTGAGCACCGCCGCCGACAGGATCAGGCCCTTGACCTGCGGTGGGCGTTTCTCGACGACGGTCAGCGCCGCGATCGCACCACCCATCGAGTGCCCCATCACGAAGATCGGCTGGTTCGGCTCCGCCGCCGCGACCAGCTTGATGAACCGATCCATGTCCTCGATGTAGTCGTGCCACGGCGTCGGCGACACGCGCGGTCCGGCGGAGCGGGCGTGGCCTCGCAGATCCATCGCCCACACGGCGAAGCCCGCGGCGGCGGCGCGGCGCGCGAGGTGATCGTAGTTATCGGAGTGATCGCGCAGCCCGTGCTGGATGATCAGCACGCCCTTCTGCGTCGCCGTCGGCAGCCACTTGCGGCGCCACAGCTTGGTGCCGTCGAACGCGTCGAACGCGGCCACCTCCTGGCCCTCGGGCGCCGGGGTCTCCGGCCGCAGATCGAGGTTGGGAGTGTGGGCACACGCACCGAGTGCGATCGAGCAGGCCACCAGCGTTCGCATCGGCCGCAGGATACGCCGGGCCTAGCTGGCTCGCGATGCCGCGAGCAAGGTCGCGGCGGTCTCGCGGACCTTCTTCTTCTTGGACGCGACCAGCGGTTCGAGCGCCTCGGCCGCGAGCTCCGGGTGGGCCGTGAAGTAGCCGCGCAGGATCTCGATCGCCGGCGGCTTCTCGATGATGTAGTCCGCGAGCGCGGCGGCGGCCTCGCTCGAGACGTACGCGGTGAGGGCGCGCGCGACGGGGTACACCTTGGTCGACCGCGCCGTGTAGGCGGTCAGGTGAGGCAGCGCGGCGTCCTCGAGGGCGCGCGCCAGCGTCACCGCGTTGCGCTCCCAGTCGCCGTACCCGATCCGGCCGCCGAGGCGCTGGAAGTCGTCGTCGGTGGCGACCGCGCCGAGCAGATAGAGGCAGGTGAAGTTCCGCTCGACCAGCTGACCGACCGCGAGGTCGAACAGCGGGCGATGGTCGGGAAACAGGAAGGCGAGCGCCTCGCGTCCGAGGTGGTACTGCGAACCGCTCCACGCCGGCATCCCGTACGGGAGATGGTCGTGGCTGGTGACGAAGTCGAGCGCGGCCGCGTAGTCGCTGGCGTGGGCGAGGTACCGCCGGAGGTGCTCGACGGACGCGGCCCTCGCAGGTGGCATCAGCGGGATCCCCGGCTCGTTCGGGACCTGCGTGAAGATGTCGAGCGCCCCCGCCGCGCCGTACCGCGCGATCCAGCGATCGAGCAGCGGCGCGATCCGCTCGAGATCTCCCGCGAGCCACAGAAACGCGCGCGCCTCGTCGGCGAACGTCGGCGCGGCCTTCAAGCGTTCTGCCAGCTCCGGTGCCTGCTTCAACGCCGCGACGAGCTTCTTGTCATCGAGCGGCGCTGGAGCGAGCGCCGTGCCCTGACCTCGGACGGGATGGGCGAACGGTTCGAGCGCGGCGGTCCACCTGAACATCGCCGTATTTGGTCACAACCCGCGGTCAGAAGTCGCCTTCGACGCCAACGCCCGGGACCGTGTCCTGCGGGCTGGTGACGACGACCGGCGAGAGCACCAGCGAGAACCGGTGCTCCGCGTGGCGGGAGACCCGCTCGTAGCGAGGCAGCTGCGAGTACACGCTGCGGCGGAGCTGGACCCAGATCCACGGCATCTCCACGCCGTCGGCACGCCGCACGACGTGCGTGCGCAGTGACGCATCGAGCCGCGGCTTCGCGGGGATCCGCTCCGCCCGCGCGATGGCGACCTGCAGCATCGAGCGCGGCCGCGCGATCTCTGCCTGGCCGCCGACCTGGCTGCGTGTCTCGGCGGAGACGCACACGGTGCCGTGCGGACACGCTTCCGCGCGTTGCCCCGCCAGCATCACGAACATCGCCATCAGGACCACGCGCACGAGGAACTATCAGGCAAGCCACGTACCGCCTCCCGGCCGCGCGTAACTCGGCTCGTCGCCTGACGCGACTCCCGGTGCCGCCCGACCATGGATGCCGGACTGGTCAGGACCGCGCGCCCTGGCGACAGGAAGGGTTCGGCCGTCGCGTGCGTAGCGGCGCGAACGCTCGCTACTTGGTCGCGGCGAGGATCTCGGCGGCACCGCGCGCCAGCAGATCGTCGGCGAGCTGGATGCCGAGCGCCTCGGCCTGGACCACCGGCCCCTGCACCTCGCCGCGCAGGATCTTCGATCCGTCCGGCATGCCGCACAGGCCGAGCAGCTTGATGCCGTCGCCCTCGTCGATGCAGTGGGCGGCGAGCGGCGTCTGGCAGCTCCCGCCCATGCGCAGCAGGAACGCGCGCTCGGCGGCGACGCGGCGCGCTTCGGCCTCGTCGTGGATCGCCTTGCGAACCAGCTCGAGCAGCCCCGGATCGAGATCCGAGCGGTGCCTGGTCTCGATGCCGAGCACGCCCTGGGCGACCGCCGGCACCGCGAGGTCGAGCGTCAACAGCTGCGTGATCCGATCCGCTATGCCGAGCCGGGTCAGCCCGGCGGCGGCGAGCACGATGGCGTCGAACTCGCGCTCGTCGAGCTTGCGCAGGCGCGTCGGCACGTTACCGCGCAGCATCGCGATCTGCAGATCGGGGCGGCGCGCGAGCAGCTGACACTGCCGCCGCATCGACGACGTGCCGACCTTGGCTCCCTGCGGCAACGAATCCACCGTGATCTTCTCTCGCGCGCACAGCGCGTCCCACGGGACCTCGCGCGATGACACCGCGGTCAGCTCGAGTCCCGGCGCCAGCTCGGCGGGCACGTCCTTCATCGAGTGCACCGCGAGGTCGGCCTTGCCATCGAGCAAGGCCTGCTCGATCTCCTTCACGAACAGACCCTTGCCGCCGACCTTGGCCAGCGGCACGTCGAGGATCTTGTCGCCCGACGTGGTGATGACGTTGAATTCGATCGTCAGCGACGGATCGACGCCGAGCAACCGCGCCTTGAGGTGCTCCGCTTGCCACAGCGCGAGCGCGCTACCGCGGGTGGCGATCGTGATCGTGCGAGTCATCTATTGCGCCGCCTTCGACTGCTTCACGGGCGCAGACTCTGCCACGGAAGCCTCGGTGATGCCGCGCGCCGACTCGCGTTCTGCATCGGCGTCGGTCTTCGGCTCGATCCCGAACAGCTCGCACAGCACCTCGGCGCGCAGCGCGGCCTCGTCGGGCGACGACCCGCGCAGCGCCGTGGTCGGCGTGTGGAGCAGCTTGTTGACCACCAGCTCGACGAGCCGCGACGTCACCTCGCGCTGCTGCGCGGGCGTGTGCTCCTTGCGATTCAGCTGATCGAGGACCTTCTGCAGCTCGGCATTCGCGATCGTGTTGAAGTGATCGCGCAGCGCGCGGATCGTGGGCACCACGCCCTGGGTGCGCATCCACTGCTCGAACTGCCCGGCCTCGTGCTCGACGATCCGCCCGGCCTGCTCGCCCGCCTTCGCTCGCTCGGCGAGGTTCGCGTGCACGACCTTCTCGAGATCGTCGATGTCGTAGAGGAACACGCCGTCGAGGTCACCGATCGCGGGCTCGGCATCGCGCGGCACGGCGATGTCGATGACGAAGATCGGGCGCCACTTGCGCTGCTTCGCGACCTTCTTGAACAGCTTCTTGGTCAGGATCGGCTCGCGCGCACCGGTCGAGCTGATCACGATGTCGGACGCGACGAGCAGCTGCTCGAGGTCGTCCCACGGCTTGGCGACGCCATCGATCTCGTCGGCGAGCTTCTGCGCCTTCTCGGGCGACCGGTTGGTCACCACGATCTCGTGCGCGCCCGACGTGTAGAGGTGGCGTGCCGCGAGCCGCGACATCTTGCCCGCACCGACGACGAGCACGCGCTTGCCGGCGAGGTCGTTGAACACGCGCTTCGCGAGATCGACCGCGACCGTCGACACGTTCGCGGCACCGCGCGCGATCGAGGTCTCGCTGCGCACGCGCTTGGCGACGCCGAACGCGCGCTCGAGGCAGCGCCCGAGCACCGGGCCCGAGGTCCCTGCCCCGCCGGCGACCGCGTACGCATCCTTGAGCTGCCCGAGGATCTGGGCCTCGCCGAGCACCAGCGAGTCGAGCGCGCTCGCGACGTTGAAGATGTGCCGCACCGCCGCGCTACCGCGATGATCGTAGATCACGTCGGCGACCTCGGCCGGCTTGATGCCGCGCTGCTCGGCGAGGAACCGCCGTACGTTGCCGGTGGCATCCGCACCAGGCTTGGCGACGCCGTAGACCTCGACGCGATTGCAGGTCGACACCAGCAGCGCCTCGGCGACCGGCTCGGCCGCGACCAGCGCGCGCAACGCGCCCGCGATCTCCTCCTCGCGGAAGGCCAGCTTCTCGCGGACCGCCACCGGAGCCGTGCGCCAGCTGATGCCGACGACGAACAGCTCGCTCACTCGACGATCCTCCGGACCAGATAGATCGCGAGCACCAGCACGGCGGCGGCGAAGCCACCGAGCGTCAACCGCGCCGCGCGCCGACCGCGCCAGCCATAGACCTGGCGCGCGAGCAGCAGGCCCGCGAACGCCAGCCAGGTCACCGCCGCGAGCGGATACTCGGGGCGATCGAGCGACTCGCCGAGCTTCGCCACCCAGATCGCGCCGAGCACCAGCGCGACCGTGAAGATCGGAAACCCGACCCAGGTCAGCCGGTGGCTCGTGCGATCGAGCGCCTCGAGCGGCGTGCCCTTGTCGCGGAACGCCAGCGAATCGAGCTTCTTCTTCTTCAGCGCCCGCTCCTCGACGAGATAGATCGCCGACAGCGCGCTGGCGAGCGCGAAGATGCCGACGCCGATGGTCGCCAGCGAGATGTGGATCCGGCCGAGCGTGGACAGATCCTCGGGGGCATCACCCGCCGGTGACAGCCGCGCGACCACCAGCATGATCAGCGCCACCGGCATCACGACGATGCCGCCGATCGTCAGCCGGTAGCGCACGCTCGCGAGCAGATAGCCGCCGGTGATGATGAACGCGAGGAAGCCGATCGCCTCGCGGACCGATTGCGCGGGATGGACGTGCTGGGTGCCGCGCCAGCCGATGTCGGTGCCGTGCGCGACCAGCGCGATCGCGACCAGGGCGATCGCGGTGGGCCGCAAGTTGCGGCGAGCTTGCGAACCGGGTTGATGCTGCCGCCCGGCGAGGACGAGAAACAGCGCGGCGGTGGCGGCGGCGTACGCCGCGACCGCGACCCAGAATGCCGGCGATGGCGCGACCGAGAGCAGGCGCTCGGCGGAGCTGTCCGCGGGCATGCTCACGGGTACCTCATCATGGAGGAAGTGGCTCGCCGATGAAGCCGTCGATCACGTCGTACGCGGTGTCGCGGAAGATCACCGAGCTCTCGAACTGCTCGCCGCCGTTGGCCTCGAGCCACTCCTTGCTCTTGACCAGCCCGACGAGGTCGTTCGGGTCGGCATCGCCGGTGGCCTTGACGAAGCACACACCCGGCTTCATCAGGAACGAGCGGTTGAGCTCGGTGAGCGTCATCCGATCTCCCTCCAGCGCGGCGCGGCCCTCGGCGGTCCAGTTATCGAGGCGCTCGATCGAGATGAACAGGCGTGACATCCGGGGGTTGATTCTACCGGTATCCCCAACCGGCCGCCTAGGTTGTCACCGGCGGCCCCAGAGGTTATGTAAGAGGACCCTGGAGGTAACGAGATGGCTAGCGCGAACGTCAAGGAGCTCACCGATCAGAACTTCGAGACCGAGGTCTTGAAAGCGGACGTTCCCACGCTGGTGGACTTCTGGGCCGTCTGGTGTGGCCCCTGCAAGCAGATCGCGCCCACCGTCGACGCCCTCGCCGACGAGTACAAGGGCCGCCTCAAGGTGGCGAAGATGGACGTCGATCACCACCAGATCGTCCCCCAGCAGTACGGCATCCGTTCGATCCCCACCCTGTTGATCTTCAAGGGCGGCAAGGTGGTCGGCCAGCTGGTCGGCGCTGCCCCCCGCAGCAAGCTCGAAGCCGAGATCCAGAAGCACCTGTAGTCGTGGCCGCCCGGTCGTTCGGTCGGTCGTTCGCGCTCCTCGTCGCGCTCGCGGCCTGCGAGCCCGCGAAGTCGAAGCTCGACGACCCCGCCGGCGATCCGGACGCGATCGATTGCGGGCGGGTCGCCGCCGCGCTCCGCGCGGCCTACCCCGACGCGCAGAAGGCGACGTTCCAGAGCCAGCCCAAGATGGCGCGCTGGTTCGAGACCACGCAGCGGATCGTGCGCGAATCCTGCGAGCAGGACCGCTGGCCCGAGGCGGTCAAGCAATGCGCGGTCGCGGCCAGGCCCGGCGATCCGCAGGCGCTCGCGACCTGCAACCAGGCGATGCCCGCCGACCTCCAGCAGAAGATGCAGGATCGGATGGTCGCGGCGATGAAGTCGCTCGAGTAAGCCGGCCGATCGGGTCGGCTGGCAAAGGCAGATCCGGCTTAGCCGAAGCGCGCGTCGAACGCCGCGTGATTCACACCCTCGCCGGGAATCGCGAAGATGACCTCGGCGAACGCGTTCGCGAAGTCACCCTCGAGCAGCGTGCCGAACGCATCGGCGACCATCACCGGATCGTTGCCGAACACACCCGCGCCCCACGCGCCGAGCACGAGCCGATCGACGCCGTGATGCGCGGCGACCGCGAGCACGAGCCCGGCACGCCTGCGGAGCGCTGTTTCGACCTCGTGCGGCACGAATCGCTTCTGCTGGCGCAGCGCGCTGGCATTCGGCGCCGCACAGGTGATCACCGAGGCGAGCACCGGCGCGTCGAGCCAGGCGCCGCGATCCGTCTTGAAGAACGGCACCCGCGGCGACCAGATCGCGAGATCGAGATACAGCGGCACGACCTCCGCCCGGTTGCGCTCGTAGTGCTCGCCCTTCTCGAGCAGGCACGGATAGAGGCCGCTCGCCCGCGCGAGCGACTCCTCCTGCGCCTGCGCGCCGCCGAGGAAGCCACCGCCCGGATTCTTCGCCGACGCGAAGTTGAGACACGCGAGATGCCCGACGCCACCGTGCAGGCGCTGTAGCGCCTGGAGCGTGGTCTCGCGCACGACGGTGACGGTCATCTTCGGGACGCGTGACGCCGCCCGAAGCGAATCGCCGAGCGCGTGGAGCTCGGTACCCACGCGTGCCTTCGCCAGCGCGGTACCGATCTCGACGCGCTCGCCGCGCGCGTTCTTGTACTCGCCCGCTTCGCACGCCAGCAGCGTGGTCTTCGCCTCGCCCTTGGCACCGCGCGCGATGTCGCTCAGACGATCCGTGGGCTGTGGCGTGGTCGGGAACACGATGAACTCCGGCGGCACGTGATCCGTCAGCCAGACGCCGTTCGCCGAGCGGAAGAACTCGTGACCTGCAGCGGCCATCGCAGCGGCACGAACCTCGAGCAGCACCGGCTTGCCGCGACGCTCGCCGACCTTGGACGCGGTCACCGCATCCGCCGACAGGTGGACGTGATGGCGCGAGCCCTTGATCAGGCCGCTCTTGCGGATCGAGTCGAGGAACTTGTCGACCGTGCCGTGCAGCAGCATCTCGGGTGGCGCGATCGGCTCGAGCTTCAGATCGACCTCGATCGAGTGCCCCTGGTTGGCGCGGATCTGGGTGCCATCCGCCGACAGCGCGAACCGCTGCTTGTCGGACGACCTGACGATCTCGACGAGCTCGTCGCGGGAGATCGCAGTCCCCTTGGCGCGGGCCTTCGCGAGCAAGGTGTCGACGTCGGTCCAGCCGGCGTCGTCGAGGACGATGCCGATCAGATCAGGCTGATGACGGAGAACGAGAGATAGGAACTTGGACTTGTGCTTGGACATTGTGAAAACAACCGGCTCGCATTGTTGGTGTTCGATTTACACTAACTCGATGCCGCCGTCAAACACGATCTCGCAAGCTACGGATCGGGCAGCATCTTCTGCAGCTTCACGGTGTCGGCGGTCAGCCGATCGATCGCACCGCAATCGAGACAGACGCGGCAAGTGACCGCGCTACCACCGGTGGCCTTCTTCCAGCTGGTCGCCCGCTGCAGCACGACGAAGCTCGCCAGCGCTGCGGGCTCGAGTCGTTCAGACTTGCAAGCTCCACATTGTTCGCTCATCGGCGAACCCTAACACTCAGTACCCGTGCTTCCGGAGCGACACGTTCGCGACCAGGCCCATGCAGCACAGGAACACGACGAGCGAGCTGCCGCCGTAGCTGATGAACGGCAGCGTCACGCCGACGACCGGTGCGAGCCCGAGCACCATCGCGATGTTCACCACGACATGCCAGAACGTCATCGCCGCGACGCCGACGCAGATCACTGCGCCCATCCGATCGCGCGCGGACAGCGCGACGTTCAAGATCCAGACGAGCAAAAAGCCGAAGATCGCCAGCAGGAACACCGAGCCGACGAAGCCCCACTCCTCCGCCCACACGCTGTACGGGAAGTCGGTCCAGTGCTCGGGCAGGAAGTCGAACTGGTTCTGCGTGCCCTCGCCGTACCCCTTGCCCCAGATCTTGCCGCTGCCGACCGCGAAGATCGATTGCCGCGTGTGCCAGCCGTTGCCCGTGGGATCGCTGCTCGGATCGAGGAACGCGAGGATCCGGTTCTTCTGATAGTCGTGCATCGTCTCCCACAGGATCGGGATCGACAGCAGCGCACCGAGCGTCAGGTGGACCATCGGCCACACCGACTGCATGACGAGGAAGCCGGTGGTGACGACGATCAGGCCGAGCAGCACCGCGCTGCCGAGGTCCGGCTGGATCGCGATCAGGCCGATCGGCACCGCGAGCGCGAGGCCCTTCGCGGCGAGCACCGGCGGTGGCGTGCGCGACAGGTCGCCTTCCTGGAACAGCTGCGCGAGCGCGAGGATGACCATGATCTTCGCGAGCTCGGAGGGCTGGATGCCCATGCCGAAGATGTTGAGCCAGCGATAGCTGCCCTTGCCGTGTGCGTCCTCGCCGATCAGGCGCACCACGATCAGCAGCAGGATCGCGGTGCCGAGGCCGATCCACGCGAGGCGGACCAGCGCGCGATAGTCGATCGCGGTGGCGACGAAGAAGCCGATCGCGCCGACCACCATCCACTTCACCTGGGTATCGAACTTGGTGTGGTGCTTGGTGCCCTGGGTGGCCGAGTAGAGGTTGAGCAGGCCGATCGCGCACAGCGCGAGCACGGTGACGATCAGCGGCCAGTCGACGGCGGCCCGGAACCGCCGCCACCGGCTGACCCCGACCGTGGCGCGCGGCAGCTGGAGCCCGGTGCCCCTCATCGCCCGCCCTCCACGGCCTTGATCGCGTCCTTGCCACGCTTGACGCCGTCGTCGTTGGTGACCGCCTTCTTCTTGTAGTGGGTCTCGAGGATCTGCTTCGCGATCGGCCACGCGACGCGACCACCGGAGCCGCCGTGCTCGACGAACACCACGATCACGAGCTCGGGATCGTCGCCGCCGGCCCAGCCCGCGAACCACGCGTGAGAGCGCCGCGGGTTCCAGTTCTCGATGTCGCGCTCGTCCTCCTCGTTCCGCCGCCGCGCGTGGGTGCGAATCTCGGCGGTGCCCGTCTTGCCCATCACCGGGACGATGTCGACGTGCCCGTGATCGAACGCGGTACCGCCGGCCTCGTTGGCGGCCTTCCACATGCCCTTGCGCCAGGTGTCGATCGAATCGCTGCTCGTCCCGATCCGGCGCGCGATCGTGGGCTGGAACGCGTTGATGATCTTGCCGTCGCTCGCCTCGACGCGCTCGACGACCTGCGGGACGTACAGCGTGCCGCCGTTCGCGAGCGCCGCGTACGCCATCGCCATCTGCAGCACGGTGACCTCGACGTCGCCCTGCCCGGTGGCCGCGTTGGTGGCGTAGCCGACCTTGTAGCGCGTGCGCTGCTCGTACCAGGCCTTGGTGGGGATCCGGCCCGAGCCGTCACCGTTGAGGCCGAGGTTGGTGGGCGCGCCGAAGCCGTACTGGCGCGCGACCTCGGCGATCCGATCGAGGCCCACCGTCTCGGCGAGCTTCCAGAAGTAGATGTTGCACGAGTGCTGGATCGCGCTGATCAGGTCCTGCTTGCCGTGCGTGCCGTTGCACTTGAACGTGGTGCCGGACAGCTCGTAGTAGCCCTGGCAGGTGTGCGTCTCGTCGGCAGACAGCCCGTCCTCGAGCGCGGCCAGCGCGGTGACGAACTTGAACACCGAGCCCGGCGCGTAGGTCGCGCGCAGCGCCTTGTCGACGAACGGCTTGCGCGGATCCTTGCGCAGCATCTCGTACTCCTGCCGCGTCAGGTGCCCCGTCATGATGTTCGGATCGAACGACGGCCGGCTCACCAGCGCGCGCACCTTGCCGGTCTTCGGCTCGACCATCACCACCGCCGCCGCCGGCACGCGCGAATCCTTGATCGCCTTCTCGGCGATCTTCTGCAGGTCGAGATCGATCGTCAGGATCAGGTTCGCGCCCGGCACCGCATCGGTGACGCGCTCGCCCTGGATCAGCGTGGCCGCGGTCTTCTCGTCGAGCCGCTGGCCACGCGCGTCGACCGCGTAGCGCTCGATGCCCTTCTTGCCGCGCAGGTAGTTCTCCCACGCCGACTCGAGGCCGTAGCGACCGACCAGCTCGCTGGTCTCGGTCGTCAACATGCGCTCCGCCTCCTCGGCGGTCATCTGCGTCATGTAGCCGACCAGGTGCGCGGCGATGTCGCCCTGCGGGTAATAGCGATACGGCTCGTGATGGACCTCGACGCCCGGCAATCGCGGGCCGGCCTGCTCGACCTGCGACGCGCGATCGCGGCCCTGATCCTCGAGCACCAGCACCGGCTTCTTCGGATCGCGCTTGCGCCCCGTCGCGAGCCGTTGATCGACCTGCTCGATCTCGTCGGCGGATAGCCCGAGCAGGCGCACGAGCTCGTCGCGCGCCGGCTGCTCCGCCGTCTTGCCCGGGGTCATGTAGATGTTGAACGCGGGGCGGTTGTCGGCCAGCGGCACGCGCTTGGCATCGAGGATCTTGCCGCGCACGCTCGACAGGTAGCGCTCCTTGACGACCTGCGAGACCGTGCGCTCGTAGTAGCCCTCGCCTCGCATCACCTGCAGCTGCCACAGCCGCGCGGCTAGGATGAGGAACGCGCCGATGCCGGCGAGCGCGACCCACCGCAACCGGCGATGCAGCTCCGGCAACGCGGCGCCGCCGGAACCGTCGGAGCCTCCCTTGAGGAGCATCACGGCGCGAGGCCTTCCAGCGCGGCATCGCGCTCGCGGTGCGTGCGGGCGAACGCCGCATCGATCCGCTTGAACATCTTCCACACCAGCGGACCGGTGATCGCGGTCGCCAGCGTGACGAGCGCGATGTGCTGGAGATCGACGACCGTGCTCGGCCGCGGCACGCCATAGACCGCACGGGTGATGAGCGACACCAGCCCGACGAGCAGCGCGACGAACGCCGAGAAGCCCATCGTCATCGCGGTGCCGCGCACCAGGATCCGCTGCTGGGCCGCGCGCGCGATCAGGCACGTCAGGCCGAGCACCAGCGCGGCGAGCCCGGGCGGCGTGCCGCTGATCAGATCGACGAGATAGCCGAGCACCACCGAACCGCCGACCGCAGGGGCGACGTTGCCGCGCGCGGTGAGGCCGAGATACGCCGCGGTCAGCGCGCCGACGTCGGGCACGGCGTCACGGATGATCGAGGTCGGCAACCGCATCCACACGGTGGCGACGACGACGCACAGCAGATACGCCGCGAGGACGATCGTCCCGGTCCTCACAGGGCCCTCGTTCCAAACGCCGGCTCGCTGCGCTTCTTGGTCTTGGCGTCGGGATCGGCGGGGGGCGGCGGCGCGAGCAGCACCATCACCGCGCGCACCTGCGAGAGGTTGACGGTGGGCTCGACCTCGACGCGCTGGAACATGCCGTCGTCGCCGTCGAGCTCGGTGACCTTGCCGATCACGAGGCCCGGCGGAAAGATCGAGCCGACGCCGCTGGTCACGATCTCGTCGCCGACCTGCGCGCGTTGATCGCTCTGGCTCGCGAGCTCGAGCGAGGTGATCTCGCACGCGTACGACTTGTCGCGACCGAGCCCGCGCAAAAAGCCGCGGCGGCCGGTGCGCTTGATCGCGACGTCGATCTTGAGCCGGGTATCGCTGACCAGCACGACGTCAGCGTAGTCGCCGAACACCTTGTCGATGACGCCGACAGGTCCGGTCCCGGCGATCACGGCCATCCCCGGCTGCACCTCGCTGGCGCCGCGATCAATGCGCAGCCGCGACACCCGGAACGGCGTCAGCGGCGCACCGATCACGCGCGCGCCGATCATGTCGGCGGCGATCCGCTTCTTGACGAGCGCGAGATCCTCGAGCGCCTGGACGTCGTAGGCCTTGCGGCTCATCGAGGCGAGCTCGCGGCGGAGCTTCTCGTTGTCCTCGCGCAGCTCGCGATTCTCGCTCTCGACATCGACCAGCGCGACGTAGCCGCTCCACAGCCCGCCGATGCCATCGGTGATCCACGACACCGCGGTCTGCAGCGGCGCGGTGATGCGCAGGACGGTCTCGTCGAGACCGCTCGGCTCGCCGCGGTTGAGCGACGACCGGAGCACCAGCGCTGGGATCAGGAGCAACAGGCCCGTGAGGACCCAGTCGATGATCCGGCGGCGCATCGTCGTCACGATGACGCCCCTACTTCAGCGCGATCTCGCGAAGCAGCCCGAGCTCGTCGAGGACCTTGCCGGTCCCGAGCACGACGGCGAGCTGCGGGTTTTCACACACCATGACGGGTAGCCCGGTCTCTTCGCGCAGCAGCACGTCGAGGTTCTTGAGCTGCGCGCCGCCGCCGGAGAGCACGATGCCCTTGTCGACGATATCGGCGGACAGCTCGGGCGGCGTTCGCTCGAGCACCCAGCGGACCGCGTCGACGATCGCGTTGACCGGCTCCTGGAGCGCCTCGCGGATCTCATCGGAGTTGACGAGCAGCGTCTTCGGCACGCCGGCGACGAGATCGCGGCCCTTGACCTCGACGGTCAGCGGCTCCTCGAGCGGATAGGCGCTGCCGATCTCTTTCTTGATGATCTCGGCGGTGCGCTCGCCGATCAGCAGGTTGTACTTGCGCTTGATGTACTGGACGATCGCCTCGTCCATCTTGTCGCCGGCGACGCGGATCGACTTGCTGTCGACGACGCCGGCGAGCGCGATCACCGCGACCTCGGTGGTGCCGCCGCCGATGTCGACGATCATGTTGCCGGTCGGCTCGGTGATCGGCAGCCCGCCACCGATCGCCGCCGCCATCGGCTCCTCGATCAGATAGACCTCGCGCGCCGCGGCGGCGAGCGCCGAGTCACGCACCGCGCGCTTCTCGACCTCGGTGATCCCCGACGGCACGCTGACGATCACGCGCGGGCGAACCAGCGTTCGCCGCTGGTGCGCCTTCTGGATGAAGTAGCGCAGCATCGCCTCGGTGACCTCGAAGTCGGCGATCACGCCGTCCTTCATCGGGCGGATGGCGACGATGTTGCCGGGCGTCCGGCCGAGCATCTCCTTCGCTTCCTTGCCGACCGCGAGCACCTTCTTCGGCCCCTGCGAGGCTGCCTGCACCGCGACCACGCTCGGCTCGTTGGCGACGATCCCGCGACCCTTCACGAAGGTCAGGGTCGTGGCCGTCCCGAGATCGATGGCCAGGTCGTTGGAAAACATTCCGTAGACCCAATCGAAGAGCATGGTGGTTGTGTCCGTTGAACGCTGGGATGCAGCGCGTAAGAGGAAGCAAAAGCGATCTGCCCGAATGGCCGGGACGTCTTGAGCGGAGCGGACTTAACACGCGGTCTTTTCCACACGCAACACAATCTTAGTTTCGTCCTGAGCGCTGCTCACAGGAGTCGTCACTCGTGGACTTCATGACCCGCCCGCGTTAGTAACGGTGCGTCCTCATGCTCGACTCAATGCGCAAACAGGGCGCATCCGTGTTCCTGTATCTCGTCTTCGGTCTGTTGATCGCGATCTTCGTCATCAACATCAACCCGGGCTCCCAAACAGGTGGTGGTTGCTCGACCGGTGGCAACACGATCGCCACCATCGATGGCAACCGCATCGGCAAGAACGCGTACCTGGTCGCGTACGGCGGAGCCCCGTTCCGGTTCCGTCCCAACATGCCGTCGTTCATGCAGCTGTGGGACATGAAGACCCAGAAGGAGCGCGAGTACGCGGCGATCGAGATCCTGATCCGCCGCGAGATCCTCGCGAGCGCCGCCGCCGAGCGCGGTCTCCGCGTCAACGACGACATGGTGATGGAGGAGATCAAGAAGGGCTTCTTCTTCATGGGCGGTCATCGCATCCCGCTCGAGGACAACATCTTCGACCGCCACGACGACGGCACCAAGACCTGGAACATCAACAAGTTCACGCAGTGGTATCGCACGCTCAACGTGTCGAAGAACGCGTACGTCGACGAGCAGACGCGCGGCATGCAAGCGGCGCTGATGCAGGAGCTCCTGGTGTCGTCGGTCCGCGTGTCGCGCGAGGAAGTGCGCGACGCGTTCATCCACGACAAGACCACCGTCGGCTACGACGTCGTCGCCTTCGATCCCGGCACCTACCGCACGGCGATGAAGCTGACCGACGCCGACATCAAGCGCTATCTCGCCACGCACGAGGACGAGGTCAAGGCGCGCTACAAGTCCGACGAGCGCACCTACAAGGACGTCAAGCCGCAGGCGAAGCTCCGCCAGATCTTCATCGCGAAGGCCGACGACGAGAAGCCCGCTGCGCCGACGCCGGACCCCGGCGCTGGTTCCGGATCTGGATCGGCTGCCGGCGCGGGCTCGGGCTCGGCCGCAGGCGCCGGCTCTGGCTCCGCGCAACCCGACGTCGCGAAGAAGGACGACACCAAGCCCGATGCCAAGCAGGTCGGCATGCCGATCGAAGCGGCCAGGACCAAGCTCGAGGCGGCGCGCAAGGCGATCGCGGCGGGCCAGAAGAAGTTCACCGACGTGGTCGCCGAGCTGTCCACCGACGAGGCCAGCAAGGCCAAGGGCGGCGACCTCGGCTGGCGCACGCACGAGAGCCCGAACCTCGGTGACAAGGCTCTGAACGATCAGGTGCGCGGTCTCAAAGCAGGCGAGATGACCGAGGTCGTGACGGTGGACAACAAGGGCGTCTACCTGGTCAAGCTCGAGGAGCTGCGCCCGGTCGGCGGTGCCAAGGATCTGAGCTACGACGAGGTCAAGATGGAGATCGCGGCCGAGCTCGCTCGCACGGAGTGGAGCAAGGAAGCTGCGAAGCGTGCGGCCCTCGCCGCGCTCGCGACCGCGCTCGAGGGCACCGGCAAGAACCTCGGCGACCTCTACCAGGAGTCGATGGACGACAAGATCCGCCGCCAGATCGAGATGCAGCGCCAGATGGGTGGAGGCGGCGGACTGCCGCAGGAGTTCGAT
>JAEYYY010000517.1 GCA_023430775.1 Pseudomonadota bacterium
CGCGGCCACTTCTTGCGGCTCGGCGGCAATCGCGCGGTCTATCAGGGGCACGGTTGCGAGGACTTCGACCTGCTGCATCGGCTCGCCTCGTACTGGCCCGAGGGCGCGCGGCCCGACGACTACTACATCGACGAGCGCACACGCTTCCCGGTCAACTACAAGGGCTTTCGCGCGTATCTCGCGCGCTACTCGCTGCCGCACCTGTTCGGCGGTCCGTACACCGCGCACCTCTGGCACCCGCGCCCCATCGTGCGGCGGTACTGGCGGCAGCGCGAACGCAACGAGGCGCTGCTGCAGGACAACATGCGCGGTCACGATGCCGGCGGCGCGGTGAACCCGCCGCTGCGCAGCACCACCGGTGATGATCCGGTGCTGCCGCCGCTGCCGAAACCTTGGGACACCACGGTGCCGGCACCGCCCGTGCGCGACGTCATCCTCGGCTTGCTCGCGAAGCACGGCCGCGATCCCGAGGTCGACATCGGGCTGCTGCGCTGGAAGGCCGGTGTCACCGCGCCGAAGAGCTCGCGCCGCAGCAAGCTGCGCAAGCTGCTCCTGCGGCCGAAGCAGTTCTTCGAGGACACCAGGCTGACGCCGCTGCGCCGGATCGCGAAGTGGCTGCCGCGGGACACGCTGCGCCGCTGGGGGCTGTAGAGATGATCAGGGCCACGTTCGAGAAGCAGGCGAGGAAAGCACGACGCGCGACGGCTCGCCTGCTGGAACGCGCGTACGAGCGGGTGGCGCCGCAGCGCCCGTACTCGCCCGAGATCGAAGTCCTCGGCGATAGCCTCGCCGTGGTCCGCAAGCTTCTCGAGGCCGATCTCGAACGCCATCGCGGTTCCACGCCGACCTATCTCGATGTCGGTGGTCGGAAGGGCGAACGCGCCGACGTCGCGCGCGGCTTCGAGTACTTCGCGATGGATCTCGAGCCGCGGGCCAAGAACGTCGTCGTCGGCGACATCTGTCATTGCCCCGAGATTCCCGACAACTCCTACGACGCGGTCGCCTCGTTCGACGTCTTCGAGCATCTCGAGCGACCGTGGGAAGCGGCGCGCGAATGCATTCGCATCACCAAGCCGGGCGGGCTCCTGATCCACCGCACGCTGTTCGCGTATCGCTATCACCCGATCCCGATCGACTACTGGCGCTTCACGGCGCAGGGGCTGGAGTACCTGTTCACGCGAGACGGCGCCGTCGAGACGGTGTGCAAGGGCTACGATCTTCGCAAGCGACGCATGAACCACGTCGGCTGGCCGATGACGGGGAACCGCGACGTTCCGCCGGTCGATCTGTGGGGTGGTTTCCGCGAGAACTGGTTGGTGCTGTTCGTCGGCCGCAAGCGCGGTTGAGTGGCTGCGCCGGAGAGCGGCAGCGCTCAGCGCTTCAGGAGATCAACGCCGACCATCAGCGACGGTCCGACGGCATCGTCTGTTCGCTCGCGTGGTCCCGAGAGCGGAATGGTGACCGCGGCGAACAACTCGGCGAATCCGACCCCGAACCGGTAGCTCGCAGCCGCAGTCTGGTACTGGCGCCGATAACCGCGTGGTCGGCCCGCGTCCGCGAACGCGGCGTACTCGATTCCGAGCTGATGACACCTGCTCCGAAGCCCCGCCCCGATGCCGAAGCGGAGGAGCGGCCCCTTCTTCTCCGGGGCTGCCATCGGATCACCCGGGTCGCTCGACCGAGAATCGACGCCCAGATCCACACGAATCACCGCGGGGCGAACGCGGATGACAGGTGACACCGTGAACCGATACCAGGAGTGATCGGTCACGCTGCGGGCGTAGTCGGTGATCCTCGCGGCCGCACTCTCTCGCAACAGCGGTTCGAACGAGTTGTTCCTCGAGTATGCAATCCCGGCGTGCGTGATGATGTCGAACGCGTCGTGAAGTCGTCGCGCGTACAACGCACCGACCTCCGGCGAGGGAACCCTGCGGTCTCGGTGTCCCCCTCGGAACCCTTCGACCACTCCGGCCGCGCCGTAGAGGCCGAATCCCATCCGGTGTACCCACTGGACGTGCGCCTCCAGACGCACGAGCGTGTAACTGTCGGTCGCGGGATCCTGCCCCACGGCGTTCGTCGCCTCGACGACCGTGACGTCGACGCGTCCGCGCGTCCGACCGTCGACGCGATCGAGGGTCGCGAAGGGAGTTTCGCCCACGCGCGGCTCGGCACGAACGGACGCGCTGATTAAGCTCAGGGCAACGACGATCCGCCGCACTCCCGCATGATGCAGCGCAGCGGCAAGGCGTGACGTGGGATCACTCGCCGTAACGGCAGTCACAGCAGGCCGACCGTCGTGCACACCTCGCGCACGCGATGTGCGTAGGTATGACCCGCGGCGACGCGCTCGATGCCGCGGGCGACGATCGCCGTGCGATAGGCCTCGTCGTCGAGGAAGCGCCGGATCGCGAAGGCTGCTTGATCGCGATCGCTCGCCAGCGCGACCACGCCGCCGAACAGCTCGCGGATGCCCTCGTTCGGGCTCGACACCACGGCGGCGCCACTCGCGAGCAGCTCGAACACGCGGCGCGAGAACATCGTGCGCGAGTCGCGCGTCGCGTTGACGTTGAGGAACACCTTGTAGCGGCGCTGCAGCTCGGCGAGCTCGCGATAGTCGACGCCGGGTTCCACGTACGGCTGAAACCGCGCGGGGAACGTGTTCGTCGTCGTCTTCGTGGTCGCCTGGCGATCGAGGATGCGCAGCGGCGCACTCGCATCGATCGCACCATCGAGCAGCGCCTCGAGATCGACGCGCCGCGCCCCGAGCTCGGCCTCGCCGTACGAGCCTGCAAAGCAGACGATGTCCTCGCGCTGCGCGGTGCCGGGGTAGTGCAGCGCCGGTTGCGCGGCGAACAGCAGCGGCCGGACGCGCGACACGCCGGCCTTGCGATAGGTTTCGACGCACGCGACCTCGGTGGTGAACACCTGATCGAACTGCCGCGCGGCGTGAAGGAAGCGATCGAAGTGGACCGGGTCCTCCTTGTTCCAGAACACCGTCGGCACGCTGCGCCGGCGGCACCACAGCAGGACCTCCGCGAGCGTGTCGTCGTGACGGTCCGGGTACGACGCGATCCGCTTCTTCCACGAGTCGTGGACGCCGCGCCACGCCGACTCGACGAACAAGAGCTGCGGCTGGAACGCGGCGAGCTGGATGCGCCACGCGCGCGCATCGATCGCGAGCAGCGTGACCTCGGGCTCGAGGCAAGCCTGCGTGAAGCCATCGACGATCACCGCGACGCGCAGGTGGGCGAACGGCGGCGAGCCCGGCGGACGCTGGCCGAACACCACGCGCGCGGCCCTCGCCGGCAGCGGCAGCTTCATTCGCCGCCGCCCATCACTCCGCGCACGATGTGGACGAGCTTGCGACCGCGCCGGCGCATCCGGCCGAGCTTGATCTCGTTGTTGCCGCTCTGCGCGCGCTCGACGCGCAGCTGCTCGATGACGACCTCGGGCGTGGTGAACCGTCCGGTGTGGCGGTTGAGATAGCGCGGATAGCGCAGCAGCACGCCGACGCACAGCTCGTCGAGCGTCAGCGTCTTCGTGCGGCGCGGATGCGGGTTGTGATCCTCGGTGAGCCCCCAGCCGGAGTAGAACGGCTGGCCGTGGACGACGACGCGCTTGCCGCGCAGCAGCGCCTCGAAGCCGACCAGCGAGGTCATCGTGTGGACCTCGTCGGCGACGTCGAGGCAGGCCGCGAGCGTGGCCTCCTCCTCGATGTGGTCGCAGATCGTCAGCGCGGTCTCGCGCACCACGCCGCCCTTGCGGTTGCCCGACAGCACGTCGGGGTGCGGCTTGTAGATGATGAACGCGTCGGGGTTGGCCTCGCGGGCGGCGCGCAACAGGCCCTCGTCGGTGCGGACGTCCTTGCAGCCGAGCATGATCGAGGCGTCGTCCTCGACCTGACCGGGGCACAGGATCGCGCGGCGGCCCGGCGGCACCGCGATCGCGCGCTCGCCGCCGACGTTGTACTTGCTGATCCGCGTCGCGACGATGTGCTCGCGCAGCGCCCTGGCGCGTTCGATCTCGCTCGCCGTGAACGTCTCGTGCTGCAGGATCAGCTCGAGCTCGCTCGCCCGGCTCGGGTCGTAATAGATGCCGGAGCGATCGACGACCAGCGACGCCGGCTCCTCGAAGTCCGAGCCGAGGCCGACGGAGCGCAAGAAGCCGTCCTCCATCCGCCAGATCTCGACGCCGTGCTTCTCGGCGAGCGCGCGAATCTCCGGCGTCTCGCGCTGCCCCCACACCAGCATCCGGCAGCCCGGCCCGAAGCCGCGCCACTCGGCGCCCGGACCGAACGCGAGGACGAACACGATCTTGTTGCCGGGCGAGCGCAGATACGCGCGCACCGACGGGTGCTTCCAGAAGCCGAACCCGAAGCAGTAGATCTTGCCGGCGTTCTTCTCGAACATCTGGCGCTGCAGCTCGATGTGCTCGATCACGCGCTCGAGCTCGCAGGGCGCGCCGGTATCGGGATCGATGTAGCGCGCGTAGCGGAAGTACGCGGCGACGACCAGCTCCTCGACGGTGCGCTCGGGGCGACGGCGCGCGAACGCGGCGGCGACCTCGGCACCGGCGCGGCCGTTGCCGACGCCCGCGGCGCGATCGTCGGTCAGGCCCCAGCCGGCGTACCACGGCACGCCGAAGCAGGTGACCGGCTTGCCGGCGAGCAGCGCCTCGAAGCCGAGCTGCGAGCTGACGACATAGACGTGGTCGACCTGCGCGAGCAGCGTCGCGGGCGTCGTCGCCGTGCTCCAGACGCGAACGTTCGGACCGCTCGCGCCCTCGAGGTAGCCGCGCTTCTTGCCGGCGATCACGTCGGGATGGGTCTTGACGATGATCTCGGCGTCGGGATGGTCGCTGCGCGCGGCGGCGAGCATGCGCTCGAACGTCGATGCGTCGGCGAGGCCGCCGCCGATCGACGGATCGCCCTGCGCCTGGTCGACCACGAGCACGCGCTTGCGCTGCGCTCCGAGATCGGCCGCGCCGGGTGGGGCGTTGTTGTACTTCGAGATGCCGGAAGCGACGAGCCTCGCCCTGACGGCCTTCGCGCGATCGAGTAGCGCGCTGTCACCAATGCCCTCGGCGATCAGCTGCTCGAGGCGCGATGGCTCGCGTGCGTCGTGATAGATGCCGACATCGTCGAGCACGATCGACAGTGGCGCCTCGCCGGTGACGGCGAGCCCGATCGATCGCACGAAGCCATCGTCGGCGCGCCAGTAGGGCAACCCGTGCAGCGTCGCCATCGCGCGCGCGAGTTGGCGGCTGCGCTTGTC
>JAEYYY010000534.1 GCA_023430775.1 Pseudomonadota bacterium
GAAGTCGGCGGCGCCACCGACCGCGTCGGGTGCCGAGCCCGGTCAGCTGCCGATCGGCAAGCGCAACGCCGAGATCGAGGCGCTCGACGCGAAGATCACCGCCGACTTCGCGAAGCTCGACGCAGGCGAGCGTCCGGCAGCGCCGCCGATGGCGCCGACCAGCGCGCTGTGTGATAGCCCGCCGTGTGACGCGACCCCGATGGCGGTCAAGCCGAGTGCGGATCCAGCCTGCAAGCCCGGCGAAGCGCAGGTGTGCAAGGACACCTGTCAGCTGGCCGAGTCGATCTGCGATAGCGCAGAGAAGATCTGCAAGATTGCCGGCGAGCTCGGCAATGATGCGTGGGCGAACGAGAAGTGCAGCAGCGGTAATGCGAGCTGCGAGACCGCGCACGACAAGTGCTGCGGCTGTTCGTGAAGCTCAGCGCTGCGCGTTCGGACGAACCGGGACCGCGTTGAGCCCGGGCGACTTCACGGCCGTGCCGACCTGCTGGTCGAGGAGCGACGGATCGCGCGGATTGACGGTACCGACCGTCGGGTCGTTAGGACGTGCCGTCGTGGGCCCGTCGACATCACCCTTGAGGATGTCCGGACCGAAGTCGTCGGTGTTCTCTTCGATGTCATCGACACCCACTGGCGTGACGCCCTCATCGACGCAACCAACGAGCGCGAACGCGAACGTAATGGCGAGAATGCGCATAGGAGTGTTTTTGAGCATGACTTATGCCCACGATAAGGCACTCGCGATCGTCGTGGCAACGTTACTTCGATGAAGAATTGCGGCAGATCTTCGTCGCGCGACTGCGACGTGCGACAGCGACAGGTGTCGCGTGGACATGTGTGCGATAGCGTCTCCAGATGCTGATCAGATCGCGAATCTCCGACGATGATCACGCCATCTGGCGTGTGCTCGAGCCGACGATCCGCGCCGGCGAGACGCTCGCACTCCCGCGCGACATGTCGCGCGAGTCAGCACTTGCCTACTGGCTCGCACCTGGTCATCACGATGATGTTCCAGCCGCTGTGATCAGCTGATCGCCGGTACGCGCACGCGGACCGTGGTGCCGGAGCCGACCTCGCTCGCGACATCGATCGTCCCGCGATGCGCCTCGACGATCCGCTTCGCGAGCGTCAGCCCGAGGCCGACACCACCGGTCTCGCGCGACCGGCTGCGATCGCCGCGGAAGAACGGCGTGAACACGCGCGGCAGATCCTCGGCGGAGATGCCGATGCCCTTGTCCTTGACCACGAACGACACGCGATCGCCATCGCGCGAGATCGACAGCTCGATCGGAGCTCGCTGATCTGGCGAGTACTTGTGAGCGTTCTCGAGCAGATTGTCGACGACCCGGCGGAACAGCACCGGATCGGCATCGATCGCGGGCAGCTTGTCGGCGACCGTGACGACCAGCGGGCGCTCGGCATGACGCGCCCGCATGCGCGCTTCCGCGGCCTCCGCGATCGATCGAGGCTCGACCACCGCCTTGCGCAGCGGCAGCGTGCCGGCAACCTCGGCGCGCATCGCGGTGAGGATGTCGTCGACGATCGCCTCGAGCTCGGTGACATCGACGGCGATCTCCGACAGCGCCGCCCGCGCGGCCTCGGAATCGCCCTCGCCGGCGAGATCGAGCGCCACGCCGATCCGCGTCAGCGGCGTGCGCAGCTCGTGCGCGACGTTGGCGAGCAGCTCCTTCTCGGTGACGAGCAGCGCCTCGATGCGGTCCGCCATCTCGTCGATCCGGTTGCCGAGCACGCCGATCTCGTCGGACCGATCGAGCTTGCTGCGTGCCGACAGATCGCCGCTGCCGAGCTTGTGCGCGGTTGACGTCAGCCGATCGATCGGCCGCAGGATCCAGCGCGCCGTGATCAGCGCGCCGATCACCAGGATCGCGAAGCCGCAGCTCAGCACCAGCAGCGGGCCGGTCAAGCCGGGTGGTTCGCCATGCACGCCGCGCGCGACCAGAAAGCCGGGACCGCCGTGCACGCGCAGCCGCATCAGCATCCGATGCGGCGCGCCGGTGTCGTCGAGCAGCAGCCGGGCATCTCGCCGGCGCCGCTCGCCCGGTGGATCGACGCGCCCTCCCGAACCGGAGCCCGAGCCGCGATCCGGATGCGCGTCGGAGCCGCGATGACCGGGCTCCCTCGGCGGTGCCTCGGCAGAGCCGCTGCCTGCATCGGGCGGTGGCGCAGGCGGCGGCACTCGGCGCGCGCGGCGCTCGGGAATCGCGAGCGGTGGATCGACGTTGGTCGCCACCAGCTGGCGATCGGCGTCGTAGACCGAGGCCTCGATGCGGTCGTCGCGCAGCTTCCCGAGCGCCTCCTCGAGCGCGACCTGATCATCGGCCAGCGACTCGAGGTGCTGGATCAGCGAGGGCACGATGTGCTCCTCGGGGCGCGCGGCCTCGTGCGGGCCCTCGGCGATGAAGATCACGATGGCGGTGATCGCGAGGAGCAGCATCTGCACCACGCCGATCACCACCAGGCGCGATGCGAGCGACTTCATCTCTCACCCGGCGTCAGCACGTAGCCGACGCCGCGGATGGTCTTGAGCAAACGCGGGTTGCGCGGGTCGTCCTCGATCTTCTGGCGCACGCGCGACACCACGACATCGATCGAGCGATCGAACGCTTCATCGGCCGTGCCGTGCAGCAGCTGCAGCAGCTGCTCGCGACCGAGCACGCGGCCGGCGCGCTGTGCGAGCACGTGGACCAGCTGGAACTCGGCGGTGGTCAGCGACACCGGCTTGCCGTGAACGGTGACCTCCATCGTGCTGGCATCGATCACCAGCGCGCCGACCTCGATGCGCTCGGCGCGCGGGCCCGACTCGCCGCGGCCGCGCCGGGCCTGGGCGCGGATCCGGGCGACCAGCTCGCGCGATTGAAACGGCTTGCCGACGTAATCGTCCGCGCCGCCCTCGAGCCCGATCACGCGATCGGCCTCCTCGGTGCGTGCGGTGACCATGATGATCGGGATGTCGACCTTCTGCCGCAGCTGGCGGCACACCTCGATGCCGTCGACGCCGGGCAGGTTGAGATCGAGCAGCACCACATCGGGCCGCATCCGCAACACCTCGGCGACCGCCTGATCGCCGCGCGTGACGAGATGCACGATGATCCGGTGCGACGTCAGGTACTGCGTGGTCAGCCGTGCGAGACGCTCGTCGTCCTCGACGTAGACAACCGAGATGTCCGAATCAGCGGCCACGACTGGGAGTATTCGCCGATCTCGCCGGTCCGGGAACGCTGGAAATATCCCGAAACATGTACATTCGAGGCGTGCGCCCGGCTGTGCTGCCGCACTACTTTGGGCTCTGCCTCGTCCTGGCATGCGAGCCCGTCATCGCGCATGCCGGCGGGCTCGTCACCACCAGCTCGCCCCGCTCGATCGGGCGGGCGGGCACGGCGACCGTGGGCGACGACGGCGGCGGCGCGTTGCTCGTCAACCCGGCGGCGATCGCGCGTCGCGATACCAAGCGCGGCGAGCTCGGCGTGGTGTTCGTCGATGACGAGCTCGACTGGCAGAGCGATGCCGAGGGCGCACCGAACGTGCGCGACCAGGCGCCATCCAGCGTCGCGCCGTATGCCGCAGCGTTCGCGTCGTTCGGCGGCTGGACGCTCGGCGTCGGCCTGATGACATCCGCGGTCTCCGATCGCTCGCTGCGGCGGCCGACCGACGTCGCCGATCCGGCGAACATCGACGAGGCCTTCGATTTTCGCTACGCGGGCATCGCCGGCGGCGTTCGCCGCGACACGTTCACCGCCGGCATCGCGCGCCGGCTCGGCGATTCACTCGCGCTCGGCATCGGCGTGGCCGCCTCGCGCGTGTCGGTGATCGAGATCCGCCGGATGTGGGCCGGCTTCTCGGGGCGCGACGACATCGGCAGTGCCGTCAACGATCTGGAGATCGGCTTCGAGGGCGCCGACAGCTTCGTGCCGTCGGCGGTCGCCGGGCTGCTGTTCATCGCCGAGGAGTCGCCGCTCGAGCTCGGCGCGTCGGTGTCGTGGATCGATACCGCGAAGATCGATGCCGACGTCGTCGCGATCGGCACGCGGCCGATGGGCCCGTCCGCCTCGCCCGATGTCGCGCGCGCCTCGCTCGGCTATCAGCATCCGGTGACGTTTCGCGCCGGCGCGCGCTACGTCGGCACGCGTCTGGTCGGCGAGCTCGGAGGCGAGGTCGCGGTCGCGAAGCGCAGCGCCGAGAACACCGAGTGGACGATCCGCGGCATGCAGGTGATCGACGGACCGTCCGGCGCGATGGCAGAGCTCGCGGCCGTGCCGTCGCGGATCTCGCTGCGTACGCACGGCGCGGTGCGCGCCTCGGTGGACATCGAGATGATCGCCGGCTTTCTGTGGGCGACCGCCGGTTACGCGCACGTGATCGGCAGCGTCACCAGCACCAAGCAATCACCCACGTTCGGGGATCTCGGCGGCGAGACGCTCGGGCTCGGCCTCGAGGGCCGCGCCGGCGGCTTCACGTTCACGCTCGGCTGGGCGCGAACCTGGTCGCGCGCTCGCTCGATCCGCGAGTCGTCGTTGGCGCTCGACAACCCGTTTCTGGGCGGCGACGCGGCCGTGCCTGCCGGCGTCTACGACGCCTCGATCGATCAGATCGGCATCCTGATCGACGCCGAGCTGGATCCGATCCGCTAGAGGCTGCCGAGGATCGCGATCCCGAGCAGCGTCAGATGGCCGAGGATGAACAGTCGGACGTCCTTCACGGGGCGGAGAAGAGCACGGTTCATGCCGGTGCAACAGAGGAAAATCCCTCGGTGTCGCAGTGGCTTGTCCTGTAGCCAGGGTTGGCAGGGTAGCCAGTTCCGACAGCTACAGCAGGCAGCTCGGGACGGCCTCTGAGGTGCCGGCGAGGACGTTCTCGACCTGGACGAGCTCGCGGGTCCAGTAGCAGAGCGTGTCGGCCATGAAGAGGTAACCGAACTGGTAGAAGGTCTGATTTTCGGTCTGTTCGATCAGCTTCGCCCCGAGGCCATCGTGCAGATCGCCGTGGCGGCGCGCCACCACCTGCTGGGCGGCACCGAGCAGTGCATGTGCGCGATCGAGATCGTCCTGTGCCGCGGCGCTATCGCCGGCGAGCTGGGAGAGCGTCGCGGTGTAGAGGTTGATCGAGAAGTCGACCCGGATCCGATCCATCGTCACGCCATCCTTCAGCTCGCGCGTCCACCGGGTATCCGGAAGGTCGAGCGAGAGCAGCTGGTCCTCGATCTCCTCGATCTGCGAGCGATAGACGATCAGCTGCGTGATCACCTCGGTCTGGAACGCGTCGCGCGCCGGCTGATCCGCCATCACCAGATCGTCGAACGTGACGCGATCCGGCTGCGACACGATGTCGAGCCTGCGACCGATATCGATCGCGAGATCGCGACCGGCGATGTACTGGATCAAGCGGCCGAGCATCAGGTGCTCGCGCTGGATCTCGATCAACCGCGCGACCGTGTTGGTGGCCGGGCCGAGGTCGGTGGCGAGCTCCGCCGCGATCAGATCGGTCGAGGAGGGCGGGCGCTCGTAGCTGGCGCGCAGCGCGGTGACATCGTGCAGCCAGTAGCCCCACTCCCAGCCGGTGGAGAACAGCATGTGATTGTCGAGCATGCCGCAGCCGGGCTCGGCATCGAGCATCTCGAGATCTAGCCAGCGGTTGTGGACGTAGAGCGGCAGGTACTGCGGCACCGAGTTGTCGAACGCGACCCAGTACGCCGTCTCCGGCTGGTAGGCGACCGGCTTGCCGTTGCACATCCGGTCGAGGAGGAACTCGCGATGCTCGCTGAAGTCCTCGCTCTGGTACGCGCCGCCGGCGGTCTCGTACAGGTTGTAGAACATCACCGTGTGGACGTCGGGGATGATCTCCGGATCGGCGAACTTGATCAGGAAGTAATAGATCAGGTCCTCGCCCATGAAGCTCACGATCTGCTCGGCGCCGACGTGAATCAGCGCGTGCATCTCGGCCTGCGGCGCGGCGACGTCGAGCTGCGCCTTGACCGCGTTGACCGAGTCGATGAACACCTGCGGCTCGGCGTTGAAGAACTCGCCGAACGACAGGTCGTAGACGTCGAACGGTAGGTCCTGGGTGATCGGCGGCAGGCGTTCCGCGATCTGCGCGGGGATGTCGCCTTCCTCGTCTTCCACGAGGTCGTACGCGAGCTGGAGGTTGCCACCCTTGAACAGCTGGATGTTGAGGCCGACGCGAACGCCGCGCACGTGGGCGTAGTCGATGATCGCGCGCGTGTGCTGGTGCCAGGCGTCGAAGCGGGCGGGCTCCTCGACGATGTCGTCGAGCGCGACCCACTGGACGTAGTTGCCGCGGTTCTTGATCAGCCAGTCGATGATCGCGCGAGCGTCGGCGGCGTTCTGCTCGCCGGGCTCCCAGAACGCGAAGTACGCCTCGTTGGGATGTAGCGTGGGGAGCTGGAGGCCGCGCACGCGAACCTCGGGCTTGTGGATCTCGTTGTCGATGTCGCCGATCGCGACTCGCTCCGGCGTCACGGTGTCGTAGGGATGGCGGAACCGGAAGCCCATCGCCTCGAGCGCCGCGGACACGCCGTACTGTGCGCCGAGGACGTCGGAGGCCGCGACGGTGACCTCGGTGTCGCTCGGCTTCGAGAGCTGGTAGGCCTGCGCGGGGAGTGCCGGGTCCTCGACGACCGTGATCGCGAAGCCCTCGCCGACCTCGGCATCGAGATCGATGAAGCCGAGCGGATACTGCGTGGCCCTCGCGTATTCGGTGAGCGCGGGAGCGAACGCGGGTCCGCTGCGCAGCGTGATGTTGCCGGGGACGTTGTCCCCGCAGCCGATCAGGACGAGAGCCAAGACGACGGCACGTAGCACCGCCGGAACATGCCCTAAACTTCGTCGTCGGTGGGAGGGAGTTGCTTTGCCTTGGCGGCCGGTCGGCTGGCCGCTGGAGCCGATCGCGCAGACTTGTCGTCACCGATCGCATCGTCGAGCTCGACGAAGCCGCCGTAGACCGCGCCGATCAGCCCACCGAGCGTGGGCGACCACGCGAAGACGTTGTAGCCGGAGATCTCGAGCGTCGGTCCCCAGGCCTTCACGAGGATGGCGTAGAGGCCGCAACCGATACCGAAGCCAAACGCCGATTTGAGGACCGCGATCCAGGTGGTGCCGTTCGGGTCCTTGATGAGCGACCAGATCGGCTTGCCGACGAACAGGCCGACGATCGCCCCGATCAGGCCATAGAGCACCCATGGGTTCGTCAGCACCGGAACGTCACCTAGGGCGTGCGCTCCATAGCCCAGCGCACCACCGATCACCGCGCCCTTGAGTATGCCGATCAGGAGCTTGATCACTCCTCAATCCTGACGGGGAAGCGAACCATCGGCAAGGCCGGAGACGTACGACGAGATAACCGAGGACCTCAGTCGACAGATGCGATCTTGATCGCGGAAAGCTGCGCTTCTAGACGTGCCACTTCGGCACGAAACCCGTCGAGGTCGCGCGCGCCGACGCCCGAGGCCCGGATCGGGGTCAGCTTGGAGGGATCGATCCAGGCGCCATGCTGTTTGACGCCGAAATGCAGGTGCGGGCCCGTCGACATGCCCGTCGAGCCCACATAGCCGATCACCGTCTTCGCCTTGACCTTCTGACCGACCTTGATATCGGCGTACTTGGAGAGATGCATGTACGCGGTCTCGATGCCACCGTCATGCTTGATCATCACGAGGTTGCCCGCGCCCCCGGCCATCCCCTTGTGCGAGATGGTGCCCGATGCGGCGGCCCAGATCGGTGTGCCCGTCGGGGCCGCGTAGTCGATGCCGAGGTGTGCCACCTCGGTGTGGAGGACCGGGTGCATGCGGCGGCGATCGAACTTGCTGGTGATCCGATCGAACTTGAGCGGCGTCTTGAGGAGCGTCTTCTCCGACGATTTGCCCTCGCCGTCGTAGTACCCGCCCTCACCATTCTCGGGCTTCCAGTAGAAGGTGCGGAACGTGCCGGCCTTGCCCTGATACTCGGCGGCGAGGATCCGCTTGTAGCGCAAGAACTCGCCGTTCTCCTTGGTCTCCTTCTCGACGAGCACGCGGAACACATCACCCTCGTGGGTGTCGTTGTAGAAGTCGAGGTCGTAGGCGAAGACGTCGACGAAGAAATCGACGAGCGCGGGCGATTCGCCCGACGCCTTGATCGCGGCGTACAGCGAGGAGTCGATCCGGCCGCCGATCGTCTTGTGCTCGAGCTTGGTGGACGCGGCGAGCGCCTTGCCGACGAGCTCGCCTGTCTTCTGGCGCTCGGCGATGACCGACTCGATCTTGGAGAGCTTGAGCGTGAACCTCGAGACCCGGCCATCGGGACCGCGCTCGATCTGGAACGCCTGCCCGGCGCGAATCGTCTTGAAGTCGAGGACGCCGGCGAGCGAGCGGATCACCTCGTCGGCTTCGGCACCCGAGAGACCGCTCCGCTTGAGCAGCCGGCCGAGCGTGTCGGACTTGCGGACCGCGCCGGAGGCGGTGCCCGGCGGGCCGCCGGGGGCGCCGACGCGGTTCTGCGGATTGGGCGTCAGCGGTGCCGGCGTGACCAGCGGCGCGGCCGGAAGCACGGCGGCCGGCTTGCTCTTCGCGGCATCCGCGATCGCCGACACCGACGTCTCCTTGTCCCAGACGAACACGTAGAGGTTCACCAGGACGAGGCCACCGAGGACGAGCACCACCCAGCCGCTGGTGCGGCGCGTGGGAGATCTCCCTCCGACCGAGGCCAGCGATAGCCGGTTGCTCGTTTTCTTGCGCGCGGTCCTGCGTCTCATGACGATGCGACGTGGAGGCCAGCAATATCACGGGCCTTCATAGGGACCAAGGAAATGGCGACGAGCGAAGACCCCGCGCAAGCCCAGGAATCCACAGAGCAGTCCGGCGAATTGCCGCCCCGCGAGCAACTGGAACTTTTCGCCCAGAACGGGCAAGGTGCCGGCGAGGACATGGCCAAGAAGTCCGTTAACAAGGGGAAAAAGGCTGCTGCGGAAGCAGAGCCGGCGGTCCCCAAGAAGAAGACCAAGGGCAAAGCCGGGGGTGGTGGCGGTGGTGATGGCGGCGGTGGCGATGGTGGTGGGGGCGCTCTCGGCGAGCTCGATACGTCACTCGAGACAGAGGCCCGGCGCCGCTATCTGAACTACGCGCTGTCCGTGATCACGTCGCGCGCGCTGCCCGACGTGCGCGATGGCCTCAAGCCGGTGCAGCGGCGAATCCTCTACGGGATGCTGCACGACAACCACCTGCGGCCGGATGCGAAGTTCCGCAAGAGCGCGAAGGTGGTCGGCGACGTGATGGGCAAGTACCACCCGCACGGCGACTCCGCGATCTACGACGCGATGGTGCGCCTCGCGCAGCCGTGGGCGATGCGCCTCACGATGGTCGATGGCTCGGGCAACTGGGGCTCGATCGATGGCGATGAAGCGGCGGCGATGCGCTACACGGAGTGCCGCCTCGCGCCGCCCGCGATGGAGCTGCTGCGCGAGCTCGACTTCGAGACCGTCGACATGCGCGCGAACTACGACGGCACGACGGAAGAGCCGACGGTGCTGCCGGCGCGGTTCCCGAACCTGCTCGTCAACGGCTCGACCGGCATCGCGGTCGGCATGGCGACCAACATCCCGCCGCACAACCTGCGCGAGATCACCGAGGCGCTGGTCGCGCTGATCGATGCGCGTGGCTCGGGCAAGGAGCTCGACCACGTCCAGATCATGAAGCACATCGAGGGGCCGGACTTCCCGACGGGAGGCCAGCTGCTCAACACCAAGGTCGAGATCCGCCAGATCTACAAGGAGGGTCAGGGCACGATCAAGATCCGCGGCGAGTACAAGCTCGAGGAGAAGAAACGCGGCGGCACCGACATCATCATCACGTCGATCCCGTACGCGATGACCAAGAGCTCGCTGGTCGAGAAGATCGCGGAAGTGATCATCTCGCGAAAGCTGCCGTACCTGCTCGATGTCCGCGACGAGTCCACCGACGACGTCCGCATCGTGCTCGAGCTCAAGAAGGATTCCGATCCCGAGCTCGTCATGCAGTACCTCTACAAGCAGACGCCGCTGCAATCGAACTTCCACGTCAACCTGACGTGCCTGGTGCCGCCGCAGCTGCTCGAGACCGCGGCGCCCGAGGGTTCGCCGCCGCAGCCACGCCGGCTCGGCATCGGCGAGATCCTGCAGAACTTCCTCGATTTCCGGCACGAGGTCACCACCAAGCGGTTCCAGTACCAGCTCAAGAAGCTCGAGGAGCGGATCCACATCCTCGAGGGCTTCGTCACGGTGTTCGATGCCCTCGACGAGCTGATCAAGATCATCCGCGCCAGCGACGGCAAGGAAGACGCCGCCGCGAAGATCATCAAGCGGTTCAAGCTCGACGAGATCCAGACCGACGCGATCCTCGAGCTGAAGCTGTACAAGCTCGCGAAGCTCGAGATCAACGTGATCCGAGAGGAGCTCGAGGAGAAGGAGAAGGAAGCCAAGCGCATCCGCTCGATCCTGAAGAGCGACGACAAGATGTGGGCGGTGATCAAGGAGGAGCTCCAGGCCACCGCGAAGGAGCTCGGCACGCCGCGCCGCACCAAGACGGGTGGTGCTAGTGAAGAGGTCGAGTTCGATCCCGACGCGTTCATCATCGAGGAAGACGCCAACGTCGTGGTCACGCGCGACGGCTGGATCAAGCGCGTCCGCGAGCTCAAGGACCCGACGTCGACGCGCACTCGCGAAGGCGACGAGGTGATGTTCGTGCTGCCCGGCTCGACCAAGGAGAAGGTCATCTTCTTCACGTCGCGCGGCTACGCGTACGTCATCAAGATCAACGACATCGCGGCCACCGCCGGCTACGGCGATCCGGCGCAGAAGTACTTCAAGTTTGCCGACGGCGAGAAGATCGTGTCGGCGATGACGCTCGATCCGCGCGCGATGTTGCCGCCCAACCTGCTCGCGCTGTCCGCGAACGGGTACGGCCTGCGGTTCGCGAGCGCGCCGCACACCGAGATCACCACCAAGGCCGGCCGGCGCTTCGCGAAGGCAGGCGAGGGCGACGAGATCATCGGCGTGGTGCCGTGCAACGACGGCGATGTCGTCGCCGCGGTGACGCGCGATGGCCACGTGGCGCACTGCCGCGCCGACGAGATCGCGAAGCTCGAAGGTCCGGGACGCGGTGTCACGGTGATCAAGACCGACGACGAGGACCGCGTGATCGGCTTCATCGCCGGCGCCAAGTCCGACGCGTTCGAGATCGAGACCGAGAAGAGCGGCAAGAAGTTCACCATCAACGCCGATCCCAAGCAGGCCAAGTCGCGCGGCGGCAAGGGCCACCAGCTGATGAAGCGGGTGACCTTCAAGCTGGTGAAGAAGCCGGTGACGATCCAGCCGCTCGCGAATGCCGAGGGCGGACAGGGAGTGAACTGAGATGGCGCAGGCGAAATATACGGCCGAGGACATTCAAGTCCTCGAGGGTCTCGAGCCGGTTCGCAAGCGGCCCGGCATGTACATCGGCGGCACCGGCAGCGGTGGCTATCACCACCTGCTGTGGGAGGTCGTCGACAACTCGATCGACGAGGTCATCAACAAGCACGCGACCAAGGTCGAGGTCACGATCCACGCCGATGGCAAGAGCGCCACGGTCGAGGACAACGGCCGCGGCGTGCCGATCGACATGCACAAGAAGCTGAAGAAGAGCGCCCTCGAGGTGATCTTCTCGACGCTGCACTCGGGCGGCAAGTTCGAGCGCGGCAAGAGCTACGCGGTGTCGGGCGGTCTGCACGGCGTCGGTGCCGCGGTGGTCAACGCGCTGTCGGAAGAGCTCGTCGTCACGGTCAAGCGCGATCAAGAGCGCTACGAGATGAAGTTCTCGCGCGGCGAGGTGAAGTCCAAGCTGAAGAAGCTGGGCCCGGCGCGCGGCACGGGAACGACCGTGTTCTTCCGCCCCGACGACGAGGTGTTCGGCGGCAAGCTCAAGTTCGATCCCAAGGAGATCGCCGAGCGGCTCGAGGCCAAGAGCTACCTGCACGGCGGCCTCGAGATCGTGTTCACCGACGAGACCCAGAAGCCGGCGGTGACGCACACGTTCGTCCACCCGCAGGGCATCGCGGAGTACCTGCCGAAGCTGGTGGCCGATCGCGGCAAGCTGCCGGTGCCATCGACAGGTGGCGTCTTCTACATGGAGAAGCGCGACGAGGACGCGCGGCTCGGAGTCGAGCTCGCACTGCAATGGACCGAGTCGACCGACGACCACATCAAGACCTACGTCAACTCGGTGCCCACCCCCGACGGCGGTACCCACGACGCCGGTCTCCGCGCCGCGATCGTCAAGGCGATCCGCAACTACATCTCGACGCACAAGCTCGATCCCAAGGGCGTCACGCTCACCGCCGAGGACATCCGCGAGGGCGTGGTCGCGCTGCTGTCGACGTACGTCCACGACCCGCAGTTCCAGAGCCAGACCAAGAACCGGCTCAACAACCCCGAGGTCGCGGCGCAGGTCGAGGCGCTGGTGCGCCCGCAGCTCGAGAACTATCTCAACGGCAACCCGAACTGGGCGCAGGCAGTGGTCGCGCGCACGATCACGGCGGCGCGGGCTCGCGAGGCCTCGCGCGCGGCGCACCAGGCGGTGACGCGCAAGACGGCGGTCTCGCACCGTTTGAACCTGCCGGGCAAGCTGGCGGATTGCGCCTCGACGGATCCGGGCGAGAGCGAGCTGTTCATCGGCGAGGGCGACTCGGCAGGTGGCTCCGCGAAGCAGGGGCGCGATCGCAAGACCCAGGCGATCTTGCCGCTGCGCGGAAAGGTCCTGAACGCCGAGCAGGCGAACAGCGCGAAGCTGCAGAGCAACAAGGAGCTGCAGGACATCGTGTCGGCGCTCGGCTGCGGCATGGGCGAGACGCTCGATCTCTCCAAGCTGCGCTACGGCAAGATCTTCCTGCTGATGGATGCCGATGCCGACGGCCATCACATCGCGACGCTGCTGCTGACGTTCTTCTTCCGTCACATGCGCGGCCTCATCGATCACGGCCACGTCTATCTCGCGCAGCCGCCGCTGTACCGGATCGACATCGGCAAGCAGACCTACTGGGCGCTCGACGACCTCCACAAGGAGCGGCTCCTCAAGGAGCACGGCAAGTCGAACAGCAAGCCGCAGATCACGCGGTTCAAGGGTCTCGGCGAGATGGATCCGCCGGTGCTCAACTCGACCACGCTGTCGCCGAAGACGCGGCAGGCGCTGCGCGTGACGGTGAAGGAATCGGAGCGCCTGCTCACCGATCAGGTGATCAGCGATCTGATGGGCAAGGATGTCGGGGCGCGCTTCAAGATGATCACCGAGAACGCCGCCGAGATCGGCGATCTCGATGTCTGACGCGATCGCGTAGCCTCGCTGTCGCGAACGGGATGACGCGGGAACGATCGGGCGCCGTACGGACCGATCGACCCCAGCGACCCGACCAGTGATCTAGCCGGGGCTCCAAGGCCCCGAGCTAAGTCTCGAACACGCAAGGGTTCGAGTTGGTCCCGGGTTTGTACTGTGTTCCGAGCACAGCCTACTTCCTTCGTTAGCTTGGAGCCGTTTTCCTATGCTCGACGACAACGACGAAAAGACCACGTTCGAACAGAACCCGCTGGGCAACCGGCAGCGCCTGGTGCCGCGAGCTTCCTTCCTCGCACGACGCCAGCCTGCCGGGGTCGAAGTTGTCGACGAAGCGACCGCCGCGGTGCGGGGCTCGATGATCATGGACGTGCTCACGCACGACGAGGCCCTCGAGTCCGGCGAGTACACGCTCGACGAGGCGCTGCTCTCGGGGCAGCACACGATCTCCGAGATGGTGTTGCCCGCGAGCAGCGCGGTGATGCTGCCGGCGATCGCGCTCGCCACGCCGGGACCATCGATCTCGCCGGCGGCGTACGCGGCGCCGCCGATGCCGCAGGCCGCAGCCGTGATGCTGCTGCCGAGCGAGATCCACTATCCGCCGGTCGCCACGCCGTACTACCCGCCGACCGACACGCACACCGCGCTGCCGATCGCGTCGCGCCGCGTGCGCTACATCGCGGTGCCGGCGATCGCGATGCTCGCGCTCGTCGTGCTCGGCGGCGCGATGATCCCGCCGAAGGTCGAGCCGATGTCGGGCCCCGCGGCGAACGTGTCGGCGACGCAGGAAGCGACCAGCGAGGTGCGCATCTACGAGGCCGCCAACGAGCCGCCGGCGCCCGCGGAAGAGGTCGACGAGATCAAGCCCGTCGCTCGTCCGATCGCACGCTCTGCCACCGCGACTCCTGTCGCGAAATCGATCAAGCGCAGCAAGTCGCGGAAGATCACCGTCAACACGTCGAGCGCGCTCGGCAACCTCCGCCCGCGCAAGGCCTGGTAGCGCACAGCGCGAGCACGATCGCGAGGCGCGCGATCACGGCGACACCTTCGCGCACAGCGCATACGCGGTGACGTCCTTGACGCCGGCGCCGGTGCAGTTCCACCGCGCGCCGACGGTGTCCTCGGTACCTTGCCCGCTCGGATAGTTGCCGGTCACCGGTTGCTCGCTCTGGCAGCCGCCACCGATCAAGCGCTCGTCGGCCTTGCAGGCGGCGAACGCGCTGTCTGGCGCGGTCACCTTCGCGGTGCGTACGCGCGTGCCGGGACCCGGCGGGTACGCTCCGACCTCGGCGGCTGGTGCCGCATTCGACACGCCCGACTCGGCCAGCATGCGCGCTTCCTTTTCGGCCTGCGCCTTGCGCGCCGCCTCGGCGAGTGCGGCCTCGTGCCGTTTGACGCCCGCGGGATCGAGGCAGACGCGTTCGATGCACGTATTCCCCGTCGCGCAGTCTTCCTGCGCGTCGCACTTGCCGCCGGTGCCGGCAGCCGCACGGCATTCGGCGCGGTAGCAGCTGACACCGGTCTTGCCGCCCTCACGGCATTCGTAGGTGGCGTTGCACTTGCCACCGATCTCGCCGGTCTGGCAGATGTTGCCGAAGCAGATCCTGCTCTCGCAGTCGAAGCTGTACTTGCAGACCTCGCCGGCGTCCTTCTTGCTGGCCTTGCAGGCGCACGCCGCGATCACGAAGACGAGCGCGCGCCACATCGCCGGGATCAGCTCTTCGCGCGCTTGAACACGAACATCACGACCTCGTCGTCGTGATCGTCCTCGGGGCTCTCGTCGCGGGTGGTGGCGACGAGCTCCCAGCCCTCCGCGCCGCGGCGGTTGAGCTCGGCCTTGATCGGATCGGTCGAGGCGCCATGGCCCCAGGCAACGGTGAAGATGTCGTACTCGAACTTGGTCATGGCGGCGAGAATAGCCCGCGAAACTGAGGCGTTGAGAGGGGATGCGCGGTGTTTTCCTGATCGGCTTGCTCGCCACGTCGACGGCCTCTGCACTCCCGCCGGGCGCCGATCCGGGCCTGCGCGACGGCGCGAATCACCGGGTCGGCGACGACAGCTTCGTCACCGCTTTCGGGCGTGCGCCGACGAGCGCGGACCCGGAGAAGCTGCGGATGAAGACGCACCTCGTCGACATTCGCGCGAAGCTGGCGGCGAAGCCGGCGACCCGGCCGGAGCTGGCGGCACGCCGCGCGGAGCTGCTCGGCTACCTCGACGACTACATCGCGAAGGGCATCACGCCGCGGAACGAGCACCTGCCGTGGCGGACGCCGGTGTTCATCGACGATCACGGCAACATCTGCGCGGTCGGCTACCTGATCGAGCGCAGCGTGGGTCGCGCGTTGCCCGAGACGATCGCGCGCGAGCATCGCTACGACTTCCTCGAGGACATCGCCGCGGCGATGCCGGAGGTCCGCGCGTGGGTCGACCGCTCGGGCTTCACGCTCGCCGAGCTGGCGTCGATCCAGCCGGGCTATGCAGAGCCCGAGGTCGAGTCGTGGGACAACGTCAACTACGTCGCCTTCAAGCTGCCCGACGGCAAGTACGAGGACGTGATCGCGGGCGGCGAGACCAGGGGCGCGCTGAAGAAGGGCCACATGGATGGCGTGTGGACGCGCACGATCGACGGCAAGCTCGTCGGCAAGGGCCGGCTGTCTCGCGGCACCGGCACGTGGACCAGCTTCTACCCCGACGGCAAGAAGCTCGCGCGCGGCCCGTATGTCGGCGATCGGCCGCACGGTGCGTGGACGCTGTATCACCCGAGCGGCAATGTCGCGGCGGTCGGCGCGTTCCGGCGCGGCCATCGCAGCGGCGCATGGAAGTTCTTCTACGACACCCGATCGCAGACGCCGATCGCGATCGGCCGGTTCTCGTCGTCCGGCAGCCTGACGGGATCGTGGCGGCACTACGACGCCGGGGGCAAGCTGCTCGCATCGTCGCGCGACGCGGGAAGCGGCACCGATCCGACGTCGCGCGGCGCGACGCTGATGACGATCGTGCCCGGCAAGGATGGCGTCGCGCACGAGGTCCACGCGTTCGGCGGCATGGACAGCCGGCAGCTGCACATGGTCGCGAAGAACGGCGAGCGCCTGTACGTCGAGAACTACGGCAGCATCTACGACGCGCACGGCAATCTACTGCAGCGCGATGGCGAAGGCTGGACGGCCGCGGCCTGCGACTGGAGCAGCAAGCGCAAGGCGATCGCGAAGTCGGGCGACGTGTCGACGCTGCACCGCCTGCTGCGCAGCGACTACAACCCGGTCGGCTCGCCGTGCGGCGACAAGCAGCCGGTCACCAAGGCGCGCGCGGCCGCGATCAACAAGACGCTCGGCTCGCTCGCCGCGATCCGCGCACCGAGCCCGAAGTTCGTGCGCGAGCTCGCGCTGGGCAACGTCAGCGTGGTGTACACGGACCTCGACTTCGCGATGGCCGGGAAGTCGATCGAGGACGAGACGGCCGCCGAGACCGAGGCCCGAACCGACGCGCATCACGAGGATCTGGTGCGCGTGCTGGCGGCCAGCCTCGCCGGTACACCGAGTGGCCGCACATCGATGGCCGGTTCATCGCGCTGTTCCCGACGCTCGCCGGTCACGCGACCAAGGACGAGATCTGGCAGGAGACCCAGCGCCGCGATCCGACGGGTCAGAACTGACCGGCGAGACGGCGGGGATAGAAGTGAACGAGCGGCTCCATCTCGATCGCGTAGAGCCGGTTCGAATTGCAGGTGAACTTGACGGTGCGCCAGTTCTTCTCGGCGAGCTCCGCGAACGTCGCGATGTCCTCGGCGCGAGGGCAGGTGTTTGGATGCGCGACGAACCAGCGCTGGACGCGGTCGGTGAGCACCGCCATGAACACGTGGTTGGGCTCGAGCATCTCCATGATCTCGAGCTTCTCTTCACACGTCCGGTACTCGATACCGTCGTCGTGGAGGTAAGCACCGAGGCCGAGCGCGGCGACCGCGGCGGCGAGCATCGAGATCCGGGCACGAGACGCGAGGTGGGAAGGCATGTGGACTCCTGGAGCAAGTGGGTGGCCATACACGAACTGCGCAGCAATGCAGAGCTGCACGACTGACCGGCACGAGCGCGAGCTCGACTGGTAGGCTGGACGAATGCGGAGTTGGCTCGCGGCGGTCGCCTTGCTGGCGGCATGCGCGTCGAGAGAGCAGGCACCAGTGCCTGGTGACGCGGGCCTCCGCGACGACTTGTCCACCCGAACCGCCGATATGAAACCCGCCGTCGAGCACCCGCGTTCGGCGAGCGCGTGGACGTTCGCGGTGCTCTCGGATCTGCACCTGCCGAACTTCCACGCTGCGACGGTCGACCGCACCGTCGCCGCGCTGATCGAAAGGCAGGTCCGCTTCGTCGTGATCACGGGCGATCACACGAACGGCAGCGGACTGGATGGACCTGGACGTCGTGATGCGTGGTGGGATGCACTCGCTCGCGCGCTCGGTCCGCTTCGCGACGCCGGGATTCCGGTACTTCCTGTCGCAGGCAACCACGACAGCTATCTGCCGGTGCAGCGCGCGAGCTATGCGAGGACGTTCGACGCGAGCTGGGCGAAGCCTCTCGCCGTTCGCGACCTCGGCGCGGACATGTTGTCGCGGTGGCCGTTCTCCTACAGCGTCGATGTCGACGGTGTGCATCTCGCGCTCGCGCACGTCGTGGCGACCAGGCTCGACGCGACCGTCGCGGCGGGGCTCGCGAAGGATCTCGAGCTCGCGCGCGACGCCAGGCATCGCATCGTGTTCGGTCACGTGCCGCTGTCGTCGGTGGTGTTGCCACCGAGCAAGACGTTCGTCGCGCAGCTCGGCGGCATCCTCGATCGCGCGCGGGTCGGCTTCTACATCGCCGGGCACGAGCACCTGGTGTGGGACGAGGACGTCGCGCTGCCGGGCGGCAAGCTGCGGCAGGTCCTCGTCGGTTGCGCGGCGGGCTACTACGACTACGCGCCGAGCGAGCCGTCGAAGATCCGCGCGCGCTGCCTGCCGGTGAAGCGGCCCGGGTTGCGCGAGCCGATGCGGTGCAAGATGCCGAACGGTGGTGCCTTCGAGATCGCGCGCGGTCGCAAGAACCGCCACATCCAGCACTACAAGAACGCGTTCGTGTTGATCGATGTCGACGGCGATCAGGTGCGCGTCAACCCGATGACGGTCGACGGGGCGGGGCGGATGCAGCCGTTCTATCTCCCCGACTGATAAAGTCACCGCGGTGAGCGGTCGCTCCAAACTCGGCATCGTCGCCGGCGGCGTGCTGGTCGTCTGGATCGTGCTGCTGCTGGTGCTCGGTGCGATCTTCGGCGAGCGCAAGGCGCAGGCGGTGGCCGATCGGATCGGGGAGACCCTGCAGGCCACGGCGAAGGTGCGCGATCACGATCTCGCGCTGATCCGCGGCAGGCTCGCGCTCGAGGGCCTCGAGGTCGAGCGCGACGATCTGATCGGCAAGCTGTCGCTCGATGTCGGTTCCATCCGCTGCGAGCTGCTGCCGTTCGGTGGTGCGCTGGTCGACAGCTCGTGTCGCGAGCTCGCGGTCGGCGATGTCCGGCTCGAACTGTCGACGTTCGCGCTGTTCAAGCTCAAGAAGCCAACGCGACCTCCGATCCGGGCGGCGAGCGTCACCATCACGAATGCGACCCTCGTGTTCTCGCCGGCAGCCGTGGTGCCGAGCCTCGGGCGCGTCACGCTGACGATCGCGCGTGCGACCGCCGGACCGACGGTGTTCAAGACGCCGCTGTCGTGGCTGTTCCAGCTCGAGACGTTGCACGCCACGCTGGAGCTGCCCTTCGGCACGATCGAGCTCGACTACGCGAACGGCTTGCTGCGCGCGGGCGGCGCGGTGTTCGGCAAGACGCCGGTGACGGTGCCGTTTCAGATGCCCGTCGCCAGCGTCACCGAGGAACCGGCGGCGGAGCTGCAGCGCCTGGTCAAGGTCGGCAAGAAGCTGGCGGAGCAGCTGGTCGAGCAGAAGGCGCGCGACTGGCTGCGCTCTCGGCTGTGAAGGCGCGATACGCTCGGCACATGCGAATCGCTATCGCAGCGGTGCTGCTGCTCTCGGCCTCGACCGCGCGCGCCGACGGGACGTTCCTCGAGGGCGACATCGGTCTGATGGTGCCGATCGCCGACGACGAGTACGAAGGCAACATCGACGAGGCCCTCAAGCTCGGTGTCCGGCTCGGCTCGATGTCGGGTGCGCGCGGCCTCGACGTCGCCATCGACTTCACGCCGATCAACGACGACCTGCTCGGCAACGTCGACATCTCGCGGTTCCGATTCATGGTCGGCGGTCGCTACCAGCATTCCATCAACCCGAAGACGCACTTCGTGTTCCGCGGCGCCGCGGGCATCGATCTCGTGCACGCGTCGGCGAGCGGTCAGATCCTCGGCGTCGAATTCGACTTCAGCCAGACCGATGTCGGGCTCGCCCTCGAGGTCTCGGGTGCGATCATGTTCGATGTCGGTAGCAAGGGGCAGGTCGGCGCCAAGCTCGGCATCCCGTTCGCGTTCCACTTCGATGACGACGATCCCGACGATCCCGACGACACCGACTTCGAGTACACCGGTGTCGACCTCGACGTCCTGTTCGTCGCTGGCGTCAAGTTCTGATCAGCCGCGGTAGCTGTCGTCCTGCTCGATCTTCGAGAGGACCCAGTCGAACTCGCCGGCGGTGACGTGCGCCTGGCAGTGCTCGCACTCGCCCGCCATCGTGATCTGGAGGGGCGCACCGCAGTTGGGGCACTTCGGTTCGATCGTGGGCGCGCCGGTGCGGCCGGCCGCCCGGATCAGCGTCCAGTACTCGCTGTACCGCCGCTCGCTGCGCTTGCTGCCCTTGAGCACCTTGCCCGTCGAGGCCTGCACCGTGTAGTCGAGGCCGGTGGCGAAGATCCTGATCGTGACGGCGTCGTAGTACTTGTCGCGCGTCACCTTCGCGAGCGAGTGATGCGTGATGCGCATGTTCTCGAGCGCGTTGCGCAGGTCCTGTGCCTTGTAGGCGTCGATCCAGTACTGCAAATAGTCGTAGAGCCCGTCGGACACCAGGCCGCGCGCGGGTCGTAGATCGTTGTTCGCGTAGGCGCGGTTGAGCTGGTCGTAGATCAAGTGCAGGCGCTCGACGAGCGCGGGTAGCGTGGTCTGCGGATCGCTCCTGGTCAGCAGCACCATGTTCTGGTCGACGCGATCCTGCTTGTAGGTCGGCAGATCGGTGCCGCGCTCCTCGACGTCCGCCAGCAGCGTCGGCGGACGCTCGTCCATCGAGCGCAACGTGATCAGGTCCACCGCCCAGTCGAAGCGGCCGTTATCGACCACCTCGCCACAGCTCGCACACTTCTGCGTGCCCGTCTCCGACGACTGCCACGGTGCACCGCAGTTCGGACAGGTGAACGCTCGCGAGGCTTTGGGTGGCTTGGTGCGCGCCGCCGCATCGCGCTTGAACCGCCACAGCTCGACGGAGTAGTACGTCTTGTCGGCGGTCATCACGTTGGCCTCGAATTCGATCGAGACCTCGACCACGCCACCTTCATCGACCAGCACGTTCGGCAGCTCGAGATCGGTGACGCGCATCGCGCCGACCACGACGGCCTCCACGGGAACGCCGGCCGGCGGCCGCGTCCGCAACGCGAAGCGCGCCTTGTCGAGGACGTAGGGCGCGATCGTCGCGAGCGTCTCGTCGGAGTGGCGGGCGCGGTGCGCCGTCGAGAACAGCCGGAAGGCGAAGTCCTCGAACAGCACCTGCGAGAAGTCCGGGTCGACGATCTTGATCTCGTCGAGGTCGATCGCGTGCTGCAGCTCGACGGGTGGGCCGCTGTCCCAGTCCTTGTTCTTGTGCTGCTTGTACGCGTTGTAGACGAAGTAGCCGATCACGAGGCCGACCACCGGGATGCCGATCTGCGGCACCTCGATGCACAGGCGAAGCAGCCAGTACAGCAGCTCGAGAAACCCCGCACCGTCGCCGCCACCGCCGCCGCCGCCGTACGAGCCGCCGCCACCGCCGCCACCGTGACCACCGCCGCCGGAGTACGAGCCGCCGCCGCCGGGGCGCGCCTCGGCGAGCGCCACGACACCGACCACGCCGAGTGCGCCGATCACGAGCGCGCGCCGGCTCACCGCGAACCTCCGGTACCGCGGGCGTCCGGATCGCGCCTCACCGAGAGCCTCCGGCCAGGTCGCTATCGATCGCGTCCGGCAGCTCGTTGAGATCGTCGGCGCGGCGCGGCATGCCGGGCGCGATCTTCGCGAGCACGGTCTCGAGCTCCTGCGCGACGGCGGCGCCGCCACGACCGATCGCGGCGGTCAGCGCGCTCTCGACCTTGGCGAGGGCCTCCGCGGGCAGGACGCGATCGAGGCCGCTATCGGCGACCAGCACCGCCCGCTGCTCGAGCCACGACACGTACACCAGCACGCCGCTGCGATCGCGCGTGTTGTGAACGCCGCGCTCGACGAACGCCGCCCGCGCGGCGCGACGGACCTCGCGATCGCGAATCCGCACTGGCGTCAGCACGCGCTTGATCGCCGGCGCGATCTCGACGAGTCCCGCCGCTAACGCGCCGGCGCCGAACGGATCGATCAGGATCGACGGGATGCTGAACGCGTAGTCGGCGAACAGCATCGCGGCGAGGCCGGCAAACGCGGCGACTACGCCGACGATCGCGTTCGCATGGCGATAGCCGGCGCTCTTGCGGCGCACCGCGATCACCACCTCGATCGCGCTCGCATCCTCGATCGCCTTGATCGCCTTCGAGAACGCGGCGCGGGCCGGCTCGTCGAGGAAGCGTGCGCTCACGAGCCGACGGTAGCGCGACCACGTAGCTGCCCGCCACTCGTCGACCACCCGGCCTCGGGCGTGGCTCGCGCAGCGCCAGTGCGTCAGCCGTATGAGATCGACGAACGTGGGAGCTGGGCCGCGGCCCGGCGATCGAGCTTGCCGGTGGCGAGCACGGGGAGCGCGCGAACGATGGCGAGCTCGCGCGGGCGGGCGTGCGCGGGCAGCGCGGCGCGCCAGGCAGCGAGCATGTCGGGGTCGAGGTCGCGCTCGGTGGCGATCGCTGCGCCGACGATCTGACCCCACCTGTCGTCGGGGATCGCGAACGCGATCGCGGCGCCCACGCCGGGCGTCGCGGAGAGCACGGCCTCGACC
>JAEYYY010000544.1 GCA_023430775.1 Pseudomonadota bacterium
TCGTCGGGGTTGTTCTTGTCGGGGCAGGGCGGCCAGTCCTTCGGCTTGCACGACTTGATGCGCTCGTCGGGCTGACCGCGCGGACACGGCATCGTCGCCCAGCACGCGGGCTCGTCGACGGTGGGCGGCGTCGGGCACTTGCCCTTGCACGCCGGCCAGCCCGGTGGTGCGCCCGCGGCGGGACACACCATCTTGCACGCCGGGATCTTGGGATCGAACGTGAACTCGTCGCAGCCCTGCTCGATCGCGGGAACGTCGGCGAGCTTTGGCGGATCGTTGATCGCGACCTTGAGCGGATCGAACGCGAGCGTGCCGGCCTGCTCCTCGAAGTTGGCGGCGAGCTTGTACTGGCCTGCATCGCCGCGGCCGACCGCGTAGACGCGAATGAAGTACTTGCCCTTCGCGCCGGAGATGTTGGCGATCTTCTGGCGACCTGCGCTGCGCGCGCGCTTGCGGTTCGTGCGCTTGCTGCCGGCGACCTGGACGTTCCACTCGTCGAACACGTCGAACGCGAGCTGGAGTCCGGGGCGCGGCGTCTTCCACGTCAGCTTGAGCTCGAGCTTGCCCTTCTTGCCTTCGGGCAACTCGAGGACCTTCCAGTCGACGCGGTCGCCGCCTGGATAGGTGACGATGCCGGTGGCTTTCGCCTCGCCGTTCTCCATGGTCATCGTCTTCGCACCCTTGACCCTGCCGTCCTCCGTTGTCGCCTTGTCCTGCGGCACGTTGTGCGCGCACGCGATCAACGAAATCACGCAGGCGAGAAGGGCCATGCCCCTCACCGATTTCCCGAGCATCATTGAAGTGTTACCGAGAACGCCGAGCGATTCAAGCGGTTGGCTTCAAGGAAGCAGCACGACGGTGGTCCCGGCGCTCTTGATCTGGTCGGGGGTGGCGCTGATCTGCGCCGCACAGGTGTTCTCGTTGCACTCGATCGGGAACACGCCGTTGATGCCGTTGAGCTTGGCCTTCATGCCGCTGGCGGCGCCGGTGAGGGTGCCGCGGCCGAGGACGATCCGGGTGCCGTTGCCGACCACGCTGACGCCGACGATGCGGGCGTTGAGGACGGTGACCGGGGGCGCATTCGGCTTGGGCGGCGTGGCCTTGGGTGGCCGCGTGCGGGTGACCACGGTGGTCGGCGGGCGGTACGACTTGGGCGTGTCGTCCTGGAGCGGGACCATCGGCAGCGCGTCGATGAACGCGACCTGAGCCGGGAAATCGCTCGGCTTGTCGGCCGACTTGGTGCTCTTGAAGTTTGCCTTGAGGTTGTAGTCGCCGCTGTCGAGCCGGCCCTGCAGGTAGAGGTGGACGAAGTACTTGCCCGGCTCGAGATCGAACAGCGTCTTGTTCTTGGTCAGCTCGCCGGCGTCTTCCTCTTCCTTGTCGGACTTGCCGATCACGCGGTAGCCGGGATCGAGCACCTCGAGGGCCATGTCGAAGTCCTCGTTGGTCTCGTCGCCGGGCGGCGTGATCTCGACGCGGATCGTCAGCTCGCCGTGGCTCGGCAGCTGGACGTAGTACCAGCGCGCGCGGTGGTGCGACGCGTAGTCGAGGGTGCCGTCGGCCTTGCCCTCGCCCTTGTCATCGAGCTTGATCTGCTTGGCACCTTTCCACGGCTTGGACTTCTCGTTCTTGTAGCCGGAGTGCAATGGCACCTTGTTGCCGCCGCATGCGACGACGAGCAGGCACACTGCTGGGACGATCCACCGCATGCGCTGAACACTAGCACGGGGTTGCCAGCGCTTCCCGTCGATGGCATCTGACGGATGTGAAGGCCGCGGCACCGGTTTTTTGCCTGCTCGTGATGGCGTGCGGAAGCCCGGTGCCGGCGGACTCGAAGGACGGACCGGTGATCTTCGCCTCGTACTGCGCGAGCTGTCACGGCCCCGACGGCCGGCCCTCGCAGGCCAACGTCGCGCGACTCGGCGTCAAGGATCTGACCTCGCCGGCCATTCGCAAGAACATGACGGCGGCGACCGTCGAGTCGCAGGTTCGCAACGGATCGCAGAACAAGCTGATGCCGAGCTTCCTCGGTGTGATACCCGATACCCAGATGCAGGCCGTGGCCGAGTGGGTCGCTAACCCGGCGTTCGTGACACCGCCGCCGTGATCTCCGCGCGGACCGCGGGATCTGCTTCGCCCTCGAGCGCCGCGACCAGCAGCGCGCGGGCGGCGCTCGTCGCCAGCTGACCGAGCGCCCACGCGGCGTGCGTGCGGACGATCGCGAACCGGCTCGCGAGCAGCTCGCCGAGCGCAGGGACGGCTCCGGCATCGCCCGTGTTGCCGAGCGCGATGGCGACGTTGCGCTGCAGGACCTCGCGCGGCACGCGCCGGAGCGCGGTGCGCCGAACGAGCTGCCGCATCTGGTTGGTACCGAGCCGAGCGAGCGCGATCAGATCGGGTGTCGCGTGCTCGAGCGAGCGCGCGGTCAGCTGCGGATCGGGAGGCTCGCCGGCGCCGGCGTTGAACGGGCACACCTCCTGGCAGACGTCGCAGCCGAACACCCAGGTGCCGATCAGCGGCCGCAGCTCGATCGGGATCACGCCGTGGTGCTCGATCGTCAGGTACGAGATGCAGCGCCGCGCATCGAGCGCGTAGGCAGCGGTGAACGCCTGCGTCGGGCAGGCATCGAGGCAGGCGCGGCACGACCCGCAGCGCGGTTTCGGCGGCTCCTCGGGTGCGGTGATCGCGAGCTCGCGATCGACGAGCAGCTCACCCAGCAGCACGTAGCTGCCCAGACCCGGCGCGATCAGCATCGTGTTCTTGGCGATGAAGCCGAGGCCGCCGCGCTCCGCCCATTCGCGCTCGAGCACCGGCGCCGAATCGACGCACGGCCGCGAGGCGATCGGCGCATCGATCTCCGCGGCCAGCCGATCCGTCAAGCGCACGAGCTTGTCGCGCATCACCAGGTGATAGTCGTCGCCGCGGGCGTAGCGCGCGATCTTGCCGCGCAGTCGATCGGCGGGGACGACGTCGGCTCTGCCGTAGGCGAGTGCGACGACGATCAGCGACTTCGCACCGTCGAGGATCGCCCGCAGATCGGCGCGCTGTGCGCGGTGCTCCGGCGCCGCGAGGTAGTGCATGTCGCCCGCGTTGCCGCCGGCGAGCCAGCTCTCGTAGAGGTGATGGCGGCGCGGCGCTTCGATCGGGACCACCGCGCAGCGCGCGAAGCCGAGCTCGCGCGCGATCGCGATCAGATCAACGGGAGCCTTCACGGTCGTCGTCCGGCTCGACGTCCGCGAACTGGATGGCGTCGTACGGCACGGTGCAATCGCGCTCGCGTGGCTGCGGGTAGCGGATCTTGTCGCCGCGATAGGTGCGGACCTCGACGAGCTCGTGATCGAGGTGCTCGATGTAGCTCGGCACGATCGGCACCTTGCCACCGCCGCCCGGCGCGTCGAGGACCAGCATCGGCACCGCCATGCCGTTCATCCAGCCGCGCAGCGATTCGTAGAGCTCCATCGCGGACTCGACCGGCGTCCGCAGGTGATCGGTGCCGAGCACGGTGTCGCCCTGGAACAGGTAGTACGGCTTGACGCGCGCCCGCAGCAACGCCCGCATCAGCGCGCGCAGCGAGCGCGTCGACGAGTTGATCCCGCGCAGCAGCACGGTCTGGTTGCCGACGGGGATGCCGCCGTCGACCAGCTTCTCGCAGCCGCGGATCGCCTCCGGTGTCAGCTCGCGCACGTGGTTGAAGTGGGTGTTGATGAACAGCGGGTGCGCGCTGCGCAGCGCCTCGATCAGCTCGTCGTCGATGCGCATCGGACAGACCACCGGGAGCCGGGTGCCGATCCGGATCGTCTCGACATGCGGGATGGCGCGCAGCCGGCCGAGCAGGTAGCGCAGCCGTCTGGTCGACAGCAGCAAGGGATCGCCGCCCGACAGCAGGACGTCGCGCACGCGCCGGGTCTTCGCGATGTACGCGAGGCCGGCCTCGAGATCGGCCGTGCTCGGCGGCTCGTCGCCACCGACGAGGCGGCGCCGGTTGCAATGCCGGCAGTAGATGCCGCAGCGATCGACGACCAGGAACAGCACGCGGTCGGGATACTTGTGAACGATCGAGGGTGCCGGGTTGTGCGAATCCTCGCCGAGCGGATCGCGCAGCTCCTCGTCGCGGATCAGCGCCTCGATCGCGTTCGGGATCGCCTGCATGCGGATCGGACAGCTCGCGTGCTGCGGATCCATCAGGCTCGCGTAGTACGGCGTGATGCCGACGCGGAACAGCCCGTCGGACGCCGCGAACCCGGCGCGCTCGGCATCGCTGAGCGGGAACAGCGCGTCGACGTCGTCGGCGTCGGTCAGCATGTGAGCGAGCTGCCAGCGCCAGTCGAACCACTTCGCGTCGGGCACGTCACCGCGCGCGATCGAGGTTCGCTCGCGCGGGGGAGGCGCGGCGTGCTCGGCGATCACGGGCAAGTGAACCACGGGCCCGTGTGTAGCACGCCGAACGATCTCAGCGACGCTGGAACCAGGCGGCGTGGGCTCGCCGCGCGCGCGCGAGGACATCCTGCAGGCCCTCGGTCAGCGCCAGCTGCTGGAGCTCGCCCTCGTCGACCCAGCTGACCGCGCGGGCATCGCTTCCCGCGGCGAGCTCGCCGCCGATCGCGCGCGCGACGTAATCGAGGATCACGAAGTGATAGTCGTCGCCCATTCGCTCGACGACACACGCCAGCGCACCGACCTCGACGATCAGCCCGGTCTCCTCGCGAACCTCGCGGGCGACACCCTGCGCGAGCGTCTCGGCTGCCTCGAGCCGGCCGCCGGGCACGGTCCACAAGCCTTCTCCGGGAGGCTTGCCGCGCTCGACGAGCAGCACGCGCCCCTGCGGGTCGTAGACGATCGCTCCCACGGCAACGACCGGCTGGATGCTCATGCAGGCACTCGCGGCGCGGATTTCGATCGCTTCACGATCTTCACCTTACGCTTCGCCGCGGGCTTCGTCTTCGGCTTCTTCTCGGCGGCCGGTTTTCGTGGCGTCGGCGCCGGCCTGGCGGGCATGACGTCGGCGAACGCACTCGGACACAGCGGTGCGAGTGGGCATTGGTCGCAGAGCGGGTTCTTCGCGAGGCAGATGTAGCGGCCGTGGTGGATCATGCGATTGCCCCACGCGATCCACTGATCCTGCGGCACCAGCGCCTTGAGCTCGTTCTCGATCTTCACGGGATCGTGCTGGACCGTGAGGCCGAGCCGTGGTGCCACACGCGAGATGTGCGTGTCGACCACGATGCCCGACGCGATGTTCATCGCATTGCCGAGCACGACGTTCGCGGTCTTGCGGCCGACTCCGGGCAGCGCCGAGAGCGCCTCGATGGTGTTCGGGATCTCGCCGCCGTGCTGGTCTGCGATCACCTTCATCATCGCGATCAGGCTCGCCGCCTTGTTGCGAAAGAACCCGCTGCGAAAGATCAGCTGCTCGAGCTCGGTCTGGTTCGCCCGAGCGAGCGCGGTGGGGTCGGGATACTTCTCGAACACCGCCGGCGTGATGGTGTTGATGTTCTTGTCGGTGTTCTGGGCGGCGAGCACGGTGGCCACCAGGAGCTGGTAGGCATTCGTGTGGTCGAGCTCGACGCGGACATCGGGCCAGCGCTCGGCGAGCAGCTGCGACAGCGCCGAGGTGTGCTCGACTGTGGCGTGGGTCGCTTTTTTCAGCAGTTGTTTGGGCTTGGGCTTCGCAGATCCCTGGCGCGGTTTTCGAGCCGGTGTGCTATTTCGAGGGCGACTGCCGATGCGACCCATGACGAGCACGCACCCTATCATCCTGCTCGTCGCGATCCTCGCGAGCGGGTGCGGGAACAAGAAGGACGTCGAGAAGGCGAAGAAGTCGCTCTACGACACCGACTTCGCCGTGGTCTACAGCGCCGCGCTCGAGGCCACGCGCGAGCTGTATCCGAACCTCGATGACAACCCGGGATCCGGTGCGGTGCGAACCGCGTGGCACCAGGTCACCTACGCGAACAACACCGACGAGGTCACCCAGGGCAAGACACTCGCCACCGGCGGCCAGCCGATGGCGACCACGGCGGGGCAGGGTGCGGCGGGCATGCCCACGCGACTCGCGTACAAGCGATACTTCATCCGCTTCGACGTCACCGTCGCCGGCGGCAGACCGTGGCGCGTCAAGGTGGCCGGTCACGCCTCCGAGTGGGAGCCCGGCGCGGCCCTGCCGGTCGAGCTGCACGGTCCCGCGAAGCCGCACTGGCTCGAGGGACGCACCGATGCACTGACGCTCGCGATCTACAAGCGCATCAAGGGATTCGCGGTGCCGATGAAGGAGCTGCCGCCGGAGGTCAAGCCGGAGGACAACCTGCCGAAGACCGATCCGAAGGCGTTCGCCAACGTGCCCGCCGATGCGGCGAAGCGGCTCGCGCAGCTCAAGGATTCGGTGTCGCATCGCGACTACGCGCTGCTGCGCGCGCAGGTGTTCGACGACGTCACGTGGAGTCTCGGTGGCTCGCCCGGCGCCGATACCGCGCTCGCGATGTGGCAGGCGGATCCCGAAGCGCTCGACTGGATGGCGAAGACGATCGTCGCCGGGTGTGCCAGCGCCGGCGACAAGAAGGTGACGTGCCCGGGGCCCGACAAGCAGCTGGTGCCCGGCATGTGGCAGCTGACGCTCGAGCTACGCGGCACCGAGTGGAAGGTCGCGTCGTTCGTCAAGACGGAGTGAGCCAGCTCGTCGCGCTTGCCGTCCTGGAAGACTCTGACATTTTGACGCGTTGTGGCTCCCGTGCACGACGTCGACTCGCTGGCCCGGCCTCTCGGTAGCGGCGGCGAGGGTGTGCCCGTCGAGCCACCGCCGGCACGGCTGCCTCGCGAGCGCGCGGGCAACGGCCGGTGGGCCGCGCTCGCCGGCTTCGCGATCGTCGGTTCGACCGGCATCCTGCTGACGACCTCGCTGCCCGAGGTCCACGGCTCTGCCGAGCATGCGTGGCGGGATCGCGACCACGCCGACGAGCTCGAGGTGCCGATCACCGATGGGCCGCCGGCGAGCGCCGCGATCTACGCGATCAAGATTCATGGTCTGCCATCGCTCGGTCGCAGCGATGCCAAGGTCACGCTGGTCGCGGTCACCGACTACGAGTGCGCGAACTGTGACGTCACGCGCTCGATCGTGATGGGGCTGCGCGGCTCGTACGGCGACGATCTGCGGATCGTGTGGAAGCCGTACACGCGCTCGCCGCGGAGTCTCCCGGCGGCGGCCGGTGCGTGTGCTGCCGCGCTGCAGGGCGAGATCGAGCGCTACGACGCGGCGATCTGGCGAGCCGGCCCGGAGCGACTACCGAACGCGGGCAACCCGGAGTGTCTCTCCGAGCTGGCCGGCTGCGGCGAGGTCGCGAGGACCGCGCGCGACGCCGGGCTCGACGGCGGGCGCTTCGCGATGGCGATGAAGCGGTGCGCCGCGGTGGTCACCGCGAGCCAGCACGAGCTCCAGGCGCTGCAGGTCGGTGGCCAGACGTTCTTCGTCAACGGCCGGATGGTGGATCCGTGGGGCATCGAGAGCGCGGGCACGTTCCATAACCTGATCGACGTCGAGCTGACCAAGGCGCGGCGCCGGATCGCGAGTGGCACCACGCAGGCGCGCTACTACCAGCAGTGGGTGCTCGATATCGGCCAGAGCGAACGCTAGACCAGCGGGTTGCCGAGGTGAATGAAGTGGACCTCGCGCAGCGAGCGTGGCGCCGCGCCACGCACGGCGCGAAGTCGGCCGACCAGGTTGCCACCGCGCAGCTTGCGGCCGCCACGCGCAAGCAGCACCCGGAGCTCGGTCCCGACGACGCGCAGCAGATCATCCTCGTCGGCGGTCGCGCACAGCAGGAGCTCCTCGATCAGCGTCGCGTGCACCGTGGCTCCGCGCTCCGCGCGCTGGACCGCGACGTGGACCACGCTCGGTAGCTCGTCGTAGCGCGGCTCGGGGATCGTCAGCGTCACGGGTGCGAGCCAGCGCCGGATGCGATCCGGAAGGCCGTCGAGCTCCGCGGCGCGCCGCACGCAGGTGACGAACCGGACGTCGGTCTCGAGCCAGGTCGCGAGCGTCTCGAGATCGCGCGGCGTCAGCGAGGCCGGATATTCGAGCAGCACGGTGCGCGTGGCGGCGCCGAACGCGAGCGCGTTCTCGAGCGGCTCGGTGACGGCCTTGGCATCGATCTCGGCACGACATGGATACCGTCGCTGACCACGCGCAGCCGGGCGTGCAGCTGGCTCATGATGTCGTCGACCGGCGGCTCGAGCATCGCGCGCCGGAGCTCGAGACCGGACTTCGGGATCCGGAACGTTTGCAGGCGAGGTTCCGTGTCAGACCACAGCGCGATCGCGCCGTAGGTCACTCGCTACACGTCTTGGTGCGCGGCGGAATCTTCTTGCCCGGGTTGAGCAGATTCGCCGGGTCCCACATCGCCTTCCACCTGCGCTGCCACTCGATCACCTGCTCGGTCTGCTCCATGTGCATGTAGTCGCGCTTCGTCAGCCCGATGCCATGCTCGCCCGACAGCGTGCCGCCGAGCGCGATCGTGTGGACGAACACCTGCTCCGCGGCGGCCCACATCTTCTTGCGCACCGCCGGATCGGCCGGGTCGTCGTTCGACAGCAGGTTGCAATGCAGGTTGCCGTCGCCGGCATGACCGAACACCGCGGTGGCGATGCCGGTCTCGGCCGAAACCTTGTCGATCCGGTGCAGCATCTCGACGATCCTGCCGCGCGGCACGCAGATGTCTTCGTTGACCTTGATCTTCCACGCCGCCTTGAGCGCCGGGCTGATCAACCGGCGCGCTTCCCACAGCGCGCGGCGATCCGCGGGCTCGGTGGCGGCGAGCACGTCGAGCGCGCCGAGCTCGTCGCAGCGCAGCCCGATCTTCTCCATCATCAGCGCCATCGTGTCGGGCTCGCCATCGACCTCGAGGAGCACGATCGCACCCGCGTTGTCGGGGAACCGGTAGCGCGACTTCGGTCGCACGTAATCGACCGAGTTCTTGTCGGCGATCTCGAGCACGCGCGGCCGCAGACCTTCGCGCAGCAGGCCGGTGATCGCGGCGCCGGCGGCGGCGGCGTCCTTGAAGATGCCGAGCACGGTGGCGGCGGCCGGCGGGTTGGGCAGCAGCTTGACGGTGAGCTCGGTGATGACGCCGAACGTTCCCTCGGTGCCGACGAAGCCGGCGACCAGGTCGTAGCCGGTGACGCCCTTCGACGTCCGGCGGCCGCACCTCAGGATCTCGCCGCCCATCAGGGCGACCTGGAGACCGAGGATGTACTCGCGCGTGACGCCGTACTTGAACGCGCGCGGACCGCCGGCATTGGTGGCCGCGTTGCCACCGATCGAGCAGAACTCGAGCGACGCCGGGTCGGGCGGATAGAACAGGCCTTGCTGCTCGACGATCGTCTGCAGCTCGCCGGTGATCACGCCGGGCTCGACGACGGCGATCAGATCGCCGGCATCGACCTCCTTGATCCGTTTCATCTTCTCGGTCGACAGCACGACGCCGCCGGCGATCGGCAGGCAGCCACCGCACATGCCGCTACCGGCACCGCGCGGAGTCACCGGCACCTTGTTCTCGAGGCACAGCCGCAGCACGGCCGCGGCCTGCTCGACGTTCTCGACCAGCACCGCGCACTCGGGAGGAAAGAACTCCGGCAGCGGGCTCTCGTCGCGACCGTAATCTTCGAGCTGCTCGTGGCCGGGGCCGACGACGGCCTCTTTGCCTAGCTCGCGCTCGAGGATCGCGACAATGTTCACGACCTACTTATACCGAGAAGCTGGAGCCGCAGCCGCACGTCGACTTGACGTTGGGGTTGTTGAACTTGAAGCCCGCACCCTGCAGGCCCTCGACGTAGTCGATCTCGGTACCGACGAGGTACATCAGGCTCATCTCGTCGACGACGACCTTGACGCCCTGGATCTCGCAGATCCGATCGACCTCGGTGGCTTCATCGAAGTACAGGTCGTACGAGAAGCCGGCACACCCGCCACCGACGACGCGCAGGCGCAGGGCCATGTGCGGCTCGATCGCTTCGGCGGTGCGGATCTCGTTGACCTTCGCCGCCGCGACCGGGGTGATGTGGACCATGGACTCCGGGCCGCCGACGTCCATCGTCGGCGGTGCATCGGGCGAAGAGGTAGCAGCAGCAACGTCAGTCATTTACGTCTCCAGGCTGCACACCTTACCCTCACGTGAGGGTCATGGCAATCTCTCCGCGTGCCGACGTATGACGCGTTGATTCGCGAGCTTCGTTCGACCATCCCGCAGGTCGAGCCCGATGCGCTCTCCGACGAGCTGAAGAATGGTGCCCCGGTCGTGATCTCGGTGAGCGAGACCGACGAGCACGCCCAGGGCATGGTCCCGGGCGCCACCCACATGCCGCGCAGCTATCTCGAGCTGCGGATCGAGCGCACGGTTCCGAGGCGCGAGACGCCGGTCGTCGTCTACTGCCAGAGCGGGACGCGCTCGGTGTTCGCGGCGCGCGCCTTGATCGAGCTCGGCTACTCGAACGTTCGCTCGCTCGCCGGCGGCTTCAATGGCTGGAAGAAGGCCGGCCTCGCATGGGAGACGCCGATCGTGCTCTCCGGCGAGCAGCAGGCGCGCTACTCGCGCCACACGTTGATCCCCGAGGTCGGCGTCAAGGGTCAGATCACGCTCCTCAAGAGCAAGGTGCTGTGCATCGGTGCCGGCGGGCTCGGCTCGCCGTCGAGCATGTACCTGGCCGCCGCGGGCGTCGGCACGCTCGGTATGATCGATGACGACGTCGTCGACGCGTCGAACCTGCAGCGCCAGATCCTCCACGGCACCGATCGCGTCGGCATGCCGAAGGTCGACAGCGCCGAGGACACGCTGAAGAAGCTCAACCCCGACGTCCGCGTCGACAAGCACCGCACGCGGATCACCGCGGCCAACGCGCTCGAGCTGATCGCGCCGTACGATGTCGTGATCGACGGCGCCGACAACTTCGCGACCCGCTATCTGGTCAACGACTGCGCGCTGCGCCTCGGCAAGCCGGTCGTCCACGCGTCGATCTTTCGCTTCGAGGGCCAGCTCACCGTGTTCCCGGCGACCGGCTCGCCTTGCTATCGCTGCCTGTATCCGCAGCCGCCGCCCGCCGAGGAAGCGCCGTCGTGCGCCGAGGCCGGCGTGCTCGGGGTGCTCCCCGGCATCATGGGCGTCTTGCAGGCCACCGAGGCGATCAAGTTGCTCCTCGGGCTCGGCACCACGCTCGCTGGACGGCTGCTGGTCTACGACGCGCTGGCCACCAAGTTCCGCGAGCTCAAGCTGCGCCGCGATCCGAAGTGCCCGACCTGCGGCGATGGCGTCGATCGAGCGGCGATTCCGCTGATCGACTACGAGCAGTTCTGCGCCGGACCGGCGCACTGATCACATCATCGGGCCGGAGCTCCTCGCGCCGATCGCGAGGAAGATGACGATCGCGATCAACGCGAGCGCGATGATCAGCAGGACGCCCCACAGCGTGAACACGCTGCGCAGCTTGCGGATCGCGTGCATCAGCAGCGTCATGTCCATCCCCTCGGTGGTGACGATCTGCTTGAACGACCGCGAGGCGCTGAACAGCCACAGCCCCATCAGCAGGAGACAGACGCCTTCGCCGACCGCGAGGAGTCCGAACGGCAAGCTCAACAACCCGACCAGGCCGTAGAGACCACCGAGGACCGCGAGCACGATGCCAACGAACGCCATCCAGCCGGCGAGGCCGTTGAACACCTCGTTGTCGGCGATATCGAACTCGTGCTCCCTGGGCACGTGGCCCGGCAACTGGCTCACCTGGTTCAGATCGGGCGGAATGTTCAGACCCATGGCTCCTCCTCGTCGCCCGTAGTCGAACACGCCGCCGCGCCGGCCACAAAAAAACCTGCGATCACGCGGGTGCTATGATCGCGGCCGCTTGATCGCCGCCGGCCAATCGATCGGCAACTACCGGATCCTGTCGAAGCTCGGCACGGGCGGCATGGGAGCGGTGTTTCTCGCGGAGCACCCGCTGATCGGCAAGAAGGTCGCGCTCAAGGTCATCCATCGCGAGCTCGCGGGCAATCGCGAGGTGGTGCAGCGGTTCTTCCAGGAGGCGCGGTCGGTCAACCAGATCGGCAGCCCGCACATCGTCGAGATCCACGACTTCGGGCAGACGCCCGACGGCGACCACTTCTACATCATGGAGTACCTCGAGGGCACGACGCTGGCATCGCAGCTCGCAAAGCACGTCGCGCTCGACGTCATGCGGTCACTTCATATCGGCGCGCAGATCGCCTCCGCGCTGTCGGACGCCCACGTCGCCGGCATCGTCCATCGCGATCTCAAGCCCGACAACATCATGTTGATCAAGCGGCTCGGCGACGCCGACTTCGTGAAGGTGCTCGACTTCGGGCTCGCGAAGGTGTTCGCCGCCGGCGCGTCCGCGGTCAAGACCGCGCACGGCGTGTTGCTCGGCACCCCGCAGTACATGTCGCCCGAGGCGTGCGAGAGCAAGGGCGGCGTCGATCACCGCACCGACATCTACGCGCTCGGCGTGCTGCTGTTCCAGATGATGACCGGCTCGCTGCCGTTCGACGGCGAATCGATGGGCGAGGTGCTGGTCAAGCAGGTGACGCAGCTGCCGCCGGCGCCGCGCGGGCTCAACCCGAGCATCCCGCCGAGTGTCGAGCAGGTGCTGTTGCGCTGCCTGGCGAAGCCGGTCGGTGCGCGGTTCCAGAGCATGCACGACCTGCGCGCGGCGCTCCTCGATCCCGAGGCGTACCTGAGGTCCGCACCGCCGATCGCACCGGCGCGATCGGTCGCCCCGGGCGAGGCCAGGGTCGATGCGAAGACGGTGATGGCACACGCCGCGATGTTGCAGGCGCAGAAGGAGGCCGCGCAGGCGAAGACGCGGATCGCCGAGGAGGCCGCGCGCGTCAACCTCCCGGCGCTGGCACCACCGGCGATCCCGCAGAACCACACGATGCGGATCGGCACGCCGTACGGCTACACGTCGACGCCGCCGCGCAGGATGTGGCCGGTGATCCTCGGGCTCGGCTTGATCCTCGGCTTGATCGGTGGCGCCTCCGCGCTGGTGTGGTGCGGCGGCAGCGAGCCGGTGCACGAGGTGGCGAGCATCATCGATGCGAGCGCGCAGCCGGGGAGTGCGAAACCGACCAAGGCCGCGCCGGCGGGGAGCGGGTCCGCGATCGCGAAGCCGGGAAGCAACGACGCCGGGTCGAGCACACCGCCGCGCGTCACCGTGAAGCTGGTGATCGAGAGCAAGCCCAGCGGTGCCAGCGTGTACGACGACACCGGGATGCTGCTCGGCGAGACGCCGCTCGATCTCGGCTGGCCGACCTCACCAACCCCGGTGACCTTCGAGCTGCGGCGCGCCGGCTACAAGAAGAAGGTCAAGCAGGTGGTGGTGGACGGCGAGAAGACGATCGAGCTCCAGCTCGAGCGCGAGCCCGAACGCAGGCCCACGCCAGCGCCCGGCAGGACCGGCAAGCTAGGGAACGATCTGATTCGCCCCGAATGACGCACGCAGGAGCGGGCGACTCCCGCTATGCTGGCCGCATGGTCGTCGCGATCGTCGCCGGGCTTGCCATCGCGGTCATCGCCGCGGTCGTGGCGGCGCGCGCGGCGAGAGATGAAGCATCGCGGCAGGCGCGGCAGACCGTCGCGGTGGCGCGCGGCGAGGCAGCGGCCGCGGTCAAGGCAGCCGAGCTCGAGGCCGCCGCCGCCCGGACGGCGCTCGAGACCGCCGCACGCAGCGAAGCGCTCGCGGCCCGCACGAGCGGAGACGAGGCGCTCGCCAGGCGCGAGCAGCAGATCGATCGCCGCGAGGACGAGCTGGCGAGAGCGCAGGCCGAGGTCGCCGCCCAGCACGACACCATCGATCAGCGGTTCGACGCGCTCGACGCCGACCAGCGCGACATCCAGTCGCGCCGCGATCGCGCGGGCGGTGTCGAGCGCGATGCGCGCGGCAAGCTCGAGTCGGCACGCGGCGAGCTCGCGAAGCGCGCCGGCGTCAAGATCGAGGAGCTGATGCAGTCGATCGGGCAGAGCTTGCTCGACAACGCGCGTGCCAAGGCCGCAGCGGCGCTGCGCAACGTCGATCAAGGTGCTGCCGATCCGGCCCACGATCGCGAGGCGAAGCGCGTGATGGAGATCGCCGGCGCTCGCTATCACCACCACTACCTGACCGAGCGCGCGATCAACAACCTTCGCATCGGTCCCGATCTGGTCGCCGTGCTGCTCGATCGCGAGGGCGCGATGCACGGCGCACTACAGCGCGTGTCGGGCGTCCAGCTACTGATCAACGACGACAAGAATGCGATCCGCCTCGACGGGCTCGACGGTGTCGGCAAGGAGATGGTCCGCCGCGCGATCGGCCGGCTGATCAAGAAGCCCGAGACCCTCGATGTCGCGCGCCAGGATCCCGTGGCGTGGGCCACCAGGGCGCGCGAGCACCTCGATCAGGAGATCCGCGCGCTCGGCAAGCGAGCGTTCCAGACGCTCGGCTGTCAGAAGGCGCATCCCGAGATCGTCGAGCTCGTCGGCGCGCTCAACTTCCGCACCAGCTACACGCAGAACCAGTGGTGGCACGCGGTCGAGGCCGCGTACCTCGCAGGCATGATGGCGGCGGAGCTCGGTCTCGACGAGAAGCTCGCGCGCCGGGCCACGCTGATGCACGACATCGGCAAGGCGCTGACGCACAAGATCGAGGGCTCGCACGCCGTGATCGGCGCAGACATCGCGCGCCGGCTCGGCGAGCCCGAGCTGGTGGCCAACGCGATCGGCGCGCACCATGCCGACGAGCCTTGCAACTCGGTCTACGCCTATCTGGTCGCGGCCTCGGATGCGATGAGTGGCGCGCGACCGGGCGCGCGGCGCGAGCTCGCCGAGGGCTTCACCGCGAAGGTCGAGGATCTCGAGCGCATCGGCATGTCGCGCCGCGGAGTGTTCGACGCGCACGCGGTGCACGGCGGTCGCGAGCTGCGCGTCTACGTGCGCGAGCGCGATGTCGATGATCTCGGCGTCGTCGAGCTGTCGACCGACATCGCCAATCAGATCGCCGAGGAGATGACGTTCCCGGGCCAGATCAAGGTGACCGTGATTCGCGCGTTCGAAGCGTCGTCGACGGCAAACTGATCAGGAGACAGGCGCGTGGGCGCCGACGAGACACCGCTCGCCGCGATCGCGCGATGTCGTGCGGATGTCGCGCACTCTCGCAGCGGGAGCATCAGCTCCCGGAGCACCCCACGGGGCACGTGTGATGCACGGCGACGGCGCACACACACAAGGGGAGAGAGCGATGAACGAACACCGTGGAAATGGCCGCCAGTCGATGAACGATGACCGCGGCATGCACCGCATGCACGAGCAGTCGATGCAGGAGCACCGGCGCAATCGCGAGGATGACAACCGGTTCGGCGAGGATCGCGACTACGGCTCGTCGGAGCGCGGCTTCGGCCAGGGCCAGAGCGGCTACATGGCCGGTCGCTACGGCGAGGACCGCTCGCTCGGCCGCCAGGGCATGAACCAGGGCTACAACGATCGCTTCGACGATGGCGGTTATTCGCAGCGCATGGGCTTCGGCCAGCGCGGCGGCGACGAGACCAGCGGCGGCTGGTACGGCGGCGGTGGCGGAGGGCAGGGTGGTCGCATGGGCAGCATGGGCGGCGCGATGCGCGGCGGCACCGACGATCGCTGGAGCGGCCGGGGCGGCGAGGATTACGCGCGCGGCTACGGCGGCAACCAGTACGGCGGCCGCGACATGCAGGGTGGCGGCTATGGCGGCGAGCAGTACGGCAGCCGCCAGTACGGTGGCGGCTTCGGCCCCGAGCGCGGCGGCGGCTACGGCCGGTCGCCCGGCGGCTACGGTGACAGCCAGGGCCGGTCGTTCGGCGGCTACGGCGAAAACCAGGGCCGGTCGTTCGGCGGCTACAACGACAACCTCGATCGCGGTTACGGCAACACCAGCGGGCAACTCGATCGCGGCTGGGGCAGCGAGAACATGAACCGCGGCTACGGCGGCGGCGAGATGGGTCGCTCCGGCCATGGTGCTTACGGCTACGGCGGATCGAGCGAGCAGCGGCAGAGCTACCGCGGCAAGGGACCCAAGAACTTCCAGCGCTCCGACGAGCGGCTGCGCGAGCTGGTCAGCGAAGCGCTCAGCGACGACCACGAGATCGACGCCAGCGAGATCGAGGTCGAGGTCAAGAACGGCGAGGTGATCCTGAAGGGCACCGTGGAGGATCGCCGGACCAAGCGAATGGCCGAGGACTGCGTCGAGCGGATCCCGGGAGTCAACGAGGTCCAGAACCAGATCCGCGTCGGCTCGCAGACCGGCGGCAACAAGTGGCAGGCCGGCTCGCGAGGCAACCAGTCGAGCAATGGCCAGGTCGGTACGAGCGAGACCGAGAAATCAAAACACCGAGCGTAACCGCACGGTGTGACATCGTGCTCGCGGCATCCGCGTTCACGGTGTGGTCAGGCAAGACGAGTGACGGCGTCTTGCCTGATCTTTTTTTCGGTTCACCGCGGCACGCGCGATGCACTCGTGTCGACGACGTGAGGGACTACGAAGAAGAAGATCCGGGAAAGCCGCGCCCGGTGCGCACCGATCGGCACCGTCGCACGACCGATTTCGAATCGGCCGAGCACGATCCGTGGTCGCACCTCCGCAAGGACAGCGAGCGCGACCATCACCGCCACGTCTGCTAGGGCTGGGTCCTGGCGAGCGCCTCGCGGGTCTCCGCGAGGGTCGACTCGGGGACGTTCCCCTTGGCGACCGCGAGCGCACGCTCGAGCAGAGGCCGCGCTTCGGCAGGCTTGTTCGCGTGTAGCTTCGCGAGTGCGAGGCCGGTCAGCGGCTTCCACAGATCGACGGCCTGCTTGCCGGCAGCCGTCTCGAGTGCGGTGATCGCCTTCGCGTACATCGCCTCGGCCTCCGGCCACCTGTTCTCGACGCGTGCGAGCTTCGCGCGCTCCGACAGCACGGTTCCGAAGTACGGCGACTTCGCCTTCTCGCCGACCGCGACGGCGTCGTCGAGCATCGTCCTCGCTTCGTCGTGACGGCCGAGCATGACGAGGATCTGGCCGGTCGTCGCCGTCACCGTCGGGTAGTACGGATGGTTCTTGCCGAGCATCCGGTCGACGAGGCTCTTGGCTCGCTTCGCGTTCGCGAGCGCCTGCTCGAGATCGTTCTCGTCGCGCAGCAGCTCGGCGAAGTTGTTGAGCGTGGGAATCAGCACCGGGCTGTTCGGACCGAACACGCGCTCGCGGATGTCGAGCGCGAGCTTGAACTCGGCGCGCGCCTTCTCGGGCTCGCCCGTGTAGTGGTAGCAAGACGCCAGCCCCGAGTGCATGAGCGCGACGTCGGGGTGATCGGCGCCGAGCCAGCGGATCGCCATCGCGAGCGCCGCCTCGTAGTGCGGGCGCGCCGCCGCGTAGTTGCCGCTGCCGCCGAGCGTGGCGCCGAGCATCTGGTGACTCTGCGCGAGCTGGGGGTTGTCCTTGCCGTAGAGCTCCTTCGCCTTGTCGAGCGCCTTGGTGTGGGCCTCGGCGGCGCCGATCAGATCGCCGCCGGTCGCGCGCAGCACGCCCTCGGTCTGCAGCTGCAGCAGCTCGAGGTTCGGCGGCGAGCCGATGCGGACCAGCGCCGCCTTGCTGAGATCGAGCCACAGCTTCGCCTCGGCGCGCTTGTCGGTCTGGTTCGCCAGCATGAACGTCAGGTAGAGACCCGCATTGACCGTGATCTCGTCGCGCTTGCCGCGGAGCCCGGCGAACGCCGCGGTGGTGAGGGCGGCGATCGCGTCGGGTTGGTTGCCGAGCTGCATGATCGACATGCCGCGCACCAGCTCGGCCTCGGCGTACGTCGGATCGAACGGGATCGCCTTCGCCAGCTTGCCGGCCTCGGTCGACATGTTGATCGCGCGTCCGTAGTTGCCCGCGAGGACACCGGCGTGAGCGTCGGCGAGCTTGCTCTTCGCCTCGAGCACGCGCGGGCGGCTCGCCTCGGTCGGCTGATTCGGCGCCTTGCGCGCGGCGATGTGGGCACAGCGCGACACCGCTTCCTCGCGCTCGAGCGCGAGCGCGCCGTTGCTCGCCTTCTCGACCAGCAGGTCGTCGGCCTTCGCGAGGAGCCCGGTGAACGATCGGAGGACCGCGAGGCGCTCGTCGAAGCAGTCCTGTCGCAGCGATTGCACCTCGGCGGTCTGCTCGCCGCGCAGCTGCGTGGCCTCGCAGCTGTCGGTGACCGCGGCGGTCCACTCGGTCGCGTAGCGATCGAGCGTGGTCGCGATCGCGGTGAACGCGGTGTGCTTGAACGGCTTGTCGGTGGCATCGAACGCCCGCTCGACCGCGGCCTTGACGTCGCCATCCCAGATCCCTGCGAGGTGGCGATCGGCGCCCTTGCACAGCAGGCTGCGATCCTCGGCCGGGGCTCCACCGCCGGTCAGCTTCATGGTCGCGACCACGGCGGCGCCGACGACGCCGACCGCGGCGACGCCGGCCATCACCTTGCGCCGGCGCGCCATCGGATCGATCGCGAGCTCGGCGAGCAGATCATCCATCGTCGCGAAGCGGGCCGCGGGATCGATCGCGATCGCGCGCATCGCGATCCGCTGGATCCGCGCGGGCACGGTGTTCTTGGGCGGCTCCTTCGGCGCGAGATCCTTGGGGCGGGGCGCGTCGGCAGCGAACGCACGCTTGTCGTAGGGGCGCTGGAGAAACAGCAGCTCGTAGAGCGTGACGCCGAACGCGAACTGATCGCTGCGCGGGCTCGCGGCGCCGGCTCCCGCAGCGTCATGACCGCCGAAGATCTCCGGCGCCATGTACGCGGGCGTGCCGACCACCGAGCCGGCGATCGTCAAGCTCTCCGACAAGGGGCTGCGGGTCTCGATCGACAGATCCGACGTGCGCGCGGCCTTCGGATCCTCGGCGCGCTGATCGGTCTGCCGTGCGAGGCCGAAGTCCATCACCCGCGCGCGGCCATCGTTGCCGACCAGCACGTTCTCCGGCTTGAAGTCGCGATGGATCAGCCCGGCGCGATGCGCGGCCGCGAGCCCGGCGCCGGCCTCGAGCATGACGGCGCGGACGTCGCGCCAGCTGCGCGGGTGCTTGAGCCAGCCGCGCAGCGTGACGCCATCGACCAGCTCCATCGCGACCCACACGCGATCGCCGGGCAGCGTGCCGACGTCGTGCACCGCGACCACGTTCGGATGTGACAGCCGGCCGAGTGCTTGCGCCTCGCGCTGTAGCCACAGCTGACCGCCCGCGCCCGACTTGCCGGCGGAGCCCGTGGTCTCGGCACCCTGGAGAAGCTTGATCGCGACCTTGCGATCGAGCTCGTGGTCGTAGGCCGCGTAGACCACGCCCATGCCGCCCTCGCCGATCACGTCGACGATGACGTAGCGGCCGACCAGCGTGCCGCGCGACAGCCTGGCCTCGGGCTCGTCCCGCGGCCTGCTGCGCTGGCTGCCTTCGCGTCGGGTCGCACCGGTGATCTCGTCGCCCGGTTTATCGACGACAGTCTCCGCGTCCGTCCCCGAGCGTTCCCGATCGCTCACGCGATCATCAGCTTCTCACGGCTTGACGGTGCGCGATACCACGGGCGTACGGGCGACCAGGCGCTGCGAGCCACGCGGGAAGCGCGTCTTGCGGCGGCGCGCGATCAGCTCGACTCGCCTCGTCGACGGCAACACCGCGAGCATGCTGCGCGAAGCGGCGATCTCCTGTGCGGCACGGCGATGGCCCAGGCGATCGGAGAGATAGCTCGCGTACTCGAGGCGAGCGAGGTGCTGAGCGCGGGTGATGTCGCGCCACGGCTGCGTCTGGTCGTCGATGTCGATCAGATCGAAGCCTGCGCGCTGCAGTGCATGCACCCACCCGCTCGCACACGAGTCGGCATCGGAGACGTAGGCGTCGAACATCAGCAGGCCGCCGTCGTCGAGGACGCGGTGCACCTCGGCGAGCGCGTCGTCGGGATACTGCGCGAGGTAGAGCGCCTCCATCGACACACGGCATGGGCGCAGCTGGTCGCCAGCTGGGTGCGATCGAACGCTGCGGTCTGAAACGACGGGAAGTGCTCGAGCTCGAACGATCCGCACGCGTACATCGCCTGCTCGATGGCGTGTGGCTCGGGATCGACGACGATGACGTGGGCGCGCGAGGCCTCGCCGAGCCACAGCCCGATGCCGGCGCTGCGCGCACCGAGATGGACGACCGACGTGGTGCCGCCATGAACGACACCGTGACGCTCCAGTCGAAGCGCGAGCCTGCCGAGCACATCCTCGGTCGTGAAGCTGCGCGCGTTGACGCGACGAACGACCGGAGAGCGAAGCTCCGCGGGGTCGAGGGCGTGAAGGACGGCGTCGATCTCGTGACGGCTGAGTGGCTGCGGGTAACGGCTAGCGGGGACCAGATGCTGGTGCGGCACGCATTCTCCTGACGGTTGGTCAAAAGCCTCCGAGCAGCCCTCATGCCGCGAGGTCCCTGCGCACCAATCGCACGCTTACCGCGTCTGCGATCTCTACCGATGAGGCCTCTGGTGTCCGGATCCTGGGAAAAACTTCATCAGTGCAAGAGTTTGCGCTTCGCGCGAGATGTGCCGATCGATGCGCGACTCGTGTCGCGAGTCCTCCAGGATCCACCGTGGCCAACTCCCACGTAAAGGTCAGGGTCGTCCTTGACGATCGAGTCTCAAGTCGGCATAGTGCCGTCAGTTCATTGAAACCTTACGTAAGCGTGAGGTTTGAAGTCATGGAGAACCAGAACCCCAAATTGATGCGCGTTGGAGAGCTCGCGAAGGCGGTCGGCAAGACCGTTCGCGCGATGCACCTCTACGAGGAGCTCGGCCTGCTCGAGCCGCGCGCTCGATCCGAAGGTGGGTTCCGGCTCTATGGTCCCGAGGCGATCGATCGCATCCACTGGATCGTGAAGCTCCAGGCGATCGGCTTCACGCTCGCCGAGATCCAGGGCTTCGTGGGCGATTTCCAGAAGGCGGGATCCGGCCGCGAGGCGACCGCCCGCGTGCGGGCACTGTTCGCCGAGAAGCAGGAGCAGATCCGCCAGCAGATCACGCAGCTCCAGGTGATCGAGAACGATCTCGTCGAGGCGCTGTCGTACCTCGATTCCTGTCAGACCTGCACCGACGATTACGCGCCGACCGCGTGCGGCGATTGCGATCACCACGGCCACAACAAGGGCGAGGCACCTCCGCTGTTCGCGGGGCTGTCGCGCCGCGGCGACGACGAGCAGAAGGACAAGCCGTTCGATGTTCCCGTGACCGTGTTGTACCGAGAGGGAAATAACTGATGGCGAGCACAGTGACTGCAGAGAAGCTCCAGATCCCCGTTCCCGACGGCGTCAAGCTGCCCATCTTCATGGACAACCACTCGACGACGGCGGTCGATCTGCGCGTCGTCCAGGCGATGCTGCCGTACTTCACGCAGCACTTCGGCAACGCGGCGAGCCGCAACCACTCGTTCGGCTGGGCGGCCGAGGCTGCGGTCGAGAACGCGCGCAACCAGATCGCGAAGCTGCTCGGCGGCGACGGCAAGGAGATCGTGCTGACCTCCGGCGCGACCGAGTCGAACAACCTCGCGATCAAGGGCGCGGCGTCGTTCCTCAAGAAGCAGGGCAACCACATCATCACCGTCGAGACCGAGCACAAGAGCGTGCTCGATACCTGCAAGCGCCTGCAGCGCGAGGGCTTCGAGGTCACGTACCTGCGGCCGGCCAAGGATGGTCTGGTCACGCCCGAGCAAGTCGTCGAGGCGATGACCGACAAGACGATCGTCGTGTCGATCATGGGGGCCAACAACGAGATCGGCGTGGTCCAGCCGATCGAGGCGATCGGCGCCGCGATCAAGAAGCGCAACCCGAAGTGCCTGTTCCACGTCGATGCGGTGCAGGCGTTCGGCAAGATTCCGGTCGACGTCGAGAAGGCAAAGGTCGATCTCGCCGCGGTCAGCGCTCACAAGCTGTACGGCCCGAAGGGCGTCGGCGCGCTGTGGGTGCGCCGCAAGCCGCGCGTGCGCATCGATCCGATCATCGACGGCGGCGGTCACGAGCGCGGCATGCGCTCGGGCACGCTCGCGGTGCCGCTGATCGTCGGCTTCGGCAAGGCGGCCGAGCTCGCCGGCGAGGAGATGGCCGACGAGGCGGTGCGGCTGCGCAACCTGCGCGACCGGCTGCATCGCGGCATCACCTCGCGGCTGACCGAGACGTACGTCAACGGCTCGATGGAGCACCGGCTGCCCGGCAACCTCAACATCTCGTTCGCGTTCGTCGAGGGCGAGAGCCTGCTGATGGCGCTCAAGGATGTCGCGGTGTCGTCGGGCTCGGCCTGTACGTCCGCCTCGCTCGAGCCGTCGTACGTGCTGCGTGCGCTCGGCGTCGGCGACGAGCTGGCACACACGTCGATCCGCTTCGGTCTCGGTCGGTTCAACACCGAGGACGAGGTCGATTACGTGATCGAGCTGGTGGCGAAGAGCGTCGAGCGGTTGCGCGCGCTGTCGCCACTCTGGGAAATGCATCAAGACGGGATCGACCTCAACTCGATCCAGTGGACCCCGCACTGACGAGCGCGAGCGAAGCGAGACTCAGGAACAAAGAGAGATCACCATGGCGTATTCAGACAAGGTCATCGACCACTACGAGAACCCCCGCAACGTCGGCACCTTCAAGACCGAGGGTGTCGCTGCCGACGAGGTCGGTACGGGTCTGGTCGGCGCGCCGGCGTGCGGCGACGTCATGCGTCTCGAGATCCGCGTCAAGGACGGCCTGATCGCCGACGCGAAGTTCAAGACGTTCGGCTGTGGCTCGGCGATCGCGTCGAGCTCGCTGGCCACCGAGATGATCAAGGGCATGACCCTCGATCAGGCGGCGCAGATCAAGAACACCCAGATCGTCGAGGAGCTCAACCTCCCCCCGGTCAAGATCCATTGCTCGGTGCTCGCCGAGGATGCGATCAAGGCGGCGATCGAGGATTACAAGAAGAAGCAATCCAAGTGATGGACATGACCACCCCCGCCACCAAGACCGACCCCGCCACCGCTCCGGTGATTGCGAAAGCTAGCGAGGGCGAGGTGCGCTCCGAGGGGAAGGTGGAGGGAGAGGGGAAGGGGCAAACGCGAGCCCTCGCGAAAAACGAAATCGAGATCACTGCGGCTGCGGCCGAGGAGATCGCGAAGCAGCGCGCGAAGCGCGGCACGCCCGATGCGGTGATCCGGATCGGTGTGCGCGGTGGCGGCTGCACGGGCTTCACCTACGTGTTCGAGTGGGCCGAGCAGATCCGCCCCACCGACAAGCGGTTCGACGCGCACGGCGTGTCGATCGTCGTCGATCCGAAGAGCCTGGTGTACCTCGGCGGGATGCAGCTCGATTTCGTGCGCGGGATGATGGGACACGGGTTCAAGTTCAACAACCCGAACGCGAAGGGCTCGTGCGGCTGTGGTGAGTCCGTCAACTTCTGAAGCGGCCAAGCGCGCGCAGCAGGCGGACGCCTTCGGGCTCCTCGGGCTCGCGCCGCGCTACGACATCGACACCGACACGCTCGAGAAGGCGTTCTTCGAGCGGCAGAAGGAGCTGCACCCCGACAAGTTCGCACAGGCGCCGACCGCCGAGCGCGTCGCGGCGCTGTCCAAGGCGCGTGCGCTCAACGACGCGTACCAGCTGCTCAAGAAGCCGGCCTCGCGCGCCGAGTATCTGATGGCCCGCGAGGGCATCGTGATCGGCGACAACGAGCGCATCGATCCCGCGCTGGTGATGGAGCTGCTCGAGGAGCGCGAGGAGCTCGCCGAGGCGCGCCACGCCGGCAAGCTCGAGACCGTCGCGAAGCTGCAGGGCGCGATGAAGGCCCGCCGCAAGGCCGCCTTCGACACCATCAAGTCGCTGTTCGCCGAGCAGCCGGTGCAGTGGCCGGCGATCAAGCAGCAGCTCATCCTGTTGCGCTACGTCGAGCGCTATCTCGAAGAGTGCGATAGCGCTCTCGACGAGGACTAGCCGCCATGTTGATGCAGATCGCAGAGCCTGGTCAGAGTGGGGCCAAGGAGGCCTGCAAGCAGCGCGTGGTCGGCATCGACCTCGGCACCACCAACAGTCTGGTCGCGCACGTCGCCGATGCGTCGCCCGCCGTGATCGCGGGCGAGGATGGCCCGCTGCTGCCGTCGGTCGTCCACTACGGCAAGGATGGCGTGCTCGTCGGCAAGCCGGCAGAGGCGAAGGCGCTCGAAGCGCCGCGCGAGACCATCATGTCGGTCAAGCGGCTGATCGGTCGCGGGCTCCCCGACGTCGCCGGGTTTCGCGGCCTGTTGCCCTACGAGCTCGATGGCGATCAGCGCGCCGTCACGGTGAAGGTCGATGGCAAGGCGATCTCGCCGGTCGAGGTCTCGGCCGAGGTGCTGCGCGAGCTCAAGAAGCGCGCGGAGACCTCGCTCGGTGGTCCGATCGAGGGTGCCGTGATCACGGTGCCGGCGTACTTCGACGATGCGCAGCGCCAGGCCACGCGCGATGCCGGCCGGCTCGCCGGGCTCGAGGTGATGCGCCTGCTCGCGGAGCCGACGGCCGCCGCCGTGGCATACGGACTCGATCGCGGCAGCACCGGCAAGTACGCCGTCTACGATCTCGGCGGCGGCACGTTCGAT
>JAEYYY010000574.1 GCA_023430775.1 Pseudomonadota bacterium
GCTCGCGGCGCTGCGTGCGCCACGCGAGTCGTCGCCCGATGCGCCGCAGCGCGCGACCTGGCGCGACGACGCCGGCGCGTGGGCGCGCGCGGTGACCAGCGGCACGTTCGATCGCGCGGCGCCGAGCTGTCCGCCGATCGATACGCTCGCCGAGCGGTTCGAGCTGCCCGCGCCGCTGATCCCGGCGCTCGTCCTGCTCTACGGCTCGCACCTCGCCGGCATGCAGGGCGCGGCACCGATGGATGTCGCGCGCGTGCTCGGGCGGCGCTGGGACGACGCGCTCGGCCGCGGCAAGCTCGCCGAGCTCGGGCTCGCGATTCATGCCGAGTCGCGCGTGCGGCTCGCGCCGGCGATCCTGCGCGTGCTCGACGAGCTATCGCCGAGTGGAGAGCTGATCGGCGAGGCCGGCGCGGTCGGCCTGCTCGGTCCCGCCGTGCTGGTCTCGCGCGAGCCGATCCGGGTGATCGGTGCTCGCATCGTCGCCCAGCTCGGTGGGGCCGTGCTGATCGGCAGCTACGTCGATGGCGTCGCCCTCGCACTCGAGGCGCGCGCCCGCGGGGCGATCGCCGTCGGTCACGTCGAGCTGACCTCGATCCCGCACCATCCCATCCTGATCGTCGTCGCCGACGAGGACGCGGCCGAGCAGATCGACCTGCCCCGCTTCGAGCTCGCGCCATCGACTGATCCCGCGACCTGAGCTCACGCGGCCGCCGCCGGGTTTCCAGGTGAAGGCGAGCGTCGCATCCAGGTCGCGAGCAGTGCCGGCAGCCCGAACAGGACGAGCGGGATCACGTGGGCTGCGCGGTACGCGAGCGCGATGGCGAGCGCGGCGGGAGCGTCGATGCCGGCCGCACCGAGCACGACGACGATCGCCGACTCCTGCACGCCGAGCTGCGCCGGGGTCACCGGCACCGCACAGGCGCCGTTGATCGCGAGGAACGCGAGCAGCGCGGTGCCGAGCTCGAGCGGCACGCCCATGCCCGACGCGACCAGCATCAGCACGCCGACGTCGGCGACGCTCGACAGGAACGCCCACACGGTGCTCTTGGCCAGCGCGCGGCCGGCCCCGGCGTGGCGCACCAGCCGCGAGCGCAGCCGGCGGGAGATCAACACCACCGTGCCGGCGAGCACCGCCGCGACCAGCACGCCGAGCAGGATGCGGCCGAACCACGAGCCGAGCACCGCCTCGGGTGCGATGACGAGCACGGCGACCGCGATCACCGCGATGCCGATCGCCTCGGCGATCCGCTCGACGACGTGGACGCGCGCGACCGACAGCAGCGGCATGCCGCCGTCGCGCAGCGCGAGCGTGCGCACGGTGAAGCCGAGCGGTCCCCACGCGAGCTGACCGGCTGCGTGGCTGGCGACGAGCAGCCGCGCGGTGATCGCCCAGGTCGGTGCGGGCACGTCGACGCGCCGGCACTCCTCGACGAGGAGGAGCTGCGAGCGGACGATCTTCGCGCCGACCTTGCCGATCAACATCGCCGCGGCCGCGGCGAGCCCGAACCACGGATCGATGTTCGTGATCGACGCCTTCAAGGCAGCGGTGTCGAGGTCGCGCGCGAAGTACGCGAGCACGGCAAAGCCGAGGATCGCGATCGTCCACTTGAGGAACCGCTGCCTGGCGGAGCCACGAGGAAGGGACTTGCTCGGCGCGCTCATGCCGCCCTCCACGCAGGCCACGCGTTCGCGATCGCCGTGGTCTTGCGCTGGCGGCGGCGCTCGAGCTCGAACAGCAGCCCGAACGCGGTCAGCCGCGCCGCCGCGCCGCGGATCTGCGTGTCGACATCGACGGCGGACAGGAACACCCGGCGCTCCTCGCCTTCGAAGTACTGGGCCGCGTACGCGAGATCGAACGCGCAGCGCGCGGCGAACCCGGTGCCGAGGTCGACCGCGGTCTCGGCGAACTCGAGGTCGATCAGCGTGACGGTGCCATCCGCGGCGACCAGCGCGTTACCGGGATGGCCGTCGGTGAGCGCGACCCCGGCGGCGTGCGCGGCACGCACCGCCGCGGCGTAGGCGCGAATCCGCGTCGCGGCGCCGGGTCGCTCCAGCGTGCCGGGCAGCGGCTCGCCTTCGACATGCTCGAGGAGGAGCAGCCCCGCATCCGCGTTCGCCGCGATCACGCGCGCCACCGGCACACCTGCCGCGTGCAGCAGGCGTAGCGCGTGCGCCTCGCGGCCGATCCGTGCGGCGGCGGAGACGGCACCGTACGGCTGCGGCCCGACCCAGCGCGCGGCGAGCGCGAGCAGCGTGCCTTCCGACAGCGCCTGCTTGAGCACCAGCGTGCGATCCGGGAAGCGCAGCTTGTAGACCGCGTTGCTGCGGCCACCGCCGAGCCGCTCGACCGCCAGCGGACGCGCGGGGATGCCGAGGATCGCGAGTGCGTGCGCGGAGCGGTCGGCCTCGATGCGGTCGCGCGCGAACGCGCCGGCGATCCGCGTGGCTGCCGCCATCGGCGCCAGCAAGGCACCGGCCGCCGCGACCCGGAGCAGCGCCACGCTGAGCCACGAGCTCGCGTCGTCCCGGAGCAGCGCCGGCGGCGTAGGAGCGCGAGACAGGACGATCCGGGGCATGCCCGGCTCAGGGGCAACCGATGTGCCGTCGCTTCAGGCAAATCGGATCGCGAACCTGGATGGCGGCACGCCCTGGCACTGGTTGGGCCATGACGTTCATCGGTGATAGTTCACCAGCCGTCGAACAGCGCGCTTCACGCGGACTTCACGAGATCACTCGAGCGTCGCGGCGTCCTCATCACGTTCGATCGACAGCAGCTTCCAGCTGCCCTGATACGTCAGCTCCACCGTCGCGCGCAGATCCGGCGAACCGATCTCGTCGGTGATGCCACGCGCCACGCGCACGCCGATCGTCCACGCCGGTCGCGGCCGGCTGATCACGCCGGCGCGCAGCTCCACCGGCCTGGGGCCGCGCGCGATGCCGACGTTATCGCCGACGATCGCCGACGCCTCCGCGGTGAGCATCACC
>JAEYYY010000060.1 GCA_023430775.1 Pseudomonadota bacterium
GCGGCGAGTCGGCAGAAGCGTTGCTGCTCCAGGGCCGGCCGATCGGCGAGCCCGTCGTCCAGCACGGCCCGTTCGTGATGACGACGCGCCAGGAGATCCAGCAAGCGTTCACCGACTACCAGCGCACCAGGTTCGGCGGCTGGCCGTGGCCGAGCGAAGCACCCACGCACGCGCGCGAGGAGGGCAGGTTCGCCCGCCACGCCGACGGTCGGATCGAGAAGGCGGCCGGTTAGTCCAAACCGAGCGAAGCCCGCCGCTGCGAGCCACAGCACCGGCGGATCAGCGAAGCGGACGGAAAGATCCTAGTCCGGCGATTTTTCGCGCGCCGTCGCCTTCGGGATCGGTGCCGGCGGTGTGCCCGGCGCCGGCGCGTTGGTGTGGTAGTTGTCCGTCGGTTTGTAGCGTTTCGCGTAGAGCCGGAAGGCGACCGCCGTGAGCAGTGCGAAGCCGGCGAAGAAGAACATCAGGAACGCGTTGACGCCGAGACCGGTGCTCGCGATCGAATCGGTCACCGCCTCGCTCTTGACGCTGTGATTCGCGAGCAGCACCCACAGGCCGCCGACGGTCACCGTCAGGTTCCAGAAGCTCATGATGACGCCCTTCATCGACAGCGGCGCTTGCGAGTAGGCGAACTCGAGGCCGGTGGCGGAGACCAGCACCTCGGCGAGCGTCAACAGGATGTACGGGAGGATCTGCCAGGTGATCCACAGATCGGACTGCGTGACGACACCCGTCTGGAGGGCGAACTGGCCCTTCTCGGCGCCGGGCATCGGGAACATCAAGACGACCTTGGGATCGCCGTCGATGATGATCTGCAGGATCGCCGCGACGATCCACGCCGCCCCGGCGAGCGCCATGCCGACCGTCATCTTGCCGAGCGCGGTCAGCGGCCAGCCACGCCTGCGCAGCCACGGGAACACCACGAGGTTGTTGAGCGGGATCAGCAGCATCACCAGCGCCGGGTTGACCGTCTGCATCTGCGACGCGTCGAACCAGGTCGGCTGCGCCATCTGCTCGCCCTGGAGGACCCAGGTGGAAGCCTTCTGATCGAACAGCGACCAGAATGGCGTGACCAGCGCGAACACGATGAGGACGCGCAGCACCGAGCGCACGCCATCGACGGCTTCGTCGGGATGCTTGCCGCGCGCACCGTCGAGCTGGTTCGACACGGCGATGCACGTCAGGGCGATGAACACGACCAGCGCGATGCACAGCATCTCGACCGGCGAGAACGTCTTCATCAGCCACAGCGGCTCGCCGATGAACCACGTGATCGAGAGCCCGATGCACGCGACCGCCACCGCGACTCCGATCGCGAACAGCCCGACGCCGAAGCCGCCGGACTTGATCGCGGTCGCGGACACCCGACCGAACGAGTGTGGATTCGGCGGCGCCGGTGGCACCCGGACGTAGCGACCGCGTCCCGCCCAGAAGATGATGGTGGCGAGCAGCATGAGGATGCCGGGGATCCCGAACGCGACGGTGGGACCGGCGCTGCGCAAGAAGATCGGCATCAGCAGCGACGCGAAGAACGAGCCGAAGTTGATGCTCCAGTAGAAGGCGTCGAACACCACCTTCGCGCGGTGCTTGTTGGTCTGGTCGAACTGATCGCCGACGAACGACGCCACCAGTGGCTTGATGCCACCCGAGCCGAGCGCGATCAGGAACAGGCCGGTGTAGAAGCCCTCGCGGTTGTCCTCGAAGATCGCGAGGCAGCCGTGGCCAGCGCAGTAGATGACGCTGAACCACAGGATGGTGTTGTACTTGCCGAAGAACCGGTCGGCGAGCCAGCCACCGAGGAGCGGGAAGAAGTACACGCCCATCACGAACGTGTGGAACACGTCCTTGGCCGCCAGCTTCCGCGCCTCCTCGTCGGGGACGATGGAGAGCAACATCGTCGACACCAGGAACTTCGTGAGGATGTTGCGCATCCCGTAGAAGCTGAAGCGCTCGCACGCCTCGTTGCCGATGATGAACGGGATCTGCTTGGGCAGCGGCACCTTCGGGTCTGGTTCGTCGGGCTTACGTGCGTCTGACATGAAATCTGGATTCCGTCGGCTAGGCTTGCAAGACGATGGTGAAGTTGCTCTGCGTCGTGTTGCTAGGAGCGTGTACCACAGCGAGCAGCGAGCCGAAGTCGAACACGGTGCCTCGTGGCGAATCCGTGGCCAAGACCGGCGCGCGAGCCCCGTCGTTCAGCGACGCCGAGTACGCCGGCCACATCCGCGCACTGCGCGCGAAGCTTGCCAAGCACGGGCTATCGAACCTGAACATTCGCATCGAGGATCCGTTCGTCGTCGTCGGTGACGGCACGCTGGCGCAGCTCGAGCGTAGCTCGCGAACCGTGCGCTGGGCGGCCGACATGCTCGAGCAAGACTTCTTCATCAAGCGACCGTCGAAGATCCTGGACATCTATCTGTTCCAGACCGCCGCCTCGTACGAGGCCGGCGTCGAGGCGCTGACCGGCGAGGAGCCGTCGACGCCCTACGGCTTCTACTCGTCGAGCAACGGCGGCATGTTCATGAACATCGCCACCGGTGGCGGCACGCTGGTGCACGAGATCGTGCATCCGTACGTCGAGGCCGACTTCCCCGGCGCGCCGCCGTGGCTCAATGAAGGCCTCGGCTCGCTGTTCGAGCAGAGCGCGGAGCGCGAGGGTCACATCGTCGGGCTCACCAACTGGCGGCTCGCCGGCATCCAGAAGGTGATCCGCCGCGGCGAGACGCCTTCGGTGAAGGACCTGACGTCGCTGACCCACCGCCAGTTCTACGACAGCGCCACCAGCTACGCGCACGCGCGCTACCTCATGTACTACCTGCAGGAGCAGGGGCTGCTGCGAAAGTTCTACACCGCGTTCCGCGCCGCGAAGTCGCAGGATCCGAGCGGCTACAGGACGTTGGTGTCGGTGCTCGGCACGACCGACATGACGGCGTTCCAGGCGAAGTGGGAGCGCTTCGTCGCCGGGCTGTCGTTTCCCTAACGGTGATCTCCGGGGCCCTGCCGGCGGTTGCCAGAGGCGCGGTGCTAGCGTGGTCGCATGCGAGCATGGGGGCTGCTTCTGATCGTCGCGGCGTGCACGCGGGTCAACACGAGCACGCTGCCACCGTACGTGCGTGACCTGCGTCCTGCCGTGGGCGGCATCGAGATGATCCAGTGCGAGATGACGGTGACGACGAAGCGCGAGACCTCGTTCTGGCACAACCACACCAAGACGACGCGCGAGCTCTCGACCGGCGGCTGCTGGAAGCAGGTGGTGTCGACCGAGCCACCGCCCGATCCCCAGGGAGGTGTGCCATGAGGGCGCTCCTCCTCGCGGCCGTGCTGTCGGCGTGCGCGGCACCGACGCAGGTCGGCCCGTTCGTCAAGCACGTGCAGCGCAACGGCGACTTCCTCGTCGTGCACAAGTGCATCATCATCCTCGAGGGCGACGAGCTGCGCGAAGGCGGCTGTGCCGCCGAGCAGATTCCGCTGCGCAGCCTGCCGGTCGCTCCGCAGCCTCCCGCGGACATGATGCCACCGAGCGTTCCGGTGCCGGCGCCCGCGCCTTAGCGGTATGTTCGGGCGCCTTCATGACGCGCTCGACCAAGCGATCGATCCCGCCCGCCTCGCGTGCTCCTCGTCCCACCCAGCGTGGGCTGATGGCACAGGCCGACGATCCGGAGCCGTTCTTCTCGAGCCGGCCGACCCGCAAGGACATCGGTACGCCGGTGGAGCCGGCGACGCCGAGCAAGAAGGAAGCGGGCCCGCGCGGTCAGTACAGCATCGCGGCCGCGCGCGGCATCGCCACCGATGCGGTGTCGGGGACGATCGAGGTGGTCGGCCGCAAGCGCCGGCGCACCACCAAGTCACCGGTCGACGAGATCCACCTCGTGTCGTCGACGAAGAAGGACATCACGCTCGTCATCCAGGGCCGCTCGGTGACGCTCGGCCGGCAGCCCGCGATCCAGCTCGCGTCGCTGATCTTCACGACGTTCGGCGTCGAGTCCGACTAGCCCTTCGCCTTCCAGGCGGCGAGCACCTTGGTCTCCTTGTCGCGCGCGATGCCGGAGCCGCGCACCGCCTTGCGCTTGGGCTCCGGCAGATCCGAGAGCCACATCTCGAGATCGGGTGATGCGAGCCAGGCGAGCGTGTCCTTCGCGGTGTCGACGATCGGCCGGAACGTCAGCCCGGCATCGATCGCGCGCTTGCACGATCGCGTACCGAACCCGGCGTACTCGCCCTCTGGCGGGATCCACGCCGGCATCTCGCTCCACGGCCCGACCTCCTGCTTGTCGAGGAACTCGGCGGGCACCCAGGTCACGGTCGCCTTGTTGCCGGCGGCCTGATTACAGGCGTCGAGCATCTGCTTCATCGTCAGCTGGACCGTCGGGTGATTGCTCGGTCCGAGCGCGTTGAACACGCCGGCGGTCTTGGTCTCGATCATCGTGATGATCCACGCGGCGAGATCGCGGCCGTCGATCACCTGCGTCGGCGTGGTGCCGTCGCCGGGTGCGAGCACCTCGCCGCCCTCGGCCATGCGCACCGGCCAGTGCGTGAAGCGCCCGGTCGGATCGAGCGGCCCGACGATCAACCCGGGACGGATCACCGCCACCTTTCCCGGCATGCCGGTCTCGCAGGTCTGCTCGCACACCGCCTTGAGTGCGCCGTAGTGCTTGCCGACGTCCTCGCTCGTCGGGTCCTCGAGCGGCGCGACGGGACTGGTCTCGTCGGCGCCGACCTTGTCGTTGTCCTTGTAGACCGAGATCGTCGAGATGAAGAGGTAGTGGTCGACGTTCGGCGCGAGCAGATCGACCGACTGCTTGACGATCCGCGGCACGTAGCCGGAGGTGTCGACGACGGCGTCCCACGTGCGGCCCGCCAGCGCGTCGAGCTTGCCATCGCGATCGCCCTGCAGCTTCTCGACCTCGGGGAACAGCTTCGGGTGCGTCTTGCCGCGATTGAACAGCGTCACCGTGTGGCCGCGCGCGCGTGCCGCGTCGACGATGTGTGGCCCGATGAAGCCGGTGCCGCCGAGGATCAGGATCTTCTTCGGCGATGGTTTCTGCGGCACGGGCGTGGTCGGGTTGGCGGCGGTCGTCGGGCCTTGCTTGTCACTGCACGCGGCGGCGACGAGACCAGCGAGCGAGCCGACGAGCAGGTCTCGGCGATCGATCATGCGCGCATCGTAGCGGCATCGCTCCCGCGTTCAACTCCGTGACGGGGTGCGACGACTGCGACATCGTGGCAACTTCTCCTCGTGAGCAAGGCGTTCACGAAAGAGGACGACGGCGCGCCGGAGCCACCACCGCGGCGCCGCGGCATACCGGTACCGACGGATGTCCCGAACTACGTCACCGCGGCGGGTGCGCGAGCGTTGCGCGCCGAGCTCGAAGCCTCGCCGAGCAAGGAGCGCGTTCAGGAGATCTCCGAGCACCTGGCGACGGCGATCGTGATGGAGCCTCCGGAGGATCGGGCTCGCGTCGGCTTCGGCGCCAAGGTCACCGTCGAGGACGAGGATGGCAAGCGCACGACGTATCGCATCGTCGGCGCGATCGAGGCCGATCCGAAGGCCGGCGCGATCTACTTCCAGACGCCGATCGCGGAGGCGCTCCACGACGCGCAGGTCGGCGACTCGGTGACGCTGCCGCGCGGCGATGTCGAGATCGTCGCGATCGACTACTGACCGCTGGCCGACGCGCCGAAGCCGGTCATCTGCACGTTCGTCGTGATCTCGGTTCCGCCACCACCCGCGGGAGCCGGCGCCGGTGCGGGCTGCGGCGGCGGGGGAGGCGGGCACTGGCACTTCTTGCCGCAACCACCGGTGACGGCGGAGAGGTCGGCCAGCGAGATCGAGGCGAGCGTGGGCGTGGTGGGCATGGTGATCGGCAAGTGTGCAGTGGATGTGCCACGCCCGACGCCACAGCTTCTGCACGGTTGCGCCGTCGCCAACGTCTCCCGCGGGATGCAGCGCGGTGGGAGCTGATAACCTCGTCGCCGTGATCACACCGAACATGACCGCGCGCGGAAAGCAGCTCGCGCTCGTGTTCGGCCTGTTGATCGGGCTCGCGCTCCCCAAGCGCGTCGAGTGCGGCTATCCCGGCGGCGAGTGCGCGCACAAGACCACGGGCACGTTCAAGCAGACGTGCAAGAGCTGGGAGCTCGAGCCGTTCGGCTTCTACTTGATCGAGTGGGTCGCGAAATCGGACGTCGGGTTCGCGTACTCGTCGGGCGAAGACTGCCGGTGAAGCGGATCGCTGCCGTCGTGGTCGCGGCGTGTGGTCGCGATCCCGCGCCCACACCGCAGCCACCACCGCTCCCCGCTTGCACCGCGCCCGAGCCGATGCGCGCCGGCGAAGCAACGCACTACGCCGCCGACGGCACGGGCAAGTGCAGCTTCCCGAAACCGACGACCACTCCGCTGCTGGTCGCCGCGGCTTCGCACGCGGACTACGACGCCGCCGCGCGCTGCGGGACCTGTCTCGTCGTGGTCGGGCCCGACGACAGAGAGCTGATCGTCCAGGTCGTCGATCGCTG
>JAEYYY010000594.1 GCA_023430775.1 Pseudomonadota bacterium
GCTCACCGTCGTCCGGATCGCCTCGGCGCCGCCCCCTGGATCGGTGCGCTGGCCTTGCAAGGTCACCACGCCGTCGACGTCGGCGAGCGTCAGCTTGATCGCGCCGGCATCCTGACCGCGAACCGCCGACCCCGCATCACCGCCGCGGCCGCCATCGGAACCGGAACCGCTGCCATGGTAGCCGTGATGACCGTGTGCGCCGTCGCTGCCGCGCGCGCCGGAGACATCGAACGTCGCGAGTGGCTCGACTACATCCTCGACGACGCGATCGGGTACAGCTTGCTCGCGATACGGACCGGTCATCGCCTGCCGCGCGGCATGCCGTACGTCGCGGTGACCTGCTGGATCTTGCCGTCGCGCACGAACGTCACCTTGACGTCGGTGCCGGGCTTCGCGTTCTCGAGGACGATCATCAGATCGGCGACGCTCGAGATCTCGGCGGTGCCGAGCTGGATGATCCGATCGCCGCCCTTGAGGCCGGCCTTCGCCGCCGGACCGTCGGGAACGACATCGCTGATCGTCATGCCCTTCGGCGCGTTCGGATCGTTCGCGTAGCCCGGCACGGTTCCGAGCGAGGCACCGCGGCGGCGCACGTCACCACCGGCGGTGTGATCGTTCGTGGTCTTGACGTAGGTCAGGTTGTCCTTGCGATTGGCGACCGCGAGCGCGGTGTCGGCGGTGATCGCCGCGACGCGCGCCCCGCCGACCGCGTTGATCAGATCGACGTCGTCCTTCGCGGTGTGATACTCGCGGTGGCTGCCGGTGAACATGAACAGCACCGGCACGCCGGACGAGTAGAACGGCATGTGATCCGACGGCCCGTAGCCCGAGCCGGCGACGGTGCAGCTGACCTTGTGGGTGGCGCAGATCGGCTCGACGATCTGCTTCCACTCCTTCGCCGAATCGCCGCCGTTGACGAACAGCTGGTTCATCTTCATGCGGCCGATCATGTCCATGTTCAGCATCGCGACGATCGGCTCCTTGGTCGGCGGGTTCTTGACGTAATGCTCGGAGCCGAGCACGCCCATCTCCTCGGCGGAGAACGCCACGAAGTAGACATCGCGCTGGAGCTCGGACTTCTTCGCCGCCAGGGTGCGCGCCACCTCGAGCAGGCCGGCGATGCCGGAGGCGTTGTCGTCGGCGCCGTTGTGCGGGGCCTGCGTGCCCGGGTCGAGTGCCGACGGACCGCCCTGGCCGAGGTGATCGAGGTGCGCGCCGATCACGACGATGCCCGGCAGCTTGGTGGCGGCACCTGCGCGCAGCACGCCGACGACGTTCTGGGTCTTCGCGCGCACCGGCTCGAGCGCGACGGTGATCTTCGCGGTGTGGTTGCCCTTGCGCAGCGCGCTCCCGGCCGCGCGGGTGACGACCAGGATCGGGATGCCGGCCTGCGATTCCGCCGCCGCGAGCTTCGGCAGCGGCGCCTCGCCCTCGCCACCCTTCGCCCACGGATCGCCCTTCGGATCCTTCGGCTCGGATGGCTTCATCCTGTACTGCCCGTCGCTGACCTCGCCGTCGTCGATCGCGATCAGGCCGACCGCACCCTTCGACTTCGCGACGAACGCCTTGTAGCGAAGATCGCCGAGCCGCTGGAGATCGCGCGCCTCGAGCTTCTTGTTGCTCGGCGCGAAGCGATGGACGAGCACGATCTTGCCGCGCACGTTCTTGCCCTTGTAGTCATCGATCTTGGTCGCCTCGTCGGCGATGCCCCAGCCGACGGCGACGATGCCGCCGGTCGCGGTGCCATTGCCCGACGTCGACATCGGGGCGAACTGATCCGTGGCGACCGGCTTGCCGTCGAGTGCGAGGGCGGTGGCCGCACCGCGCTTGACCTCGGTGGTGACCTCGAAGTCCTGTCGCCAGTTCGCGATGCCCGGCTCGACACCGAGCTCCTTCAGCTTGTCCTGCACGAACTGCGTGGCATCGGCGAGCCCCTTGGTGCCGACGCCGCGACCTTCGCGCGCATCGTCGGCGAGGTAGGTCACGACCTCGGAGAATCGCGTGGCCGCGGCGGTCTCGGGCGCGACCTTCTCTGGCTTGCGGGAGCCCTCGACCCAGTCGGCGAGGAACACGTTGGTGTCGCGCTCGCCGGCCGGCGTGCCGGTCAGCCGATAGACGTCCTTGCCGTCGGGGCCCTTGATGACATCGCGGCGGTTCGACGAGAACGCCAGGGTCTTGCCGTCGGGCGAGAACACCGGGAAGCCATCGAAGCCCGCGGAGAACGTGATCTGCTCGAGGTTCTTGCCGTCGATGTCGACCGCGAACAGATCGAACTCGCCGCTGCGCGGGTTCTGATAGTTCGACGAGAACATGATGCGCTTGCCGTCGGGGAAGAAGAACGGGGCGAACTCGGCGCCGGGGAGATAGGTGACCTGACGCGCGTCGCTGCCGTCGGCGTTGGCGACGAACAGATCCATCTGCGTCGGCTTGACCAGCTTCTGCGCGAGCAGCGCCTTGTAGTCGTCGAGCTCCTTGCCGGGCGCCGGGCGCGACGACCGCCACACGATCTTCGAGCAGTCGTTCGAGAAGAATGCGCCGCCGTCGTAGCCGGGTAGGTTCGTCAGCTGCTTGACGTTCTTGCCGTCGGCATCCATCCGGTAGAGCTCGAGGTCACCGGTGCGATCGGACGTGAAGATGATGCTGCCGTCCTTCGGGCACACCGTCGCCTCGGCGTCGTAGCCCGGGGTGTTCGGCGTCAGGTTGACGAGGTTGGTGCCGTCGGCGTTCGCCTTGTAGATGTCGTACTCGAACAGGCCCCACATGTACCCGCGCGAGTTGTCGGGCGGGATCGGGCATTTCGGTCCGGCCTCGTGGGTCGACGCGTAGACGATCTCCTTGTCGCCCTTGAGGAAGTACGCGCACGTGGTGCGGCCCTTGCCGGTCGACACCAGCTTCGGATCGCCGCCGTTCTTGACGTCGAGGATCTCGATCTGATCGCACTCGTACGGCTTGCGATTGCTCTGCAGGATCAGCCGATCCCCGGCGAACGCCCAGTACGCCTCGGCGTTGTCACCGCCGAACGTCAGCTGGCGGACGTTCTTGAGGTGAACCTCCTGCGGTTGCGCCAACTCCTTCGGCTGCTCCTTGGAGCCGGTCGTTGGCGTGGTCGTCTTGGCCGCGTCCGGAGGACAGCAGCTGGCAACGACGGCGAACACAGCAGCGCGCTTCATGATCGGCGAGCCTAGCTCACCGAGGCCGCGCGATCACTGGATCGTGGCCGTCACGGGGATCGAGGTCGGCTCCAGGCCACCCTCGGGCTCGATCCGGATCGTGGTGGTGAACGAGGTCGGCTGCTGGCAGTTGAACCACGGCACGAACACCGCGCTGGCTCCCGGATCGACCTCGATCTCGACGTCGTCGAGGCTGGTCGGGCTCTGGTCGTCACCATCGCCGAAGTCGATCAGGTCGCTGCCGCCGACATCGTCGACGGAGACCGTGAAGACCAGGAGGTCTTCACCGGTGTTGGTGACCTCGACGTCACCCAGGTCCTGTGGACAATCGGTGGTTCCGACCTCGTGATCGAACGCGATCGACGACTCGGAGACCGAGTAGCCATCGAGCACGGTTGCGGGTTCGCCACACGCGACGAGCGCGAAGAGGAGAAGAGCAGGCTTGGTCATGGTCCCCCATCATATCGCGATCACCGGATGATCGTTCCGCTGACCCCGAACGTGGTGAACGGCAGGCCGAGATCCTCGGGATCGATCCGGATCGTGCTATCGACGAGGATCTGGTTCTGACAGTTGAACCACGGGACGAACGCGACACTGCCGCCGACCGCCGCCTCGAGCTCGATGCTGCCGGTCGCGGTCGGTGCGGAGTCGTCCGCGGCACCGAAATCGATCACATCCGTGCCTTCGGTGTCGGTCACCGAGACCGAGAACACGAGCACGCTCTCGGTCTCGTTGGTGACCACCACATCGCCGAGATTTTGGGGGCACGCGGTGACCCCGAGCTCGTGCTCGAACGCGAGCTCGTTCACCGAGATCGAGTAGCCGCGATCGCCGTCGGGTCCGCCAAACTCGTTCTGGCAGGCCGCGAACACGATGGTCAGCACGGCGAGCTTCGTCATGGTTTCGATTATAGTGGCGGCGTGCAGTCGGTCGCAGACGCGCTTCGCGCGGTGATCGCGAAGGTGCCGCGCCTTGCCAGTGAGACCGTCCTGCTGCAACACGCGCGCGGTCGGACGCTGGCGGCGGATGTCGTCGCGCCGCGCGCGCTGCCCGGCTTCGATAACTCGGCGATGGACGGCTATGCCGCGCGGTCGGCCGAGCTGCCGGCTTCGCTGCCGCTCGTCGGTGTGTCTGCCGCCGGTGCGCGCTACGACGGTGCGGTCCCCGCGCGCTCGACGATCCGGATCTACACCGGCGCACCGGTGCCGTCCGAGCTCGACACCGTGGTGATCCAGGAGGACGTCACCATCGACGGCGACCGCATCGCGCTGCCCGCATCGCCGGTGGGCGACAACATCCGGCGCACCGGCGAGGACATCGCGCTCGGCGATCGCGTGCTATCGGCCGGCACCCGGCTGTCGGCGTGGGATCTCGGCGTGCTCGCGGCGCTCGGCCTCGCCGAGGTCACGGTCTCGAGGGCGCCGCGCGTCGCCGTGATCGCCACCGGCGACGAGCTGGTCGACGTCGGCACCGCACCCGGCGCGGGGCAGCTGGTCGCCTCGTCGACGTACGCGCTGTGCGCGCTGATCGAGGAGCTCGGGTGCAGCGCGACCTCCCTCGGGATCGTTCCCGATCAGGTCGAGCCGCTCGCCGCGCTGCTGACGACGCTCGATCACGACGCGGTGATCACCACCGGCGGCGTCTCCGTCGGCGATCGCGACCACGTCAAGGCCGCGTTTGCCGCCGCCGGCATCGAGCTCGAGGTCAGCAAGGTCGCGATGAAGCCCGGCAAGCCGTTCTCGTTCGGTCGTCGAGACACGCTGGCGATCTTCGGGCTGCCCGGCAACCCGGTGTCGACGCTGGTCGGCTTCGAGCTGTTCGTCCGCCCCGCCCTGCTCGCGATGCAGGGTGCCTCGGCGATCCACCGCCCGCGCGCTCCGGTGCAGTTGCCGCGCGGCTACAAGAAGCCGGCCGGTCGCGCGCACTACCTGCGGGCCCGGCTCGCCCGCGATGGCGAGCGCCTCGTCGCGCACGTTCATCCCAAGCAAGGCTCGGCGATGCTGTCGTCGACGATCGGGTGCACCGCCCTGGTCGAGATCGCTGCCGAGCTGACCGACGTTCCCGCAGGCGCCCTCGCACCGGCGATCCTGCTCGAGGGCTCATGACCAGGATCACCGTCGAGATTGCCGATCGCGTCGACAAGGCGCTGGCGCGCGCGTACCCCCATGCCGGCCGGCGCCAGCTCGCCGAGCTGTTCGACGAGGGCCTCGTCAAGGTTGCCGGCAAGAAGGCGAAGAAGGGTGACCGCGTGGTCGCCGGCGATGTCATCGAGCTGGCGCGCGAGCCGGTGTCCGGCGATGCGTTGCACCCGCTGCCCGATCCCGCCGCGGCGGAGAACATCGCGGTCCTCGAGGAGCGCAGCGATCTGATCGTGGTCGCCAAGCCGGCCGGCATGCCCTCGCAACCGCTGCGCGCCGGCGAGCTCGGCACGGTCGCGAACGCGCTCGCGCATCGCTACCCCGAGTGCGCCGCGATCGGAGACGACCCGCGCGACGGCGGCCTCGCGCACCGGCTCGACATCGGGACTTCGGGAATCCTCGTCGCCGCGCGGTCCCCCGACACGTATCGCGCGCTGCGCGACGCGTTCGGCGGTGGCCTGGTGTCGAAGACGTATCTCGCGATCACCGAGGCTCGCCCGGTGTCGCGCGAGTGCGATGCGCCGCTCGTCCAGCGCGGCAGGAAGGTCGCCGTCGATCACACCGATGGCCTCGCCGCGTACACCGCGTTCGACGTGCTGTCCGCCTCACCGACGCACGCGCTCGTGCGCTGTGTCGCGCAGACCGGCCGCATGCACCAGGTGCGCGCGCACCTCGCACTCGTCGGCGCGCCGATCGCCGGCGACACGCTGTACGGCGCGAAGGACGAGGGCGATGGCTTCTACCTGCACGCGGCGACGATCCGGATCCCGCTTCCCGAGCCACTCGCGATCGACGCGCCGCTGCCCGAGCGGTTCCGCGCGGCGCTCGCGAAGTACGGCCTCGCGGCGCCCTAGCGACCCGAGCTATCGACCACCAGGCCGAGCAGCGATGGCACCGCGATCGCGAGCATGATCAGCAGATAGGCAACGCTCGGCCGCCACGCGGTCAGGAGCATGCTCTCGATGGGTGTCGACACCGGCTCGTCCCGCCCGACCAGGATCCCCGCCGGTCCCGGTACGGTCATGGTGACCGAGCGAAACGGCGACTCGCCGACCTCGCGCTCGACGAAGCCACCGAGCACGATCGGATCGCGCTGGTGGATGACCACCACGGCCTCGCCGGCGCGCATCGCGCTCGAGATCTTGGGGACCGCGGTCGCGAGCACGGCGCCGCTCGGCACGCGGATCAGCTCGCCGTTCGCGCTGGCGATGAAGGAGCGCATCCACATCCGCGGACCGCGCAGCCAGCTCGTGATCTGCATGCAGGCGACCACGCCCTCACCCTCGTCGTCGATCACGCCCTGCTTGCGATGCGGTTCGGTCGCGAGGCGACGCAACTCCCGGCGACCGGCGAGCCAGGTCACCACCGCGAGCGTGCACGTCGCGATGATCGCGAGCCCGATCGTCGCGAGCAGCACGTGAACGAAGTTGTCGTGGATCAGGAACGCGCCGTGATCCGAGCGATAGCGAGCGACCACCGCGCCGCCGAACAACCAGACCATCGCCGCGATCACCCAGCCACGAATTCGCCGCGTCAACGCCGGCGCGCGGATCGCGAGCACCGTGTACAGCGTCGCCAGCACCAGCGGTGGTGCGAGCGCGATCAGCGGCAGCGGCCCCGGATCTTCGAGCCTTCGCAGCGTCGGCATGAACGTCTCGGACCAGCCGAATCCGGTGGCGTCGTGGGTCGAGGCGAAGCTCGCCAGGATCGGCAGCCACAAACCGAGCAGCAGCACGTTGGCCAGCGCGAGCATGACGAACGCGTGCGCCCACTCGCGGCGCCCACCGATCCCTCGGGCGATCGCCAGCATCAGCACGAGCCCGCAGCCGAACACCAGCTCCACCGGAAGGCTGGCGAGCATCGGCGTGCGCTCGGCGAGCTGCGGCATGTCGAGGCGCGGCACGTAGAGCAGCGCGACCACGAGCGCGATCATGTGGAGCACCGGCAGCAGCACCGCCAGCCGCATGAAGCGCGACACCGAGCCATCGGGGACGAACAGCACCGTCAGCGCCGCGGCCATCGCGAACGGCGGCAGGCCCTGAAACCACGTCTTGTCGTGGAGGTCGTGCGGTCTACCGATCCGCCACAGCGTCCACGCGGCGGCACCGGCGACCACCACGCTGAGCACGGCGGCCAGCGCCACGCTGCCTCTCACCCACGGCGCGACGTGTCCGGCGCCCGGACGATTCCACAGCTCCAGCTCTCCGAGTGGTTTGACTTCGACCGACACCCGCGTGTGACAGCGAGGTCGGCGAACAGGTTGCGACAGTTTTGTCAGCGCGGCGGATCGACGAGCACGCCGAGCAACGACGGCACCGCCGCGACGACGAGGATGATCAGGTACGCGACGCTCGGCCGCCACGCGGTCAGCAGCATGCTCTCCATCGCGGTCGACACCGGCTCCGCGCGCCCGACGACCAGGTTCGGGCCCGGCTCGAAGATCTCGTGCTGGCGAAACGGCGAGTCACCGACCTCGCGCGCGACCAGCCCCCCGACCTTCAGGCGATCGCGTCGCGTGACGATGATGATCTGCTCGCCGGCTTGCATCGCGCTCGATTGCTTCGGGATCGCGGTGACGAGCCTCGCCCCCGCCGGAATCCGCAGCTCGCGGTCGCCATCGCTCGCGATGAAGCTTCGCATCCACATCCGTGGCCCGCGCAGCCAGCCGGCGATCTCCAGGGTCGCCACCTCGTCGCTGCCATCGTCGGAGATCGTCAGCTCGCGCTGCTTCCCGCGCTGGAGCCGGCGCAGCCCGAGCCACCCGGTGAACCAGGTCGACAACGACAGCGTCACGGTGGCGATGATCGCCAGCATGACGGCCGCGAGAAGCAGGTGCGTGAAGTTGTCGTGGACGGCGAACGCGCCGACGTGCGAGGTCGTTCGTGCGGCGAGCGAGATCAGCGCCAGCAACCCGAGCAGGACAACGATGCTGACGCGCAGCTGGCGAACCACGCGCGGCGCCCGGATCGCGAGCGCGGTGTAGAGCGCCGCGATCGCGAACGGCGGCACGACGACCAGGGTCGCGACGGTTGCCGGATGCTGCTCGAGGTACGCGATGGTCGGCAGGTAGGTCGGACCTCCCCAGCTGTGCGAACGCACGGGGAACACCGACGCGAGTGGCAGCCACAGGCTGAACAGCAGCAGGAACGCGAGCGCGAGCATGACGAACGCGTGCGCCCACTCGCGGCGGCCACCGATCAGCCACGCGAGCACGAGCGATGCCCCGAGTCCGGCGGCGAACCACGGCAGCACCGGCAACTGCTCGAGGTACGGCGCGTGATCGCCGAGCTTTGGCAACTCGAGGTGCGGAAGCGCGACGAGCGCCGCCACCAGCGCGAGCGCGTGCGCGACCGGAAGCACCACCGCCATCCGCATCGAGCGCGTCATCCTCGACGGTGGCAGCGCGGCCACGCCGAGGAACGTCGCCATCCCCAACGCCAGCAGCACGGGCTTCCAGCCGAGCCCCACGCGCTCTCTCCACACGGATTGCACGCCACCGCGCGTCAGCTCGTAGGCGCCGGCACCGACGAGGCCAACCGCGAGCGCACAGGACAGCGCGATCGTGATCGTGACCCAGGGAGCGACATCGCCGGCGCTCGGCCGCCAGCCCTGATTGCTCGACATCCGACAAGTCTGACAGGCCGCCTCGAGGGCGGTTGCAAAATTGTCCGGCGGGTCAGGCCGGACGCGCGAGGTCGCACGACTCGAGCAGACACAACATCCTGCCGATCTTGAGCCGCTCGACGCGATCCGGCGACAGCTCGACCAGCTCGCTGACCGTCTTCTTGCCGTCGAGCATGTCGCAGAGCTTGACCAGCCCCTTGACCTCGAACCGCTCCGGACCGACCCGCCGCGTCCGCGACGCGCGCAGCCTGACGTCCGAGTGCTTCGCGATCCAGCTCTCGATGTGCTCGTCGGACAGCGCCATCGCGCCGGCGCCGAGGATCTCGAACGCGTTGAAGTCGAGCGGGAACGCCTCGCGCGGATTCTCGCGGCCCGCATACCAGGCGAACGCGCCGCGGTTCCACGTGCAGACGTCGATGATCTTGGTGCGCACCTGGCGCGTCAGGTGGCGGAACACCTCGAGCGGCTTGAGCAGCCCGAGGCCGACGAGCGTGTCGCCGAGCTTGCCGCCGTAGTGCGGCATCATCGCGAGCGCCATCGCGAGCTCGCCATCGGAGAGCACGCCCTTGGTGACGAGGTAATTGCCGAACAGCTCCGACGCGACGTTGGACGACACGTACTCGGGCTGGCCGTCGCGAACGTAGATCTCCTTCTTGATCCCGCCGACCGCGACGCCGAGCAGGCCGGTCGCGCGCGCGGTCATCAACCGGAACAGGACGCGCAACGGCGAGGTGTTCGCGAAGTCACCGGCATCATCGGGCGCCTCGGAGATCTCGGCGATCGTCGGCGGCGTGGGCGGCTTCTTGCGGAGCGCCTCCTCCGTCGACGGTGGCCGCACGTGCTGGCGCGGCGGCGGTGGCTCGGTGAGATCGTCGAACGCGCGCAGCCCCGAGTCCTCGCTCGGGCTGTCGGGGACGGTGATCGCTTCGACCGCCGCGCTGATCGTGTCGGCGATCGGAATCTCGACCACGCCGCTGTGCTCGAGCGACGGGATCGATTGCACGCCGAGCGGCGGCGTACTCCCCGACGGCGGCCGGATCGGCGGGATGCCGATCGCAGGTGTCTTCGGGCGCTCGCCCTTGGGACGCTCGGTCGACACCATCGGGATGCGTGCCGCCGGGCGCGCATCGGGCCGCGCCGCCACCGTCTCCGCGCGCGTCGACGGCGTCGAGATCGCCTGCGACGACGCCGACAGATCGCTGACCGAGATCGGGCGCGACGGCTTGTCGGTCTCGTACGACACCGAGATCACCGGCATCGACGGGCCGTCGTCGACGGTGATCATCGGCGCGGCGTCCTCGCTCGGCGAGCGCCCGACCGCGATGCCCAGCACCTCGGGCTCCGGCGGCTTGGTGAACGGACGGTTGCGGCGTGCGACGACGGTGTCGTGGAGCTCGTGGACGACGTCGGCGACGTACTTGTTCGTCATCCGGTGGCGGTTCTCGAACAGCCACTCCGCGAGCGCGTCGCGAAACTGCGCGGCGCTCTGCCAGCGCTCGTCGACGGACTTCTTGAGCGCGCGCCGGACGATATCCGACAGCCCCGAGTCGAGATCGGTGCCGTACTTGTCGAGCCGGTGCAGCTTGGCGTCGCGCACCATCAGCAGCACGTCGAGCTCGTTGGCGGCGGCGAACAACCGGCGGCCGGTGAGCAGCTCGGCGAACACGACACCGACGGAGAACAGATCGCTGCGCGCATCGAGCGGCTGCTCGATCACCTGCTCGGGCGACATGTATCCGTACTTGCCCTTGAGCGTGCCCGACTTGCTCTTGTGCGCGCGCTCCGGATCGACCGCGCGCGCGATGCCGAAATCGACGAGCTTGATGTCGCCGCGCACGCTGAGCAGCACGTTCGACGGCGAGATGTCGCGATGGACGACGCCGAGCATCGAGCCGTCCTCGCCGCGAATGTTGTGCGCGTAGTCGAGGGCGTCGAGCACCTCGTGCGCGATCCACGCCGCGAGCTGCGGCTCGACGCGACGGCGCTTGCCGGCGAACTCGCGCAGCAAGGCGAGCACGTCGATGCCATCGACGAACTCCATCGCGATGTAGAGCTGGTCGTCGACCTTCCCGAGCTCGAACGTCTGCGCGATCTTCGGGTGAACGAGACGAGCGGTCAGCTTCGCCTCGTCGATGAACATCGCGTTGTAGGTCTCGTCGTGGACCAGCGCCGGCAACAGCCGCTTGATCACGACCTTCTTCTGGAAGCCGTGCTCTCCGGGCGACGTCGCGACGAACAGCTCCGCCATCCCGCCGAGGGCGAGGCGCTCGACGAGCTGGAACTTGCCGAAGCCGACCGGAAACTCAGCCACGTAACTGTAAGGGTACCATCGCCGCCCCCGTTCTCGCGCGGCCTAAACCGGCCTAACTCCGCCGCATCAATAAGTATCCGGCGCGCTCGACAGCGTGTGCCACCGCACTGTCGAGGCGGTCGAAGTGCTGGAACGTGAGACCGCGTTCGCCGGCCAGCGCCATCACCTTCTCGCGCAGGTTGCGGCGGGCGGTGGAGAGCAGGATCTGGATCGCGCTGCCCTCTGCCTGGACCAGGAACTCGCGGTAGCCGGTCTCGAAGTTTTTCTCACCGGCCTCCGCGAGACCGCCGCAATCGACGATCACGCACGGCGCGCCGGTGCCGATCGCGAGCATCCACGCGCGCGACAGCAGGCCATCGATCACGCCGGCGGGCGGCGCGCCCACGAGCAGACACGCGGGGACCTTGGGGAGCAGCTCGACGACGGGAGTTCCGAGCTCGAGTTGATCGGCGACGCGCTCGCGCAGCGATTGCAGCCCCGACGACGCGAACGTGTCGAGCGCGACGACCTGGAGCCACTCGAACAGCTTCGACAGCGGCGCGACCTCGTCGGGCGCGACCATGCTGGCGACCACGTCGCGCAGCTCGACCATCAGCGCCGCGATATCGAACCCGGTGGCGCCTTCGGACGCGAACTGCGCGCCGAGGAACGCCGCGTTGCGCTCGAGCTCGCGGGTGGCGCTCGAACCGGGGCGCAGCTCGGAGGACGACGCGGCGACGCCGAGCGCCTCCACCAGGTTCGCGACCTGCGCGGTGTGAGCCGCGGCCTTGGTGGCGCGACGGAAGCGCAGCGGCGACCGCTCGAACCGCACGATCCAGCCCGCGAGGATCTCGCTCGAGCGCTCGCGGATGACGTCGGAGAGCAGCTGTGCCGTCACGTTCCGTGAGCGTAGCAAGCGGGCACGGCAGTAGCCATGGTACGATGCTCGTCGGTCGTGAAGCTTCGATCCGTTGCTCGGTCTGACGTCGGTCGCAAACGCCAGATCAACGAAGACGCGTTCTTTCGCGACGATGACCGTGCGTTCTACGTCGTCGCGGACGGCGTCGGCGGGCACAACAAGGGCGAGATCGCGAGCCGCGAGGCCGTCGACCAGCTCCGCGGCTGGGTGTACGGCGCACGCCACGACCTCGACCAGCTCGTCGACAAGGTCCTCGGCGGCGACAACGAGTGCGTGTGGGAGATCCGCCGACTTCTGGAGAGCGGGGTCAAGCAGGCCTGTTACATGGTGTTCGGCATGGCCGAGCTCGACCCCGAGAAGAAGGGGATGTCGACCACGCTCTCGGCCTGCCTGGTGTGCGCCAACCTCGCGTTCGCCGTGCACGTCGGCGATAGCCGCGTCTATCGCGTCCGCCGCAACAACGTCCTCCAGCTGACCGAGGACCACACGCTGATCAACTACAAGGTCAAGCACGGGATGATGACGAAGCAGGAGGCCGAGAAGGCCCAGGGCAAGAACGTCATCACCCGCGCGGTCGGCCACAAGGACTACGTCCAGGTCGATACCGCCGACATCGACATCGCAGTCGGTGACCGGCTGCTGCTGTGTAGCGACGGCCTCCATGGCTACTTCACCGCCGACAAGGAGGTCGCCGACCTGTGTGGCGATGGCGATCTCGAGGAGTGTGCCGAGGCGGCGATCGCGCTCGCGAACCAGCGCGGCGGCAAGGACAACATCACCGCGCTCGTCGTCGAAGTGATCGACTGAAGGAATAGCTTCCTCGGTCCTCGCGTTTTTTTCGGGAAACCTTCCACACGCCCCGCGTGTCCAGGTCCCAGCAATGCGGCAACGCCAGATCGCGATCGGTGGAGTTGTCGCGGCGGTCGCGCTGTTGTGGTGGCTATCGGGCGGTGACCCTGCGGAGTCCAAGCTCGACGGCACGTCGCGGGTCGGCGATCGCGAGATCACGAACGACTTTCGCAACGCGCTCGGCGGTGCCCGCCGCGGTGGCGTTCGCCTCGGCACGATCGATCGCGATGGCGTGCGCGACAACGGGCTCGTCCAGATCACCGGCGCGGTGATCGATCAGCTGTCGCACGATCAGGTCGGCGAGGTCGAGGTCGTGTTCCGCGGCCCCGACGGCGAGGAGAGCGTGACCACCGGCGCCGACGGCTCGTATCGCATCGAGCTCCTGCCCGGCGCGTATCGCGCGTTCGTCCGCGACGACTCGGTGCTGTCGATCGGCTTCCCGATCGAGGAGCGGCTGCCCGGGTTTCCCGATCTCGACGCGATCGGCATGCCCGACGAGACCGCGATGCCGCTCGTGATCGCGCAGCACGATCTCGAGGAGGTCGACCTGTTCGTCGTCCGCGGCGGCACCATTCACGGCCACGTCCTCGATGGCAACGGCCGGCCGGTGGCCAACGCCGTGGTGCGCGCCTACCCGGCGGGCCCTCGCGTCAGGCCGGCGCTCGGCAGCGATGTCGCCGAGACCGATGGCGAGGGTCGCTACGAGGTGCGAGTACCGGCGGGCGAGTGGAGCTTCGAGGTCCAGCACTCGCAGTACGTCAAACGCGAAGACATCGCGGTGTCGCTCGAGGGTGGCGATCGCATCGAGATCGATCTGACCGTCACCGCCGGCTGCGTGATCGCGGGCAAGGTCATCGATGCGAGTGGCGCGCCGGCGGGCGACGGCGCGATCGAGCTCGCGTACGACGGCGGGTTCGCACCGGCCGGCAAGATCCAGAAGGACGGCACGTTCCGCTGGAGCACCACCGAGCAGCGCCAGGTGACGCTGCGTGCGTGGCCGTGGAAGTCGACGCACTCGCAGGACGTGACGTTCGATTGCCGCGACGGCGCGCGCTTCACGACCACGTTCCAGATCCCGCCGCGCGGCCCCGACATCGCGGGCCTGCTCGTCGATGCCAAGGGCGCTCCGGTGCCGTTCGCGTTCTACGATCTCGTGCCGCTCGACGAGGGCGGCATCGCGCAGCAGGAGCGCACCGGTGCCGACGGCGCGTTCGGCGTGTTCGCGATGCCCGCGGGACGCTACCACCTCACCGCGTACGCGCCGGGCCGCGGCGTGCTCTCGACCGAGGTGACGTCGCCGTCGACCGGCGTCCGGCTCGTGCTCGGCGGGACCGGCACCGTGGAGGGCACCGTCACCGGCTTCATCAGCGGCAGCTTCGAGCTGACGATCCACGGCTGCACGATCGACGGCCACGCGGTCAAGATCACCGAGGGCACGCGCCTGGTCAGCGTGCGCGACGGCAAGTTCACGCTGACCGATCTACCCGCCTGCGCGCTGACCGCACACGCGAAGTGGCGCGACAGCGTGCGCGACGTCCAGGTCAGCGTGGAGGCCAGCACCAGGACGTCGCTCGCGATCGACTTCGACGAGATGTCGCCCGACGTCGACGACGCACCGATCGTGCCCGAGCATCACGACTCGATCTACTGATCACTCGATCGAGAGGTCGAGCATGAACGCGGTGTTCGTCAACAGGCCATGGTTGACGAGCATGCCGAGCGACATCACCTCGAAGCCGATCGCCGCACGCTTGAACCGGATGAGATCGAGCCCGCCGCCGGCGACGCCGCTCGGCCCCGAGAAGATCGGCTTGTCCATCATCGAGCCGTTGTCGACGATGAAGCTGCCGACGCCGACGCCGAAGCGCAGCCACAGCGTGCGATTGACGTAGAGCTGCGTCCCGATCAGGAAGTTGTTGCCGAGGTCGGTGCGCGTCGGACCATCGCTGCCGGCCTTGCGCAGCAGCGTGATGTTCGCGAATTCGACCGTGAAGGCCAGCCGCTCGCCCGCCATCCGACCGAGACGCAGCGACGCGGATGGGCCGCGGCCGATCGAGTTGTCGAGGCCGATGCCGACCGACAGCCCGCCGCCGACCGCGAGCGTCACGTGATAGCCCTGGTGGCGCGCGGTCGACTCGACGCCGTGCATGCCGGACTGCTGCACGATCGGATCGGGTGGCGAGGGTGGCGGCGGTGGCGCCGGCTTGATCGGGTTGGCCGGGTCCTGTAGCCCTTTGACCTCCGCCGCCGCGACCCCGTGCATGACGGCGATCACGGCCAGCCAGCCCAGCTTCACTTGCGCTCCTCGCCGACGTGGATCGCATCAAAAGTCCGCCGGTCCCCGAGGTGGGGCTGGTCGGGGAGCAGCAGGCGCTCGACGACCCGGCCGTGGACCAGGTGCTCGTCGACGATCTCGGCGATGTCGGCCTCGGTGACACCGCCGTACCAGACCTGCTCGGGGTACACGACCACGGTGACCCCGTACTCGCATTGATCGAGACATCCCGAGTTGTTGGCCCGGATCGTCTTCGCCAGGCCGCGCTTCTTCAGCTCGCTCTTGAGACGATCTCGGACGTCGACCCCGCCCTTGGCCTTGCAGCAGCCGCGAGGGTTATCCGCCGCACGCTCGTTGATGCAGACAAACACGTGGCGCGCGAAGCTCGGCACCCCGAGAACGTAACATGCAAGTCGCACCCCGCCCTACCCGATGACCAGCGGTCAACTTGATACCTCCCGCCTCCTGACACATCCTTGTCGACGGCGTTGGGATGACGGAACCGGGCTACGCGACGACACCGACGAATCGCTATCAGCGGCCGAGCATGGCCGGCCTGCTGATCGGCAATTACCGGCTGCTCGACGAGATCTCGACGGGCGGCATGGGCACGGTCTATCGCGCCAAGCACGAGCTGATCGGACGGCCGGCGGCGGTGAAGCTGTTGCGACCCGATCTGTACTCGCGCCAGGAGCTCGTCGATCGCTTCTTCAACGAGGCGAAGGCCGCGAGTGCGGTGCGCCATCCCGGGATCGTCGAGATCTACGACTTCGGATACACCGACGAGGGTCACGGCTATCTGGTCATGGAGCTGCTCGTCGGCAAGACGCTGACCAGCGCGATCGCTGCCGTCGAGCGCTACTCCGAGAGCGAGGCCGCGGCGATCGCGCGCGGCATCGCGAGCGCGCTCAAGGCGGCGCACGCGCAGCGCATCTACCATCGCGATCTCAAGCCCGACAACGTGTTCCTGGTTCCTGATCTCGAGGGGCCGACCGGCGCGCAGCGCCCCAAGGTGCTCGATTTCGGCATCGCGAAGCTCAGCGAGGGCTCCGGTCACACGCAGATGGGGATGCTGATCGGCACGCCGCAGTACATGGCGCCGGAACAGGCGCGCGAGGCCAGCGCCGTCGACCATCGCGCGGATCTCTACTCGCTCGGCTGCATCCTCTATCACATGCTCGTCGGCCACCCGCCGTTCGTCTCCGAGGGTGCCGGCGAGATCGTGGCGATGCACCTGATGAACGAGCCCGATCCGCCGCGCGCACTGGCGCCGCACATCAGCCGCGAGATGAACGACATCGTGATGCGGCTGCTCGAGAAGGAGCCCGATCGCCGGTTCCAGACCGCCGGCGAGCTGGCGGCTGCACTGGCGCCGCTGATGGATCCGTCGCGCACCGACCTCATCACCGCCGGACCGCGCTCCCCGCAACGCCAGATCCCGACCGCTGCGGTCACGGCGGCGCCGACGATCGCGACGCCGCGAAGGTCGTCACTGCCGATCATCATCGCTGCAGTCGTCGCGACGCTCGTCATCGCACTGATCGGCCTGGTGGCCTCGCGCAGCTCGTCATCGACACCGCAGGAGCCGACGGCGCCGCTGCCGGAGAAGCGCGAGAACATCGAGGCCAAGCCGGCCCCCGAGCCCGCGCCGGCCCCGCGTGCCGTGCCCGAACAGCCGGCCGTCGAGACCAAGCAGGTGCCGGGGAAGCAGCCCATCGTCGTCCAGCCGCCCGCGCCGGCCACACCGACGAGAATTCCGCAACCGGCGATCAAGCGTCCGCGAAGCCAAGGGAACTCGCCGATCGAGACCGATCTCGGCGAAGATAAGCAGAAGTGATTCGAAGACTCGCCTGCCTGGGAGTGCTCGTGGGGAGCACCGCATACGCCGACGATCCGCCGACGCCGATCGTGCAGATCCGCGACGACAAGGAGCTCGCCGAAGCGCTCACCCAGATCACCCAGGACCCCGCGATCCCCGTCGACGATCCGCAGCAACGGACGATCGCGCAGGCGCTGATGACCGAGGGCGTCAAGCAACTCCAGGCCAAGGCGTACGACCAGGCGCTCGCGAACTTTCTCGAGGCCTACGCCAAGTTCCCGAGCCCGAAGATCCTGCTCAACATCGGCTCGACCCTGCGCGACATGGGCCGCCCCGCCGACGCCGCCAACACCTACCAGCGCTACCTCAGCGATCCGAACACCACGCCCGACCGCGTCGCCGAGGTCAAGGAGCTGCTGCTCGATCTCGACAAGCAGCTCACCATCCTCACCATCCGCGTCGCGCCGCGGCTGTCGTCGATCTCGATCGATGCCGGATCGTTCATCCCCGTCGGCAGCACGCTGATCACACGCGTGCGCCCCGGCCTCCACCTGATCCGGATCCGCAACGCCGACAAGTCCGGCGAGATCACGGTCAACGGCTTCGAGGGCGAGAACAAGGAAGTGCTGGCGTCGATCTCGCTCGAGGTTCCGCTGGAGCCGTTGCCGCCGGCACCCGCACCCAGCAAGCCGCCGCCCGAGACGCAGGAGGGCTGGTTGATCACCGGTCAGTACAGCAGCTCGCAGGGCGGTAACCAGCGCAGCGTGCTCGCGACGACCGCGGGCGAACCGGTGCGCGCGATCGTGCCGGCGTTCGAGGTGTTCGGCTCGGACCCCGAACCGAAGGCGCCGACGCACGACCGGATCTCGTCGGGCGTGCTCGGCGTGCTGCGGATCGATGCCGAGGGGCGCGGCTTTGCCGGTGGCCTCGGGCTCGCGGTCGCGCGCGGCAACTTCGAGGGCGACGTCATGGTGCTGCGGTCGAACCAGACGGGCGGTTATCTCGGCATGCGCTACCGCTTCCTCACCGGCTTCTTCCGGCCGTACGCGGCGGCGGGCATCCCGGGCTTCGTGTTCGACAACACGGTGACCGACAGCAACGGCATGGACGTCACCGAGACCAAGCTCGCGATCGGTGCACGGATCGCCGCCGGCCTCGAACTCTACATCAACGGCCACCTCAGCGTGCAGGCGGACTTCGGGTTCGAGCACTTCTGGTTCGTCGACAACACGCCGTTCGTGTCGAACGTCTACGTCCCGACGCTCGGAGTGATCGGGCGGATATGACCGCGCGGTGGCGCCGCCGCGCCTGTGCCCTCACCGTCGTCGCGATCACCGCCACGCTGGCATGGGCGGCCGGCGACAACATGTCGACGCTGACCGTGACGCCGAGGATGATCGGCATTCGCCATCAGGTCGGTTCGAGCGCGCAGGGCACGGTGATGATCGCGAACCCGAGCCCGATGGCGTTCACCGGCCGCATCGTCGGCAATTGCGGTGCGCCGCCGGCGCCTCGGATCTTCGGCGGCACCGGCGATCCGTTGACCATCGCCGGCAACACCACGCTGCCCGTGCAGGTCGACTGTCCGACCACGCTGTCGGCCGGCATGCATCGCTGCACGTTCGATCTCCAGAACGCGTCGAACCAGTCGGTCGGCAGCTTCTTCGCGTTCTGCGTCACCCAGACCCAGCAGGTGCTGACCGCGGCGCCGACCCCGGTGACGTTCGCGAACCAGCAGGTCGGCGTCGAGTCCACGCCGGTCACGCTGACCATCGCCAACCCCACGGGCAGCGCGGTCGCTCCGATGCAGCTGCAGGTCGACAACGAGAACTTCCTCGTCGGTTCGCCGTGTCAGAACGAGCTCGGCTGCGATGCCGGGCAGCTGGCCGCGGGCAGCAGCGCGAGGGTCGGCGTGCTGTGCAAGCCGCTGGCGACCGGTGCCCACACCGGCAAGCTGTTCCTGATCGGTAGCAACGGGATCGCGTTGACCGCACCGATCGATCTCAGCTGCGC
>JAEYYY010000630.1 GCA_023430775.1 Pseudomonadota bacterium
GTCAGTGCTTCTCGCGTGAGCGGATGAAGTAGTTCCCCCGTATAGATGAAACCACCGAGACGCCATGTATTCGCTGTAGCTTTTGTGGGGGGACTGGGACTTATTCCGGTCGCATTGGTCCTCTCGAGCGGTCGCGAACACCTCAAGCAACCTGAGCAATCAGCTGTCACGGTCGACGCCTCAACCCGACAAGGTTCACTCGCGCCAGTTCTTCCTGCGGACAACGATCATTCAGGGCCAAGGCCGGAGGGACTGGGCTTTGTGGTCGATGCGACGAGAAATCCTGTTGCAGGTGCCACGATCCAGAACGTGACAGCGAACATCCGTGTCACATCCGACAGCGCCGGCCAGTTCAGGATCGCGCTCACCGACGGCATCAACACGCTGGTCGCGAGGAAAGGCAGATTGGTGGGTGACGCCTTCGTCAGTAGTGGAGACGCACCGGTTACCGTCTCCATGAGCAATGGCCACGACGTCGTCGTCGATGTCGTCGATTGTGAAACCAAGCGTGCCGTCGCGAATGCGCTGATCGATGCAATGGATCAGCAGCTGACAACGGACGCGAACGGGTCGGCGACGATTCGATCTCTGCCCAGCACCTCCCAGCTCGTGACGCTCCGAGCTGAAGGCTACGAACCGGTCCGTACCGGCTTGTTCCGGAATCACGAGGGAGACGAGCCGGGACACATCATCCTCGAGCTCTGTCGAGGGGATCGAGCCCACGGGCGGGTCATCGACCAGAGTGGTCAGCCTATTGCCGGCGCATTCGTCACGGTGACCACTTCACGGCTCAAGACATATTCAACCGCCACAACGAACGATGCAGGAAGCTGGGAGCTCGCCGCCGTGGCTCCCGGGGTGCACGTCGTCGAAGTGATGGCGCCCGGGTTCGTGAAGGAGAAGCATTCCATCGTTCCAACCGGCTCGAGCATTGTCTTGAAGCGGATCGGTGAGCTGTCCGGGGTGGTCCGAGCCGAGTCAGGGGCCGCGGTCGCGAACGCGAAGATCTTTCGTGATCGCGGAGCGCCCGGAGTCAGCGATGCGGAGGGTCGCTTCAAGATCGGAGGCAGCCCCAACACCGCCCTTTGGGTAGAGGCCGACAACCTCGGTTCAGAGGTATTGAGCCCGTTCACCGATGACCGCGCGCCCATCATCGTCACCGTTTTCCCAACGGCACTTTCGATCAAGGTCATTGACGCCGCCCATCAGCCAGTTCACGGTGCCACAGTATTCGTGACTAGCAAGCAGGGACGGACCTTTGAAGTCGTAACCGATGACGCCGGAAATGCCGTGCTCCGAGGGCTTCCTGTCTCGCAGTATCGGGTCGTCGCAGAGTCCGACGGCAAAAACGCATACGGCGTAGTGACACTCACACGCGAAAGGGCGTCGATGGACGTCATGCTCGAGGTCAACTAATGACCGCGCGCGATGGTTAGGGGATACCTGCGCGATGATCTCCCGGTCGTTCCCACCTGATTCGCAACATGGTGGTTAGTACGTTGGTCGGAACGGGCTCGAAACGAAGGGGTGGGGTGGTTCGGCGTCGTTCCAACAAACGTTCGAACGAAGTTGGTTAGTACGTTGGTTGGAACGGGCTCGAAAGGAGGGGGGCCGCGTGGGGGTGCGGGTCGGGCGTCGGCCAGCCGGACCTTCGGCAGAGCTCCCGACCAACCTCTCTCGTGAGCTCTCGACCGGCCTGTCTCGTGTGGGCTTGGTTCCAACAAACGTTCGAACGAAGTTGGTTAGTACATTGGTTGGAACGGGCTCGAAAGGAGGGAGGTGCCGTGTGGGGTGTGCCACGTGCACGTGCACGAGGGATGCAACCGGTCGCCGACCATCAGATCTTGGGCGGGGGCGCGAGCGCTCTCATCGTTCGCAATCTCGCGTATCGTCAGACTCTCAACGTCGTCGAGAAGACCGACGGGACCAATGTGCATGTCAAGATGCCCCTACCTTTGATCTCCCTGGCAGCCATCGTCGCGACTGGCGTGGTGGGCTCAACAGCGGGCGCGGAGACCATGTCCGGCAGGTACTCACTGCGTGACACCGGTCAGTTGGAAAAAGTGAGAAACGGTCCCGACGCCTGGCATCCGCGCTGCCCCATCAAGCTCGAGGACTCGCTTCAGAAGTGGCGAGGGCGCATTACCGTTGACCTGCGTAATGGTCTCGCGGTCAACGGAGAGGTGTGGAGACTGGATGGGACCGACTCTCCATTGCTCCACGGAACTCGGGCGCCGCGGGGCTCCGACGAATTCGTGCTGCGACTAACGCTGACTCGCCGCCCCGCGAAGGTGACCGGCGCCATCGTGCTCCTTCAGCTCGATGAAAGCGGCGACACGATTTGCGCCACCGCGCTGCGTGTCGTTGGTTCGTACTCGCGGTGATCGCGCTGGAACAGTCTCACTTCCGCGCGGCGGCGGCGAGCTTCTCTTCGACCATGATGTCCGCGACCTTGTACGTCGGTGCCGCGAGCTTCTTCGAGCGATCGCAGATCTCGTAGATCGTGTCGAAGATCTGCATCGTCCGGTCGCGCGCGGCCTTCGGGTCGTAGCCCTTCACTTCCTGCGCGACGTTGACGAGGCCACCCGCGTTGATCGCGTAGTCGGGCGCGTAGAGGATGCCGCGCGCGTGGAGGTCGTCGCCGTGACGCGGCTCCGCGAGCTGGTTGTTGGCGGCGCCCGCGACGATCGAGGCCTTGAGGTGCGGCACGGTGTCGTCGTTGATGCCGGCACCGAGGGCGCACGGGGCGAACACCTCGCAGTCGACCTTCGCCACGTCGTCGATGTTGACGATGGCGGCACCGAACTCGCGCTGGGCGCGCTCGGACTTGAGGCGATCGACATCGGCGACCGTGAGCTTCGCACCGGCGGCGTGGAGCTCCTTGCAGAGGTAGTAGCCGACGTGGCCGACGCCCTGGACAGCGACGTGCACGCCCTTGAGATCGGACTTGCCGAGCTTGAACTTGACGCAGGCCTCGATGCCGCGACGGACACCGAGGGCGGTGAACGGCGACGGATCGCCCGAGCCGCCGTGCGACGGGTCGACACCGGTGACGTGCTTGGTCTGCGTGCGCACGATCTCCATGTCCTCGAGACCGGTGCCCGAGTCCTCGGCGGTGATGTAGTGACCGCGCAGGTCTTCGATGAAGCGACCGAACGCGCGGAACAGCGCGACGCGATCGAAGCGACCCTTGGGGCGGATGATGACGGACTTGCCACCACCGTGCGCGAGGCCGGCGAGCGCGGCCTTGTAGGTCATGCCGCGGGCGAGGCGGAGCGCATCGATGTAGGCGGCTTCGTCGGTGTCGTACTCGATGAAGCGGCAGCCACCGAGTGCGGGCCCGAGGCGCGAATCGTGGATCGCCACGATCGCTTTCAGGTGGGTGGCCTTGTCGAGGCGGAAGTGAACTTCGCCGAAGTCGTACTGCGAGAGCTTGCCGAAGACGTCCATCTGCGTGGGGTCATAGCGAGCCCGCGGCGACGTTGTCTACAGATCGCGCGCGCTGGATCTGTGCAGCCGGTTCACGACGCGGCCTGTCATGGTTTCGGCATCGTCAGATCACCGAGGTCGATGACCGGCGGGCCGGTGAGCTGGATGGTCTTGACGTCGACCATCTTCGGGTCGGGCACGGACATGTCGCCGGCCGAGAGCGTGATCTCGGCGCCGACGAGACCCTCGATCAGGAACTCGCCGCGGGCATCGGTGGCGCTGTACTGCATCTCGTAGGTGGCGATGACGCGATCGCCCGGGCCGCGATCGACGGCCTCCTTGTGCGGCACCTCGAGCTTGTAGTTGGGGAGCGGCTTGCCCTCGGCAGAGACCAGCCGACCGCGGATCGCGTGGCGCGGGCGGAGGGCGAGCTGGACGTTGTCGCGCGTCTCGCCGGCACCGAGCGTGATGGTGACGGAGGTCTGGCGATCTTCGTCGGCGGTGAGCCGATACGTGCCGGCCGGGAGATCGCGGAAGGCGAACTTGCCGCCGGTGAAGAACAGGCGCTCGGCGCGCGAGATGTTCTGCGCGCGATCCTCGATCTCGAGAAGGAGGTCCTCGACCGAACCGCCAGACGGATCGGTGACCACGCCGGCGATCACGCCGGTCGGCGCGAGCACCAGGCGGACGTGCTGGCCGGGGCGGACGTTGTCGACGACGACCTCGTTCGCACCCGCGATCTGCGCGCGCACCGCGAGCGCATGATCCGGCAGGTCCTCGATCTCGAACAGCCCCGTCGCCGAGGTCCACGCCAGGCCCTCGAAGTCGCGGCGCCGCGGCTCGATGTCGGGTGACGACAGCGCGACATCGACGGCGACGTCGGGGATCGGCTGGCCGCGCGCATCGACGACGATGCCGGTGATTCGCGACGACTCGGTGTCGATCGGCAACTGGATTCGCGTGGTGTTGCCGCGCGTGACTGTGGCGGTGACCTGGCCGAGCAGGCGCGAGTCCTCGCCGCCCTGGAACTTGCTCTCGACGACGACCTTGTAGGTTCCCGGATCGAGCGCCGGGATCGTGAACTCGCCGCGCAGATCAGACTCGGCGCTCGGACCTGCCGTCGCGGTGCCACTGCGCGCCTCGACGCGCTGGTTCGCGAGCGGCTTGCCGCTGCGATCGACGACGACGCCCGTGATGCCACCCGTCTTGTCACCGAGCACGAGGTCGACCCGCGCCGGCGCCGAGAGCGACGTCGTCACCGTGACCTCCTCGCTCGCCGCGTAGCCCTCGCCGATCGCCGTGACGCGCACCTCGCCGACGGGCAAGCCACCGGCGGTGAACGTGCCATCGCCGGCGGTCGACACGCGCGCGCCGAGGCCGAGCCCGGCATGGATCGTCACCGCGGCGTTGTCGACCGGCACGCCACGCGCGGTCACCCGACCGGTCACCTGGGTGCCGGGCTTGACGGTCCACACCACGTCCTCGATGTCGGTGCCGCCGACCACGAGATCCGGATACGACGGCGCCGCGACGTGGCCCGCGCACATCACGTGCACCGCGTACGAGCCGGGCACCACGCCCTCGATCAGCACGTCGCCCTCGAGGATGGTCTTGCCGCGCGCGTACTCGCGACTGCCGCGGCGCGCGAGCTGGACGCTGCCTTCGCCCTCGGGGCAGCCCTTGTCGGTGCCCTCGATCGCGATCCGCCCCGCGATCACGGCGACCGGATGGACCTCGATGATGATGTCCTCGACCCGCGCGCCGACGCGCAGCAGCACGCTCTCGCGAGCCTCGCCGTAGCCGCCGATCGCGATCGCGACCGGCTTGTAGCGACCGGGCCGCAGCTTGGTGGCGCGAAACGTTCCGGCGTCGTCGGTGACGACCCGCGTGCTGCCGACGATCACCCGCGCATCGGGAACCGGCGTCTTCGTCGCGGCCTCGATGACGACGCCCGACAGCGTGGCCTCGGGCAAGAGCACGATCTCGACCTCGGTAGCGGGAACCAGCGTCGGCACGCTCTCCTCGACGTAGCCATCAGCGACCGCCTCGATCGTCGCCTCGGTGCCATTGATCGAGATCCGGAACGTGCCGTCGGCGGCGGTGCGTGTGGTGGCGATCGGTTCGCCGTCGACGCGCGCGTGCACCAGCGCACCGCCGACGCGCATGCGCCGCGTATCGCTGACGCGTCCCGCGACTTCCTTGCCGCCGCGCGACAGCGTGAAATCGATCCCGCTCCGCGATTGGTCAGCCTCGAGCGTCAGCTTGTCGGTGCCGGCCCCGCGCGTGTGCTTGTCGGAATCGCTACCACCGCCGGGCTTGGCAGCGACATCGGAACCGCTACCGGCGTCGCGGTTGGCGGCGTTGTCGGAAGCGCTGCCGGTTCCGGGCTTGCCGGCATTGTCCGCATCTCCTTCGTGCCAGCGCACGCCCGCGAAGCCGGCCGCCGATGCCCACAACTGATACGAACCGGGCCGCAGGTCGACCAGCTCGTAGCTGCCATTCGCGGCGGTCGAGGCGCAGCGCACGTCATCGACATCGTCGACCGGCCGCCCGCACACCAGTGCACCGCCGAGCGGCTTGTCCTCGCCAACCACCTTGCCCGCGACCGTGCCCGGCTTCTGCCGCGCCAGGTCGCGCAGCCGTAGCCGGGCCTTCGATTCGGGCTTTCGCACGGCGATCGGCGCATCGCTCGGAGCGGGCTCGCCGCCGCGACACTTCCAGACCACGACGCCGATCACGGCGATCACGGCCGCGATCGAGATCAGGCGGACCCGCGAGCTCACACCTTGAAGATACCGGTCGCCAGCATGGTGCCGACGCCGAGGATCACGGCGATCAGGGCGACGAGCAAAATTCTCTCGCGCGCGTTCCTGCCCGGCACAGGCGCGGCGGCTCGGGCCGGCCGGATCAGCGGTGCATGCTGCCCCGACGAGAACCGCACCTCGACGAACCCTTCATCACCACGCTGCACCAGCGGCCGCCCCGCCGGATCGGTCTTCTCGTTGTTGCGCTTCGGGCGCGCCGTGATCGTCGGCTGATCGAACAGCTCCGCCGGATCGCGGACCTGCTCGAGGATCTGGCGGACGTGCGACAGGCTCGGCCGGTGCTTGGGCTCCTTCTCGAGCATCTCGAGCACGAGTCGATCGATCTCCTCGGGGACCGAGTCGACGATCGACGACGGCGCGACCGGCGTCTCGGTGATGTGCGCCGTCACCATCTCGACGGTGTTCTTCGCGAGGAACGGCGGCCGGCCGGTCAGGCACTCGAACGCGATCGCGCCGAGCGCGTAGACATCCGAGGCGAAGCTGACGTCGTTCGCGTTACTGGCCTGCTCGGGTGCGATGTACATCGGCGTGCCGAGGATCTGACCCTTGATGGTCTGACCCATGCGGTCCTTGTCGTCGGCCAGCTTGGCGACGCCGAAGTCGAGCAGCTTGACCAGCGGCTCCTCGTGCGCGATGTCGGCGAGGAAGATGTTCTCGGGCTTGAGGTCGCGGTGGATGACGCCGTTGTCGTGCGCCGCCTCGAGGGCGCGGCACAGCGAGCTCATCAGACGGGCCATCTGCGTCAGCGAGCACGGGCCGCGGCGCAACCGATCGCGCAGCGTCTCGCCGCGCAGCCACTCCATCGCGAGGTACATCCGGCCGTCGGGCATCTCGCCGAAGCCGAAGATGTCGACGATGTTGGGGTGACCGATCGTGTTGACGATCCGCGCCTCTTCCTTGAAGCGATCGACCAGCACCTGATCGTTGCAGAACTGGTGCTTGAGCACCTTGATCGCGGCGCGCTTGCCGATCGTCGGATGGATCGCCGAGAACACCTGACCCATGCCGCCCTCGCCGAGCTTGCCCTGGATCGTGTACTCGCCGAGCGTGGTGCCCGGCAGGATCTCGAAGTTGACGATGTTAACTACCTCGGTGTCGCGCATCGTTCCACCGGTGATGCCGAACAGCCGCGATGGCGGCTTCGACGTCTCCTCCTGCGCGAACACGTTGGTGATCTGTTCGCTGACGCGCGGACCGCGATAGCGCGGCGCCTCGATCACGCTCACTTCAGTCGCCCGATCACGCTTCGACTCGATCACGCTGACCTCGGTCACCTGATCGGGAACGACGCCGTCATCGCGTTTGGTACCCGGACGCGAATCCACCAACGACCAGTATCGCACGAGCCCCTCGGGACTGGCCAAGCGGGCCCGTGTAGGGCGGAGTCGGCAACGCGGGATTATTCGCAGCCGCCGATGCCAAAGCCCTCCGCAGGGGAGAGCTTGACCCGCTGTTCCGTAGCCGGCCCGAAGTCGCCGTCCTCGTCGATCAGATCGTCGGGCGCGTTCTTGTTCCACAGCCGCTGGAACGCGAGCACGTCGGCGCCGCGAATATCCGGCGACGCCAGGTGATCGAAGTGCACCGGATCGCCGGGCACCGAGTGATCCCAGCCGTGGGCCGCGAACGTCGAGATCCACTCGTCGTAGTTCGAGACATCGAGGGCGCGCCCGGTCTCGTGGTTGCTGCGGCCGGGCTCCGCCGCCGCCGTGATCCCGCAGCGGCCGAGCTCGAACCAGCGGCGCAACAGGTACTGCTGCACCACGGTCCGGAACCCGCTGGTGATCCGCAGCTCGACGCCGGCGTGATCGGCGACCGCGGCGAGCAGATCATCGCGCGCATCCTCGCCGAGGTACGGCAACACCGCCGAGCCGGCGAACACGATGCCGTTGCCCTCCTCGAAGGTGACGAGCTGGCCGGGCATCATGCAGTCGACCTCGTCGGCGATCTGGATCGACAGCGCCAGCACGTCGCCGGTCGAGCACGACGTGGTCTCGAAGCTCTCGACGGGCGTGCCCTCGATCGATGGCATTGGCGCGGGTCCGTCGTCGGGTGGCGCCGGATCGCTGGTGCCGCCACAACCGACCAGCGCGAGCGCGACGAGCCACCGGACTGCCATTGTCCCCATCCTATCGAAGACCTGGGCTGGAATGGACCGTGACCCTCGTCATAGGCCGAACCCATCTTGTTACCGGTCTGCCTAACTGAGTTAGTGTCCGCGGCGATGACCCGGCTCGGCACCCTCTCACTGGCCCTCGCCCTGTTCGCCTGTGGCGACAACGACGGCGATTCTGGAATCACGCTCGACACTCCGCAGGAGTGCAACCCGCTCGGCGGCGACGGTAACTGCTCCACGCCGTGGCCGTCCGCCCTCTACGAGGTCGCGGACTCGTCCACCGCCACCGGCTTCCGCGTCTCGATCCCCGAGGGCGCGCTACCGAAGAACATCGACAACATCGCGGTCAGCTCCGAACTGTTCAACCACCTCGATGGCTTCTCGTCGGCGGCGCCGATGATCATCGCGTTCCCCGGCGGCATGGACGGCTCGAACCTGGTGCCGTTCTCGGACATCGCGGCCTCGCTGACGGCGGACTCGCCGACCGTGCTGATCGACATGGAGACCGGCGACCTGGTCGAGCACTTCGCGGAGCTCGATGCACCGGCCGCCGGCGATCCGGATCACCAGGCGCTGTTCATCCGCTCGATCAAGATGCTCGAGCGCGGCCACCACTATGCGGTGGCGATCAAGAAGACGCTCAAGGCGCGCGGCGGCGGTGACCTGCCGATCCCCGAGGGCTTCCAGGCGATCCTCGACGACACCAAGACCAGCCACGCGCTCCTCGAGGCGGCGCGGCCGCGCTACGCCGAGATCTTCGCGAAGCTCCAGGCGCAGGGCATCGCCCCCGAGGACCTGGTGACCGCGTGGGACTTCACCACCGCGTCGGGCGAGTCGATGCGCGCCGATCTGTTGAACGCCCGCGACACCGCGCTCCAGATGCTCGGCACCGACGGCGAGAGCTCGTCGTACGAGGTCACGTCGAATGCGCCGATCAACGGCGACACGCGGTTCGCACGCAAGATCGTCGGCACGTTCAAGGTGCCGCTGTTCCTCACCAACGACGGCGGCTTCGGCCCGTCGACCAAGATGCAGCGCGATGCATCGGGCAAGCCGATGGCCACCACGATGTACGACGTGCCGTTCACCGCGATCGTCCCGCAGTGCGCGATCGACTCCGCCACGCCGGTGCCGATGTTCATCTACGGCCACGGCCTGCTCGGTCGCGCCGAGGATCAGGTGTCGTCGGGCGGCACGCGGCACGCCTCGCACGGCATCTGCGCGGTCGCCGTCGGTACCGACATGCGCGGCATGTCCGATCGCGACGTCCCGAACGTCGTGCTGACGCTCAACGATCCGAACGTCGGGCCGTCGGTGTTCGATTCGCTCGTCCAGGGCATGATCAACCACGTCGCGCTCGTCCAGATCGCGTCGGGTGCGATGGCCACCGAGCTGTTCACCAAGGACGGCACCGATCAGACGGCCACCGTCGTCGACCCGTCGAAGTTCCACTACTACGGCATCTCGCAGGGCGGCATCATGGGCACCACGGTGTGCGCGATCGATCCCAAGATCGAGCGCTGCGTGGTCCAGGTCGGCGCGATCAACTACTCGATCCTCCTCGAGCGCTCGCACGACTGGCCGCAGTACCGCACCACGCTCGAGGGCTCGTTCCCGTCGCCGCTCGATCAGGCGATGGTGGTGTCGCTGATGCAGATCCAGTGGGATCGCACCGAGCCCACCTCGGTCGCCGACATCATCGTCGGCGAGGGCTTCCCCGGCACGCCGCCCAAGTCGGTGTTCATGCAGATCGCGATCGCGGATGACGAGGTGTCGAACCTCGCCTCCGAGTACCAGGCGCGGACGATGGGCATCCCGGTGCTGACGCCGGCGCCGTACATCCCGTACGGCCTCGAGGGCTCGGACAAGCCGGTCGAGAGCGGCATGATCCTCTACGACTTCGGTCTCGGCTCCACGATCCCCGCCACCAACGAGCCGCCGCCGGAGAACGAGGTGCACTCGAACATCCGCAACAAGCAGGCGACGATCGACATGATGAAGCACTTCTACGAGACCGGTGAGATCCAGATGATGTGCACCGCCGAGAAGGGCTGCGATTGCGCCGCCGAGCCGAGTGGCTGCGGCGCTCAGCTCTAGTAGCCGATCACGAAGAACCGCTTGTCGGGTCCGGTGACCTGGCCGGGCCACCACTGCTGGTCCTCGAACGTGTAGCGGAAGTACTGCGGGTCGCCGACCGGCACGACGTCCGTCGTCAGCAGGATGTCCTCGCGCGCGGTGTCGTAATAGCCGCCGCCGATCACGAGGCCCCAGGTGCCGGCCGGCAGCACGAAGTCGGTCGGGAACACCGTCGACGGCGGCGCCGCGTCCTGCGTCTCGGTCGACGTCACGTACGGGATCGCCGCCACGCCGAAGCCCACCGCGTCGCGCATCACGTCGGTTGTCGTCGGCAGGTTCGTCGCCGGATCGATCGGCACGATCGCCATGAACTGCACCGTCTGCGACTCGCCGGTGCACGAGAAGCAGATCGTGTAGGCGTGCGCTCCGATCCCCGTCACCGTGTAGGGCTTCGTCGTCGTGAAGCGAACGCCGAGGAGCTGCTCGCCGCTGGTCGATTGCGCGGGCAGCGGCTCGAACGGCCCTGGCCTCATCGTCGCGCTCTCGAAGATCGTCGCCGGGGTGTGCGGCATCACGTCCGGCGGCGGACTGTCGATCGATGCGTCGAGTGGTGCATCGACGAGCGGCTCACGCGGAGTCCCGTCTCCGCCACATGCTCCGCACAGGACGAGATAGACGAAGCGACGCATGGAGAAGTGTTCTCCCGCGCGTCGCTCGAGGCGAATCGTTTGTGATTACGAGATCAGCCGACGTGCCAGGGCGCTCACCAAGCAGTCATTCAAACCGCAGCAGCTTCTCGTGCGCGGACTCCGCGAGCGCCTGTAGGTCCGGATCGGCGAACGAATATCCACCTTCGAGCAGCTCACGATAGCCGGCCGAATTCGGCTTGAGGTCGACGTAGCGCTGAAGCTCTGCCATGGCCGCGCGCGGTCGACCCGCGTTCCACAGGGCGAGAAACAGTCCGAGCGAGGCGAGCTCGAACCTGGGTGCCACTTCGGTGGCGCGACGAAACGCGGCTTCGGCTTCCACCAACTCGGCCATCGCGTAGTGCATCCCGGCGATCTGGACGAGCGAGTGAGACATCGCCCTCGGGCTCGCAACCGGGTCGAGCAACGTCACCAGGTGGCCGAGCAGCGCGATCGCCTCGCGAGAGTTGCCCGAGTCACGCAACACGAGTGCGCGATCGAACAGCTCGCCATGATCCGCATCCCACGCCATCGGTCGGGCACTCTAGCGACAACACCGGGATCGGCAACTAGACCGTCGGGGACTGTGTTCCGCTCCAGCACGAACCGCCGAGCGTGTCGTGGACATTCTGCTTGTCGAGGTAGTGACCGAATTCGCCGGGTACCGGCCAATTCTTCTCGGGTACACTTCGCTTTGCTGATGCCGACGCCAGCGAAGATCCTGTTCACGCCATTCGACGAGTACCTGGCGCTCGAATCGAACAGCGACACGAAGCACGAGTGGATCAACGGCCTGATCTACGCGATGTCGCGCGGCACCCCGGAACACGGGCGGTTGTCGGCCGCCATGATGCGCGCACTGCCGCAAACCGCCGACTGCCGCGTCTATTCATCCGATACGCTCCTTTACGTCGAGAAGGCCCAGCACTCGACCTATGCAGACGCGAGCATCGTCTGTGGCGCGATCCTCACGCGCGGTGCCAAGGACAAGAACGGCAAGAGCCTCGGCGAGGCGATCACCAATCCTCGCGTGGTCGTCGAGGTGCTGTCGAAGTCGACCGAGCACCGCGATCGCAACGAACGCTTCGCGCTGTTCCAGCAGCTAGAGTCGCTCGAGGAGTACGTCCTCGTCTCTCAGGACGAGCGTCGCATCGAGGTCCGGCGGCGCGAGGGACGCAACTGGAGTACCGAGGCTCGCGGCGCTGGAGAGACGATCCGAATCCACGGCCTCGACATCTCCGTGGACGCGATCTACGCGTAACGCTACTTCGTGGCGGCCTTCGCGCCCGTCTTCCTCATGATGATGAGGTGATTGCGGAACCTGTGGTCGGGGTAGCCGAAGCGGAACTTGAGCTCGCGCTTGGGCTGCGCCTTGAACTCCGCGGCCCATACCGGCGAGAACGGCGCGCCGGCATCCATCTCGGAGCGCTCGAAGGTGCCGTACGTCTCGTACTCGAAGCCGACCGACTTGCCGTACTTCGGCGACAGGCCGGTGGCGTCGGAGACCATCCAGTCGACGTTGTCGATGATGTACTTCCGCATCGTGTTGAAGCCGTCGAACATCAGCAGGAACGAGGCGGCCTTCGTCATCGCCGAGACGCGGCCCTTCTTGAGGAGATGATCGAGCGCCTGCGGTGACTTCTTGAGGTGCTGGTCGTCGAGGTTGGCGACGATGTGGCGGAACGTCTGCGACTTCTTCGAGCCGATCTTGCGGAACGTGATCTCGACGTTGGCGAGCGCCATGTTGCGCTTGCCGACATCCTTGATCTTGTCGGCGGCGTCGAGATCGGCCTTCGTGAGGTACTTGATCGCGCCGCCGTTCTCGAGCGTGAAGTACTTCATCGAGGTCGGCTCGTAGCCGTAGAGCGACAGCGCCGACAGGCTGAAGATCAGCTGCGTGGGCAGCTTCGCGCCGCGCATGAAGTCGATCATGTCCATCGTGTGCGAGTAGTTGCGGCGGTAGAGCAGGTCCATGCCCTTGGCCGACAGCTGGAGCTGCGCCGAGACCTCCTTGGCCGACAGCTTCGCGAGCGCGCGCGGATCGCCGGCGGGCTCGAGGGCGATCGTGGTGATCTCGTCGGCGTCGGGGAACACCGCGAGCGCGGAGGCGAGGTCACCACCGGCGAACGGATAGACCACCTTGCTCGGGATGTTCTTCGGCGTGTGCTCGGCGAAGAACGCGGTGGCGTTGGCCTGCCACGACGCCTTGTAGTCGGCCTGCATCTTCCGCATCGCCTTGCAGTGGGCGGCGATCGCCTCGGGCTTGACCTTGGTGGGCGTGCCATCGGCGCACGCACCGACGATCAGTAGCTCCTTCGCCTCGTCGACCAGCTCGGCCGGCTCGTCGGCGTGAGCCAGAGTCGGAGCCGCGAGCAGACCAACTGCGAGCAATGAAAACAGGCGCATGGTCGGAATCTCCCACGGGACGAACGTCCCGTCGACTTTCGGGATTCCCGGTGAATCGCAAGATCTGCTACGAGGAACCTGCTTTTGGGGCGACCTGCCCCGACGAACCTCGTCAGTGACTGCGAAGGAACTCACATGAAGCGGCTAGCTCTGATTCTCATCCTCGGTTTCGTGTTCGCATGCGGCGGTAAGAAGGAAGGCGACGGCGGTGGCGGCGGCGGTGACGACAGCGTCACCTGGCCCGCGCAGCCCGCCGACGGTCAGCCCGTCGTGCTGCAGTTCGTCTCGGTCGGCCCCGACAAGAAGGGCAAGGACCTCGAGGCGAAGATGCGCGTCTTCAACTTCACCGACAAGGACGTCAAGCGCGTCAGCATGACGCTCGACTACCTCGACGGTAGCGGCAAGAAGCTGAAGGACTTCCCGTGGGGGATGATGGGCGTGCCGAACGTCGTCGGTCCGAAGGGGACCAAGGTCGACGAGATGGGCGCGTTCATCCCCGCCGAGACCAAGAAGGTCGAGGCGCGCGTGCGCTCCGTCGAGTTCGGCGACGGTTCGAAGTGGGAAGCGAAGAAGGAATAGTCAGGGCAGCGGGTGGGCGATGAAGAAGGCCATGACTTCTTCTCCCCAGGTGAACGCGTTCGGTAGCTGACACGGAATCGCGTACTGCGGCGCGTACGGATCCGTCGTGCTGCCCGCGATGCAGTGACCGTTGGCGTCGCCGAACTGGCCGCCGGCGCCGAACGGGCCGTCGTCGACGGTCTCGTACGCGTGATCGAACGTCTCGATCACGGTGGTGCCGACCCAGCGATCGTGGCGGTAGTCGTTGTCGGAGTTGATCGTCGTCGGACCGGTCGCACCGTACTCGGCGATCGCACCGTCGCGGATCGCCTGCATCTGCGCGTAGCCCACCGATGTATCGGTGCGGCCCATCAAGAAGATGATGGGGATGGCGCGTGCCGGCTTGCGGCCCTGACTGAAACAGGTCGGCTCGCCGAAGTTGGTGCCGAGCCCGGCGCCCGCCGGGGCCGCCGACGCGAACAGCTCCGAGTGATCGCAGAGCAGGCGCCACGTCACGAAGCCACCGCGCGAGAAGCCGGTGACGTGGATGCGCTTCTGATCGACGCGGAACACGTCGCGAAACTGCCCGACGATGTCGACCAGCGTCTGATCGTTGCCGGTGTTCCACGTCGAGCCCGGGAAGCTGCCGCCGAACGGCGGACCGGTAGGCGCGACGACGACGTAGCCGTGCTGCTCGCCGAGCTCGCGCATCTTGATGTGCGCGTCCATCAGCAGGCCATTGCCGGTGTCGCCGTGGAGCACGAGGATCAGGCCGCAGCCCGGTGCCTGACACTCCGCCGGGATGCGCGCGTCGACGGTGAGCCCGCCGCACGCGTAGGTGTGATCGCCCGTCGCGACGTCGTCGATGCAACCGGCCGGCGTCGGTGGATCGGCCGGCGGCCCGTCGGGAGCGGGCGCGTCGTCCGCCTCGATGGTGCCGCCACACGCTGCGAGCAGACACGCGATGACGAGCCAGCGCATGCTCGCGATTGTATCCCGCGCGGTGGGTTGCCGGCGCATCAACCGACGGGCGCGACGTCGCGCGACAGCAGCCCTTTCTGCGTTGACGCCGTGCCTGGCCTGAATGCCCGCGCTAGGGTCGCGCCATGCATCGCCTGGCTGCTCTCCTCCTCGTTGCTTGCGGTTCTTCCACTCCTTCACCGACGCCGGGACCAAAGCCGCCGCCCGTCGAAGAGCCGCGGCCGCCCGACGTTCGCGATCCGGCGCCTCCCGCGGTGACCAAGGAGACGGTGACCGCCGACACCCCGCGCACAACCGTCGCCGGCAATCCGTTCACCGTCCCCAACGACTGGTCGATCGCGGTCAAGGGCAGCGCGACGATCCTGTCGCCGCCCGAGGGCGATAGCTGGCTCGCGATCGTCGACGTCAAGGCCAAGAACGCCGATGCCGCGCGCGACCTCGCGTGGGCCGCGTACAAGCCCGATCACAAGTGGCCGCTCGAGGCGTCGACGCCGGGGCCCGACCGCGATGGCTGGTCGCAGATCACGCAGTACGGCTACACGGTGTCCCCGAACGAGAAGCGCGCCGTCGGCGCCGCGGCGATGTACGCCAACGACGGCTGGACCGTCATCATCCTCGACTTCGCGCACGCCACCGCCGGCAAGCGCGGCGGTCAGCTCGGGGTGGTGTTCGAGACGCTGCTGCCGAAGGGCGGCAAGAAGGAATCGTTCGCCGGCAAGAAGCCGCATCCGCTCGACAAGGATCGGGTCGCGCAGCTGACGAAGTTCGTCGAGGACTCGATGAAGACGCTCGGTGTGCCCGGCGTGTCGATCGGCCTCTACGAGAACGGCAAGGTGATCTACACCGGCGGCTTCGGCGTGCGCGCGCTCGGCAAGCCGGCGAAGCCCGACGGCGACACCAAGTACATGATCGCGTCGAACACCAAGTCGCTGACCACGCTGATGCTCGCGAAGCTGGTCGACGCGAAGAAGCTGACCTGGGAGACGCCGGCCACCACCGCGCTCCCCGAGTTCAAGCTCGGCAACGCCGACACCACGAGCAAGGTGCAGATCAAGCACCTGATCTGCGCGTGCACGGGCATGCCGCGCCAGGATCTCGAGTGGCTGCTCGAGTTCAAGGACCGCACGCCGACGACGGTGATGAAGGAGCTCGGCACCATGCAGCCGACCACCAAGTTCGGCGAGCTGTTCCAGTACTCGAACATCATGGCGGCGGCCGCCGGCTTCCTCGGCGGTCACGTCGCGTACCCCAAGCTCGAGCTCGGCAAGGCCTACGACGAGGCGATGCGCAACCTGGTGTTCACGCCGCTCGGCATGAAGACCACGACGTTCGACTACAAGGCCGCGCAGACCGGCAACTTCGCGATGCCTCACTCGCAGAACCTCGACGGCGCGACGGTGCCCGCACTGCACGCGCTCAACTACGCCATCATCCCGGTGCGTCCCGCCGGCGCGGCGTGGAGCTCGGTCAAGGACGTCCTCAAGTACGTCGCGATGGAGCTCGCCGAGGGCAAGACGCCGGACGGCAAGCAGTACATCTCGAAGGAGGCGCTGCTCGCGCGCCGCGACAAGCAGGTGGCGATCGGGAAGACCGGCTCCTACGGCATGGGGCTGTTCGTCGACACCGAGCACGACGTCACCGTGGTCCACCACGGCGGCGACATGATCGGCTTCCACAGCGACATGATGTGGTTGCCCGAGCACGGCATCGGCGCGGTCGTGCTGACCAACGGCGATCTCGGCAACGCGATCCGCGACCAGTTCCGCCGCCGCCTGCTCGAGGTGCTGTTCGACGGCAAGCCCGAGGCCGCCGACAACATCGCCCAGGTGAAGAAGCGCTTCGATCAGGATCTCGAGGTGGCCAAGAAGCAGCTGACGATCCCGCCCGATGCCGCGGCGGTCGGCAAGCTCGCCGCCAGCTACACCAGCCCGGCGCTCGGCAAGCTCGACGTGATCAAGAAGGGCACCACGGTGACGTTCGACTTCGGCGAGTTCAAGTCAGACATCGCGACGAAGAAGAACCCCGACGGCACGATCACGTTCGTCACGATCACCCCGAGCCTCACCGGCCTCGAGCTCGTTCCCGGCGCCGATGGCAAGACGCTCGTGCTGCACGACGCGCAGCTCGACTACACGTTCACCGCGAAGTAACGGACCTACTTCGCCGGCTTGACCGGCACCGGCTGCGGCACCGGATCGGTGTCCTTGCGCGGTGCCTTCGGCGGCGCCGGCTGCGGGCCCTTCTCCCACTTGAGGAGCGGCGCCGGCTGCGACTTGCCGGTCTTCTTGGCGATGATCAGGTGACCGTCGCCGGCACCGTTTGGGTAGCCGAAGCGGAAGCTGAGCGGCTTGCCCGGCTGCGTCTGGTAGAGCGCCTGCCAGGTCGAACGCACGGCGCCGTTGCCGGCCGCCATGTTCGAGCTCTTCCAGTCGCCGAACGTGTCGTACTCGAAGCCGGCGGGCATGCCGTACGACGGCGGGATGCCGGTGGTGTCGCTGACCATCCACTCGACGTGCTTGATCATGTAGTCGCGCATCGTCGAGAAATCGCCGTAGCTGAGCAGATAGCTCGCCGCCTTCGTCATCGCCGAGACCTTGCCCTTCTTCTCGAGGTGCTTGAGCGGCGGCGGATACGACTTCAGGTGATCGTTGTCGAGGTTCGCGGCGATGTGGCGGAACGTCTGCTCCTTCTTGCCCGGCTTGCGGAACTTGATCTCGACGTTGCCGAACGCCCGATTGCGCGCGCCGACATCGCGGATCTTCTCGGCGGCCGCGGCCTCGGCGTCGGTCAGGTAGACGATGTCTCCGCCGCGATCGAGCTTGAAGTAGCGCACGCCGACCAGCTCGTAGCCGTGCATCTGCAGCGCGCTCAGGCTGAACACCAGCTGCGTCGGCAGCTGGCCGGCGCGCATCGCGTTGATCATGTTCATCGTCTTGCTGAAGCTCGAGCGATACAGATACTCGAGCTCGCTCGCGACGACCTTCAGCGCGCGCTTGAGATCCGGCTCGTTCATCCGGCCGAGCGACCGCGGATCGCCGGCGGGCTCGAGCGCGAGCGTGGTGATCTCGTCGGCGTCGGGAAACACCGTCAGCGCCGTCGCCAGATCGCCACCCGCGAACGGATAGACCACCGTCTTCGGAATGTTCGACGGCACGTTGATCTTGAAGAACGGCCCCGCCACGCCGAGCCACGACTTCTTCCACTCGTCCTGCTCCGCCGTCACCTTCTTGCAGTGCTCGGCGATCACCTCGGGCTTGACCTTCGGTGCCTCACCCTTCGCGCAGGCGCCGACGATCATCAGCTGCTTCGCTTCGTCGAGGAACTCGGCGGGCTTGGTGTCAGCCTCGACACGCGAACCAGTTCCAAGGACGACGGCAAGGGCGAGGAGCCAGCGCATCGGCGGAATCTGCCACGGGCGGTGGCCGAATACAGCCGCTGTGGCCTGTCCCACGCCAAAAGCCGGCAGCCCTCACTTCGGGCTTTACGCCCCACTACGAGAAACCTACGCTCCCTCGCGATGCGTTGGTGGCCGCTCCTGCTCGCTGCATGTACGCACACCCGCGAGCCATCGCCGCCGCCGGCCGATGTCGCGCCCGAGCCGCTGCTCCCGCCGCGCACCGATCTGCTCCCGGCCGTCGGCAGCGAGTCCACGCTCGAGATCGCGACCTGGAACATCGAGAACTTTCCCGCCCTCAGCACCACGCCATCGCTGGTCGCCGACATCATCGCGTCGCTCGACGTCGACA
>JAEYYY010000660.1 GCA_023430775.1 Pseudomonadota bacterium
GAGCAGCCGCAGACGCGCGCGAGGCCGTCCTTCACGAGATCGTGACACCCTGCCTGCGCGCGCTTGCCGCATAAGGCGAGCTCGAGTCAACGCTCGGACCGCGAGGCTCGGCCCTACATGAATGGGCGTACGTCGCGCCGGAAGGATCGTCCCTGATGGCCTGGCGGTCTGCTCGACGGCGCCTTCGCGCGCCACTGGCTCCTCCGATCATCCGGCTAGCCACCATGCAGCATCGCCGAGCAGCCTGGCGTGCCGGCGTGACGTCGCGTACTGGTTGGTATCCGCCGTACGAATGGTCGTTCGTACGGAGGTGAAAGATGGAGGGCATGTTCGCCTCTCGAGCTGGCGGCGAGCTCGTTCAAACGTGGTTACACCCCACAACACGGGTCTCTCGTTTCGGGTGCATACGAATCGCCGTTCGTATGCGAGATACGAATGGCGATTCGTATGGAGGCAGATCAAAACATCCGATGATCGGGTGAGGTTGTAAGTTCACTGCCCATGGTCCTCCGCGCGATCCGATGCTTGGCGTGGTGCCGCAGTCCGGCGGCGCCGTGCTCGTGTGGGGCACCCCGCATGTTGCTCGTAGGCCGCATGCCGCTGCGGCCGGGTTTCTAGGCCCCGAAATCGTCGCGAACCTCGAAGGTGGAGGGATTCCTTTCCCACGATCGGGTTCGTACGAACGGTCATTCGTATCCGCCGTACGAATGGTGTGACACCTTGCCTACGTGCCGCGTAGAGCGAGCTGAGCTCGCTGTTTGGTTCTGGTTCCCGGAAAGTGCAGCAATCTTGGCAACCGGCTAGCGAGGGTCGTGTCCCGTCGGCGTGCGTGCCGTCGCGGTCGCTCTGGGCCTGGTCCTCTCCGGAATTTCCGGCGACGCGCACGCGCAGCCTGTCGACTGGGGGCCGAAGCGCGAGCCGTTCGATCGCGGCGTGGTCGCACGCTATCAGGCGATCCTCGCGCGGGATCCACACGATCCGGCGCTCGCGAAGCTGGCCGCGATGTACACGCGCTACCGCACGCTCGATGCGCTGATCGCCGAGTACGACGCGAAGCTGTCGGATCACGCGAGCCGCGATGCGGTGCCCTCGGGCACGGCTCGCCGCCCCGCTGACGACGGCGCGGTGTTGATCGTCATCGGCCGCCTGCTCGAGCAAGCGAAGCAACCGAAGAGCGCGCTGTCTGCCTATCACCGCGCGTGGGCCGTGCGCGCCGACGATCCGAAGCTCGCGCTGCGGATCGCCGCGATCGAGCGCGATGACCATCAACCCGACGCTGCGCGCGTGGCCTACGAGCGTGCGTTGATGGGCGACAAGGCCGTGCAGCGCGAGGCGTTGCGCGGCTTGCTCGCCCTGGCACGTTCGCGACACGATCGGGTCGCTCAGGCCTCGCTGGCGAAGCGGCTGTCCGAGCTCGATCCGCGCGATCCGAGCCTGCAGCTCGATCGCGGCGACGCGATGCTCGCGATCGATCTGATCGATGCCGCGCTCGAGGCGTACGCGACGGCCGACAAGCTGTACGCGACCGATCCGGTGCGGCGGCTCGATGTCATCGCGCGCCGCGGCCTTGCCCTCGAGCGTCGCGATCGCGTCGAGGCGGAGGCCGAGTATCGGCGCGGCCTCGCGCTGGTGCCGCCCGATCACTACCTGCGCGGCGAGCTGTTCGGCCGGATCGTCGAGCTCCATCGCCGGGCCGGCACGCTCGGCGGGCTGCTCGCGCTCTGTCTCGACGACTGGCCGGTCGCCAGGCGCGGCAGGTTCGAGTGGTACGAGCTCTCGAAGCTCCACGATGCGGTCGGCAACAAGCCGGAGGCGCTCGCTTCCCTCGAGCAGGCGGTGAGGCGTTCGCAGGACCCTCGCCTCCGGCTCGAGCTCGCCGATCGCTATGCGGGCAAGCGCACCGCCGAGGCGCTCGCGATCCTCGACAAGCTCGCCGCGCGATCGCCGAAGGACATCTCGATGCTGTCGTCGGTCGCCGAGCGCTACGCGAAGTGGGGCCAGCTCGCACGCGCGGTCGACGCCTACGACAGGATCCTGAAGCTCGATCCCGCGGCGGCCGATCGGATGATCGATCTCGTCGAGGAGAAGTTCCGCGGCGACCAGCACGCCGCTGCCGCCTCCCTCGCACACAGCGTCGCGTCGAAGCTGAAGACCGGCGAGTCACACGCTCGGCTCGGCAAGATCCTCCTCGAGTGGGGCCGCTACCAGGACGCGGTCACTGCCTTCGGCAAGGCGATCTCGCTCGAGCCCACGGTCGCCGATCACTGGCGCGGCCGCGCCGCCGCACACGACTCGCTGGGGGACATCGAGGCCGCCGTGAAGGACGCCGAGCAGGTGCTGCGCTTCTCCGGCACCGATCCCAGGGCCCGGCGCCTGGCGCGCAAGGAGCTCGTGCGCATCGTGCTGCACGCTCCGGGAGAGAGCGGTCTGCGCGCGCGCTTCGTCGACGACTGGCGAGAGGCGTTCGAGCGCGACGACAAACCCGATCTCGAAGCGGGCCTGCTGTTGCTCGATTACTTCGGCGTCTCGCCGTGCGACCACTGGGTCGGGATGAAGCGGTCGTGCGATGGCGAGGTCGTGCGGGTCGTTCGCCGGCTGTCGCGCTACATCGAGATCGACGCCGACGACATCCTGATGCTCGCCTCCGCGTATTCCGCCGCCGGTCGTCACGACGAGGCCATCCAGCTGCTCGCCGTGCTCCGCGAGCTCGCCACCGAACGCACCGCCGAGATCGATGCCCGGATCAAGAAGATCGAGGTCTGGCGCCGCACGTACACCAACTACACGCGGTGGCAGTCGGAGCCGATCGACGATCCCGAGCCGGAGATCCTCGGCCATCGCACGCGGCGCCGCCACGCCGCGGATGCGATCCGGGAGCCGCTGCGCCTCGGCTTGCGGATCGGCTACGGCAACGGCCTGCGCGGCGGCGGAGACAACATGATGTCTGCCGGTCTCGCGAGCGCGGCGCAGCTCGGCCGCAACGTGTTCCTGACCGCACGGCTCGACTGGTCGCAGCGCGACGGTGCCGTGCCGTTCCAGTCACTCGGGGGCAGCATCGGCATCGCCAAGTCGCTGGTGACGATGAAGAACACCGCGCTCGTGCTCGGCTTCGCGGAGCGCCTCGAGCGCCGCTGGGGGACCGCCGGCGAGATGGACCGCGCGGGCATCGGCGCTACCGGCCTGTCCGCGGATGCCACGCTCGACCTCGTGGGCAGGAACCTGCCGGCGTCGATCGGCGCGCGACTCGAGCAGGCGATGTCCGACGACGCGCGCAACACGGCGCTGATGTTCGAGCTGTCGATCGAGATCCGTTAGCTGTCGCGGAACCAGCGGTCCCAGACCCGCACCAGCACCGATTCGGCGCCGGCTTCCGACAGCTTGCCGCGGATCTTGCCGAGCTCGCCGGCATCGAACCACAGCGTGTGATCCTTCGGGCAGCGCTCGATCACCACGCCGTCGATCGAGAGCTGGTTCATGCCCGCGTCGCACGTCGGGCAGCTGCGCGTGGTCGCGAGCAAGCGCGAGGTATCGAGCGTGTCCGAGAGGCCGGCACCGAGGTCGCCCAGCTCGGACTCGAGCTCGGTCGAGGCGATCACGACCGCGGCGCAGCGCGGACAGCGCCACTTGTCGCGCACGCCATACTGCTCGAAGTCGGCCTGGCAGGCATCACAGCGCATCACC
>JAEYYY010000868.1 GCA_023430775.1 Pseudomonadota bacterium
GGTCACCGCGCTGGTGTCGAAGACGAGCGCCGGCGCGAGCGAGCTGCTGCCGATCGCGATGGTCGGCAACCTGGTGCGCGCGCTCGACGAGCTACGCGAGCTCGGGCTGTGGCGCGTCGCCGTGCACGACTCGCCGCAGTCGCAGCTGATCTCGACGATCGACGGCACGCTGCCGCTGTGCCTGGTGCTCGGCGCCGAGGGCACCGGCGTGCGCCCGCTGGTCGCGAAGAGCTGCGACTTCCACGCGCTGATCCCGATGGCGCGCAGCGCGGTCGGCTCGTTCAACGTCTCGGTCGCGGCCTCGCTCGCGCTCTACGAGATCCGGCGCCAGCGCGACACGCGCGGCTAGCGCGCACGCACTCCGATCACCAGGCGCGCGTCAGCCCGAGCCGGACATCGACGCCGCCGGGCTCGATCTCGGATTGCGAGCCCGCGAACGTGAACGCGTAGCCGAGCGACATCGCGAAGCGAGTGCGCCGCGCGCCGATGAAGCCGGTCAGGCCGATCGAGCCGATCGCCGGCGTCGATCGCATGCGCTCCTTGGTGACGAACGCGGTGCCGAGCTCGCCGCGCGCCTCCCAGCCGAACCAGAACGTCTCGCGATCGGCGTCCTCCTCCCACTCGCCGAGCTGGACGCGTGCGGTGGCGGCGACGAACGTCGCGGTCTGCAGCGGTGGCAGCGGCATGTCGGTGCCCGGCTCTTCAAACTCGCGCCCCAGCAACGAGGCGATCAAGAATCCGCCCCACACCCGGCCATCGAGTCGGTGGTCGAGGCCGACGCCGAGGCCGGCGAACGGGGCGTGCGCGGGCTTGCCCTGGATGATGCCGGCGGCGTGAAACGTCCACTGCGCGGGCGGCGGCGGATCCCAGTCGAAGCCATCGTCGGCGTGCGCGGCCGTGGTCGCGGCGAGGACGAGCGCGAGCACGGCGGCGATCCGCATCGTCTGGCATCGTGCATCGGCCATGCCCGCGAGGCGCGCGGAAAATCGCCGGTCTCGCGTCGAGCGAACCGCGGTCAGCCGCGATCCGCGACATCGCTGCCCGGCTACGAGCCGATCTTCTCGAGGAAGCTGGTCTTGAGCAGCTTCTCGCCGTGCACCGGGAAGAACGTGTACACGCTGTCGCCGACCACGCGCACGACCTCGCCCTCGCCCCACGTCGCGTGGCGCACCAGATCGCCCTTCTCGAGCGGGCCGAACACCGGGCGCTTGACCCGTTCGATCTTGAGCGCGCGGCCGCGACCCGCACCGCGATTACGGCGCAGCGCTTCCTCGAGCAACGCGCGGCGCGTATCCGGATCGCCGCCGCGGCGAGCGGCCAGCGTCTGCGCGACATCGACCTTGTCGATCGAGCCACCCGCCGTGCGGCTGGCCGAAGACCGCTGGCAGTTATCGCAGGTGCCGCACGACGGCGCGTCGAGATAACCGAAGTAGGTCACCAGCAGGCGCGTGCGGCAGAGATGCGATTGCGCGTAGCGCAGCATCGACGCGAGGCGCGCGCGATCCTGGGCGCGCTTCTGCTCGTAGCGACTCGCCGCGCGCGCGAGGTTCTCGATGCTGGGCGGCTCGGTGGCGAGCGGCGCGAACCGCGCACCCGGCGCTTCCGCCGCGAAGCCGACCTCCTTCAGGAACGACAGCACGACGCGCGCCTTCTTCGCCGGCGCATCCGCCTTCTCGGCGATGTCCTTGACGGTGACGAACACCTCGTCGTCGGGATGCACCGGATCACCATCCTCGTCGACCTCGGCGATGCGGCCCTTGGTGATCTGGACCAGCGCCGCGGCGACGGCGCGCGTCTGCTCGGGCGTCGGATAGCGACCGCCGAGGAAGAAGCTCTGGATCCGCTTGTCCTCCGGCTGGTAGAGCAGCACGCAATCAGCCGGATCGCCGTCGCGGCCGGCGCGGCCGGCTTCCTGGTAGTAGCTCTCGAGCGAGCCGGGGAAGTTGTAGTGGATGACGAAGCGGAGATCCTGCTTGTCGACACCGAGCCCGAACGCGTTGGTGGCGACCATCAGCCGCGGCTCGCCACGCTCCATGAACGCGCTCTGCACGCGCTCGCGATCCTTCGCGCGCATCCGGCCGTGGTAGCGCCCGCATTCGATGCCCTGCGACCACAAGAAGTCGGCGAGCGCGTCGACGGTCTTCACCGTCGCGGCATAGATGATGCCGCAGCCCTTCTGGCGCTCGATCAGGCGCATCAACATCGCCTGCTTCTTGCGCTCGGACGACGCCTTGATGACGTGGTAGCGGAGGTTCGGTCGGTTGAGACCGATGTCGATCACCGAGGCTTCCGGGATCTGAAGCTGGGCGAGGATGTCGTCCTTGACCTTCGGCGGCGCGGTCGCGGTCAGCGCGAGCACCGGCGGCTTGCCGAGCGCGCGCACGGCTTCACCGAGGCCGAGGTAGGCGGGACGGAAGTCGTGCCCCCACTGCGAGATGCAGTGCGCCTCGTCGACCACGAACAGCGCGACGTTGATCGACGCGAGGCGCTCGCGGAACCGCGGCTCGCCGAGCCGCTCCGGGGTGACGTACGCGACGCACGGCCGGTTCTCGGAGAGCCGGGCGAGGGCAGCTGCCTCGTCGCGCGGCGACAGCGTCGAGTCGAGGCGCAGCACGTCCATGCCGAGCTCGGCGAGCTTGTCGTACTGATCCTTCATCAGGGCGATCAGCGGAGAGACGACGAGCGTGACGCCATCGAGCTCGAGCGCGGGCAGCTGGTAGCACAGCGACTTGCCGGCGCCGGTCGGCATGATCGCGAGCGTGTCGATGCCGGCGAGCACGTTGCGGATCGCGAGGGCCTGACCGGGGCGGAAGGCCGAGATGCCGAACCGCCGCTGGCCGAGCTCGATCATCCGAGCATCGATCTCGGCGTCGGTCTGCGCGTGCTCCTCGTCGACGTGGGGCTCGGGCTCGTGATGCTCATCGTCGATCGCGATCGCGTCGAGCGTGGCCGGGTCGACGTCCCGCGTTCCCCGAGCCAGCTTGGTCGGCTTGGGGTCCGGGGCGGTCTCCACGGGCGGGGCAACCGTCCGGCGACCGTTACGTCGCCTTTCTGAGTCTCCCGACTTGGGCATCACCGGCTACCGTCTCGCAGAATCAGCGTGGCGCACAAGCGAAACCCGGCAAGGTGCGGGTTAGATCAAGCCGAGCGTGTTCGCACACCTACGCAGCGCATTCGAGATCCATGGGCAACCATGCAAGATCGTTCCTTCCGATCGCCCCATGGAAAAACTGCGCGCTGGCCTACGGTTTCGCCGAGAGATAACCCTGGGCTTTCAGCAGCTCTGCCGTGAGCACTGCGCCACCCGCCGCACCGCGAACCGTGTTGTGCGAGAGCGCGACGAAGCGCCAGTCGAACACGTGGTCCGGACGCAGCCGACCGATCGACACCGCCTGGCCGTGGCCGAGGTCGCGATCGAGCTTGGTCTGCGGGCGATTGTCCTCGTCGAAGTACGTCAAGAACGGTTTCGGCGCGCTCGGCAGTCCGAGCGCCTGCGGCTTGCCGGAGAACTCCTTCCACGCGGCGAGGATCTGGTCGCGCGACGGCTTCTTGTCGAACGACACGAACACCGCCGCCAGGTGGCCATCGCTGACCGGCACGCGAATGCACTGCGCGGTGATCGCCGGCGACCTGGCGCTCACGATCTTGCCGCCCTCGATCGCGCCCCAGATCTTGAGCGGCTCCTGCTCGCTCTTCTCTTCTTCGCCCTTGATGAACGGGATCACGTTGTCGACCATCTCGGGCCACGACTCGAGCGTCTTGCCCGCGCCCGACACCGCCTGATAGGTGCAGACCGCGATCCTGGACGGCCCGAACGCCTTCAATGGATGGATCGCCGGCACGTAGCTCTGGATCGAGCAGTTCGGCTTGACCGCCACGAAGCCGCGGCTCGAACCGAGGCGCTTCCTCTGCGCCTCGATGATCGCGGCGTGGTCGTGGTTGATCTCCGGGATCATCATCGGCACGTCGGGCGTCCAGCGGTGCGCGCTGTTGTTCGACACCACCGGCACCTCGGCCTTCGCGTAGTCCTCTTCGAGCTTCGCGGTGGCGGCCTTGTCCATGTCGACCGCGCAGAACACGAAGTCGACCTGGTCAGCGACGCGCTTGATGTCGGAGGCGTCGCCGACGATCAGCTTGCTCGCGGCATCCGGCACCGGGGTGCCGAGCGTCCAGCGCTCGACGATCGCGTCGCCGTACATCTTGCCCGCCGAGCTCGGGCTGGCGGCCACGGCTGCGAGCTCGAACCACGGGTGGTCGGCGAGCAGCGAGACAAAGCGTTGACCGACCATGCCGGTCGCACCGAGGACGCCAACTTTGAGCTTCGTTGCCATCGTCTCGAACGTGTACCGCGCAAAGAACACCGTCGCCACTCTTGCGGTCGCAACTCCGATCGGGATGATCACGCACGATGCCGTTACTCGATGGACTGCGCGTCGTGTTCTCCAAGATTCACGGCTACGGAGTCGTCACCATGCGTCCCTTCAAGAAGGGCGAGCTCGTCTGCTTCGGCGATGGCGTGCTCTATCTCGCCGATGCCGAGTTCGATGACACCTACGCGCTGATCCTCCCCGGCGAGGACTCCGGAAAGGGCGATCCGCTGTTCTGGGATCTGGCCTGCCAGACGCGCTGGTTCAACCACTCGTGCGACCCCAACAGCGAGGTCCACAGCAAGTGGGATCACGAGGCCGACACCATGCGCGCCTGGTGGGTGGCCAAGCGCGACATCCCGGTCGGCGAGGAGATCACGTACGACTACGCGTTCGCCGCCGAGGTCGCCGAGCCGTGCTTCTGTGGCACTGCGAATTGCCGCGGGCTGATCGTCGACGATGACCCGGCCGAGCTGGCCAAGCTCCCCGAGCGGCTCCGCAGCCAGCTTCGCGGCGTCGCAGCAAGTCGCGTCGCGTGACGACATTTGTTAGCCCGCTCGTTCCCGGGCGATAATTACAAGGCATGACGCGTATCGGAATCCTCACCGGCGGCGGTGACTGTCCCGGGCTCAACGGCGTGATCCGCGCGGCGACGCTCCACGCGCGCCAGACCTACGGCTGGGAGATCGTCGGCATCCGCAACGGCTACGAAGGCCTCTACGAGGAGGACTACGAGGATCTGACGCCGGCGCGCGTGCAGAACATCCTGCCTCGCGGCGGCACCATGCTCGGTTCCTCGAACCGGGCGAACCCGTTCGCGTACCCGGTGAAGCTCCCCGACGGTCGCGTCGAGATCCATGACGTCTCGGCGCGCTGCCTCGCGAACCTGGCGAAGCTCGAGCTGCACGGTCTGATCGTGGTCGGCGGCGACGGCACGATGTCGTTCGGACAGAAGTTCATCCAGCGCGGCGCGACGCGGATCGTCGGCGTGCCCAAGACGATCGATAACGATCTCGAGGCCACCGATTACACGGTCGGCTTCCAGACCGCGGTCGAGGTCGTCGTCGAGGCGCTCGAGCGGCTCCAGACCACCGCCGAGTCACACGATCGCATCATGATCGTCGAGGTGATGGGCCGCTACGCCGGCTGGATCGCACTGGTCGGCGGGCTCGCCGGCGGTGCGCACGTCGTGCTGATCCCGGAGATCGACTACGACCTCGATCGGGTGATCGATGCCTTCCACCGCCGCCACGGCCGCGGCGTCAGTCACTCGATCGTGGTGGTATCCGAGGGTGCGAAGCCCAAGGGCGGCGCGCTCTCGGTGGCGGTCGCCGGCGACGTCACCAAGCAGGAGAAGCTCGGCGGGGCAGGGCAGCGGCTCGCCGATGCGATCGTGGCGAAGACGCAGGGCGAGCTCGACGTCCGCTCGACCGTGCTCGGTCACACCCAGCGCGGCGGCGCACCGTGCGCGTTCGATCGCGAGCTCGCCACCCGGTTCGGCGTTCGTGCCGTCGAGCTGATCGCCGAGGGCAAGTTCGGCCACGTCACCGGCTACAACGACGGCAAGATCGTCGCGGTGCCGATCGAGAAGGCGGTCAAGAAGCTCAAGCTCGTCGATCCCGCGGGCGAGCTGGTGCGCACCGCGAAGGGCATCGGCATCGAGCTCGGCGGCTGACGAACTATGTGATGCTCTCGGGATGGCCGACCTGGTTTCGCCGAACGACCGTGCCCCACGCATCGCCTCGTTCGACGGACCGCTCGACGCGCCGAACCTCGAGGACGCGCACATCGCGCACCTGCTCGCGCCGCTCGCGACCCTGCCGGGGTTGCATCGCGTCGAGAGCGCGTACCGCCAGAAGCTGCGGCTCAAGAGCTGGCAGTACATGACGGCGGTCTCCGACAACCTGTTCGTCGCGTTCGTCGTCGGGACCGCCGGCTTTGCGAGCAACGGCTTCTTCTACGCCGCCGAATTGCCCGGCGGCGGGCTGACCAAGAAGTTCGCGATCACACCGCTCTCCGTCGGCACCACGATCCAGCCGACGAGCACGGCGGGCACGCACTCGTTTCACACCAAGGGTCTCGACATCTCGATGCAGTCGCGCGATGGCGGTCGCGCGTTCGCGACGCGCGTCGATGCGATCGCCTCCGACGGTGCCCGGATCGAAGCGCGCCTCGACTTCGCCGCACCGGGCAACGATCACCTGGCAACCTGCGTGCCGCTGCCGGGCAACCGCTGGAGCTACACGCACAAGCAGATGGCGTTCGGTGTGACCGGCACGGTGACGCTCGACGGCAAGACGTTCGACTTCGGGGCCAACGCGTTCGGCACGATGGACTTCACCAAGCAGTACGCGCTGCGCCACGCGGTGTGGAAGTGGGTCGCGCTGTGCGGCAGGAGCAAGCAGGGCAGCGTGATCGGCCTCAACCTCGTCGATCCCACACCGGACGCGCCGATCAGCGAGAACGCGGCGTGGATCGACGGCAAGCTCGAGCCGCTCGCCGACGTCCACCTCGCGGTCGACGCGCCCGGCAACATCGATTCGCCGTGGAGCGTCGAGGCAGAGAGCGTCGATCTGCGGAGCACCGCGATCGCACACGTCGAGCAGAAGCTCGAGCTGCCGCTGATCCGGCACCGCCTCCGTCACGTGATCAGCGCGTTCAGTGGCCGCGTGCGCACGAGGACCGGGCAGATCCACGATCTCGAGCGCATCGTCGGCATCGCCGAGGACAACGACACCTGGTGGTGATCACGGGACGCGTGACGTCGGCTGCTCGGTGAAGGCGCCGAACGCCTTCTCGACGAGCTCGCAGTTCTCGGTCATCTGCTGGTTCGGGATGTCGAGCTTGCTCGCCGCGCCGGACCGGCACCACGCGCGCATCACCAGGAAGCTCTCGCACAGCTTGACCACGGGATCCTCGTCGCCGTAGAGCTCGACCGCGCTCGTCGAGTGGCGATACGTGTGGCCGCTGCCGCTGCGCTCGGAGACGTAGCCGCCGAGCGAGGGCGCCATCCTGTCGAACTCGGCGCGCGCTCCGGCGGTGTCGCCGGCGAACTGCTTGCGGCAGAGCTCGGCGTACGGCTCGTAGGTGCCGCCGGCAACGCGCGGCGAGGTGTCGGGCTCGCGGTCGTCGCCCGGTGTCCGGGTGAAGATGATCGCGAGCGCGGCGATCGTCGCGGCCACGCCGATCGCGCCGAGGGCGAGGCGCAGCGGCTTCCAGCGCGGCGCGTTCCAGCTGCGCGGCGCGACCAGGTAGCCGAAGGCGGCGCCGACGAGCCCGCCGAAGATGTGCGCGCGGTTGTCGGCGCCGATGAAGAAGCCGATCAGGATCGTGAACGCCGACCACCGCAGCATGTCGTTGCGCAACGCGTGCCCGGGCCGGCCGAGGCGATGACCGTGGCCGGCGGCGACGCCGATCAGACCCATGACACCACCGGACGCACCGGCGCCGACGCCGTCGAGCCCGGTGAGACCACTGCCGATGTTCGCGAGCACGCCGGTCGCGACGAGCAAGAACAGCATCGACAGCCGGCCGTAGAGCTCCTCGACGCGCGGACCGATCGCCGCGATCGCGAGCAGGTTGAAGCCCACGTGCCAGAGCCCGAAGTGCAGGAACACCGCGGTCAGCCATCGCCACGGCTCGTCGGCGATCGCCGGCGGCCAGTGCCCACCGAAGTCGTAGATCAGCACCGCCGAGGGCGAGCCGAGGCCGCCGCCGGCCGCGATCAGCACGCGCACGTAGACCGCGAGACACACGAACGCGAGCACCATCGACACCGAGACCGCGCGCGGCACCAGTCCGATCCGGCGCGCCACCTGGATGGCGTGGCTACCGAGCCTGGCGCCGCACCGCGAGCACTCGGTGGCCTCGCGATCCTGGACCGCGCCGCACTCGTCGCACGTCTTGTGCTTGTAGCCGACGTGCAGTGCCGTCTGCTCGCGGCGGCGCGCCGCCTTGCGCCGCTTCTCCTGCCAGCGGATCAACTTCCAGCGCGTGCGCGTCGGATTCATGCCGAGCGCGGACGTGATCTTCACGACCTTCTCGATCCACGCGTCGGGCTCGGGCTCGGGCTCGGAGGACACCGTGCCGAGTGATACGACAACGACCCCGACGCGTTAACCCCTTTTTCGCGTCACAGCGACAGCAGGTACTGCTCGAGGTCGGAGCGCTGATTGCCGGTCAGCTGGAGGGCGTCCTTGTCATCGCCGCAGGCGGCGAGGGTGAAGACGGCGCTCAGCAGGCTCGGGAAAAATCGTGACCGCATGGACTCTCTCCTTGGTCAATGGAGTCGTCGTCGTCGGGTGGCGTGACACGAGAAGGGTTGTAACGTTTCCCCATGCCGACCACTCCGATGGGCATGAAGACGTTTTCTGCCGCGCCGTTGCCCGACCGGGAGCCGACCGATGCGGAGGTCATCTCGGCAGTGCTGGCGGGAGACCGCTCGCAGTTCGCGCTGCTCGTGCGCCGGCACAACCAGACGATGTTCCGCGCCTGCCGCGCCGTGCTCCGCAACGATCAGGATGCGGAGGATGCGGTGCAGAGCGCGTGGATCAATGTCTTCCGCGCGCTACCGAGCTTTCGCGCCGATGCGGCGTTTCGCACCTGGGCGACGCGGATCGCCGTCAACGAGGCCTCGACCCGCCTGCGCAGTCACCGCCGGTTCGCAGAGGTTCCCAAGGAGTTGATCATGGACGAGTCCGCGAGCCCCGACGAGACCACGTACGCCCACGAGGTCGGCCGCGTCCTCGAGCGCGAGATCGATGCCCTGCCCGAAGGCTTGAGGACGGTGCTGGTGCTGCGCGATGTCGTCGAGCTCGATACCGCCGAGACCGCGAGCGCGCTCGGCATCGAGGAAGAGAATGTTCGCGTGCGCCTCCACCGCGCGCGCCAGGCGCTCTCCCAGCGGCTGGCGAGCTCGGAGGATCTCGCCGGCGTGTGGCGGTTCGACGGCGACCGCTGCGCGCGCGTCCTGCGCCACGTGATGGCGAAGATCGAGACGATCTAGGAGGCGACGGCGGCGAGCACCGTCTGGCCATCGCGCACGTAGGTGGAGCCGCTGATCGCCTTCGCGGTGCGCTTGCCGGTGGCGGCGAGCTCGGCGAGACCGGCGTAGGTCTTCGCGCGCGCGAGCGAGATCGCCGCGATCGACACGCTCATGATCGGGAACCGGCGCTGGACGCCGAACCGATCCTTGGTCTCGATGTACCCGGCCGCGCGATCCGCCGGGTCGTAGTAGAGGCGGATCAGGTGATCGAAGCGCTCGCAGATGCCACGGCACACGGCATCTGCGCGATCGGCGGTGGTGATGAACACGAAGTCGTCGCCGGCGATGTGACCGATGAAGTCGCCCGGGCAGCCGAGGTTGGTGACGACGTGGCGGATGACATCGCCGGTCTGGCGGATCACCGCGTTGGCCTTGGCGTAGCCGTAGTAGTCGTTGAACGCCTTCAGGTTGTCGAGGTCGAGGTAGCAGGCGACCGCGTGCTGGAGCGAATCGTTCTCGCGTAGCCGGCGCTCGATCTCGGCCTGGATCGCGTCGGCGCCGGGCAGCTGCGTGGTCGGCGAGGCGCCGAGCTCGCGGGCCTGGCGGTCGAGCGCCTTGCCGACGCGCGCGAGCAGCTCGGCGGCGTCGAACGGCTTGACCATGTAGTCCTCGGCGCCCGAGCGGAACGCGCGGACCTTGTCGGCGGTGTCGCCGCGCGCGGACAGGAACATGATCGGCGCCATGCCGATCGCCGGGTCGGCGCGGATCAGCTCGGCGCAGCGATAGCCGTCGATGCCGGGCATCAGCACGTCGAGCACGATCATGTCGGGCCGGAACCGGCGGGCCTCGGCGAGCGCCGCATTGGCGGAGCCGGCATCGCGCACCTGATAGCCGCCGAGCTCGAGCACCTCGCGGCAGATCAGGCGGATCGAAGGATCGTCGTCGACGATCAACACGCGCGGTGCTTCGCGGCGGCCGCTGTCGACGAGGCGCAGGCAGGCATCGCGGAAGTTGGCGGGCTGGATCGGGAACTCGACGAGATCGTCGGCACCGGCGGACAGCAGGTCGGCGCGCCGCTCGGCCTCGCCGACCACCATCACCGCACTGCGCTGGGTATCGGGGTCGTGCTCGAGGATCGCGAGCAGCGCGAGCGCATCGGTCATCGCGCCGGCAACGACCGTGAGGGCAGGGTGCTCGAGGCGCGCGGTGGCGAGCGCGCTGTCGACATCGTTCGCCACCAGCACGCGATCGGTGAGCGACATCAACAGGCCCTTGAGGAGCAAGGCGCGCCGCGGATCGTCGTCGGCCACCAGCGCGCACGCGCCCTCGCCGAGCCCGCGGCGGCGCGGCTTGTCGTCGAGCGGCGGCGGCGTGGCATCGGCCTTCGACGCCGACACCGGCAACGTGAACACGAACTTGGTGCCGTCGGCACCGGACTCGACCCAGATCCGGCCGCCGTGCGCCTCGATGATCGTGCGCGAGATCGACAGGCCGAGCGCGGTGCCGCCGACGCGGCGCGACGATGCCGAGAACGGCTCGAACACGCGCTCGTGATCCTCGGGCGGAATCGGATCGCCGGTGTTGTGCACCGAGACGCCGACCGCATCCTCCGACAGCGGCGGGCCGAACACCTGGACGTCGATCACGCCGCCGGTGGGCGCGAACCGGATCGCGTTGGTGATCAGATTGCCGAGCACCTGCGACAGCCGCTCGGGATCGCCGAGGATCGCGATGTCATCCGCCGATGCCCCGAGGACGATCGTCAGCTGCTTGGTTGCGGCGGCGGCGCGGTAGCGATCGATGACCTCGCGCGCCAGCCGATCGAGCTGCACCGGTGCCGACGCCACGGTGATCGTGCCGGCCTGCGAGCGCGCGAGATCGAGCAGCTGATCGACGAGCTGGTTCATCCGCGTCGCCGCCTGGCGCGCCATGTCGACGTAGCGCAGCTGGCGATCCGACAGCGAGCCGGCATAGCCCGAGAGCACGATGTCGAGCGCGCCGGCGATCGACGTCAGCGGGGTGCGCAGCTCGTGGCTCATCACCTGGGCGAACTCGGCGCGGCGGCGCGCGACATCCGCGGTATCTCCGAGATCGCGCAGTACGACGATCGCGCCGGTCAGCTGCCCCGCGTCGAACAGCGGTGTCACCACCGAGTGCAGCACGCGATCGCCGATCCGGACTTCTTCGCGCACCGGCTGGTTCTCGGCCGCCGTGGCGGCGAGGTCGAACGGATAGAAGCCGACGACGTCCTTGAGGTACGTCGTATCGATCTCGAGATCCTGCGGGATGCCGAGCATCTCGCGGGCCGCGCGATTGACGAACACCGCGCCGCTGCGCGTGTCGGCCACGAGGGCGCCGTCGGCCATCGCCGACACTGCGGACTGCAGTGCTTCCAGGCCCAGCGCCATCGGTGAGGGATCATACCCAAATCAGCGAGGGTATGCTGCTCGCCGAACCGGCTCAGAATTCCGAGGAAGGCTCAGGTTTCGCGGTCCTACAACCGCGGTACCCCAGCCGCTCAGGTGTCGACGTCGGGCTCGATGAACGCTGCCGCGGTGACCTTCTTGTCGATCGACCGGTTCTTGCCGCCGACATCGAGCGTCACGCGCAGCTGGAACTTCTTGGTCGCGGCGTTGCGGCGCCTCCCGCGACCTTGTTCCAGTTCGGCGACGACAGCACGTAGCTCGCGACCGAGCGCTCGTTCGCGGTCACCGACTGGTTCCACGCCGCGTACGCCTTGCCCGTCCACTTGCTCGGCTTGCTCGCGGTCAGCAGCTCGAGCGTCTTGCCCTTGTCGTCGAGCAACTCGACCTTCTTGATCTTGATCGCGGTGGACTCGAGCCGCGGATGCGTGGTGATCGAAAGCTGCATCGACGTCTGCGCGCAGCCGTGGCGGTCGGCGACCAGCGAGCCGGTATCGGGATGGTGGGCCTTCTGCTTCGCCTGCTCGTCGTCGCGGGCGGTCTGGACCGGAGCCGGCAGCGTGCCGCCGTCGTGGATCTCGACTACGACGTCGTCTGGTGTGCGGCAGAGAACATGAAGTCTGCCGATCTACTCGCGCGGGTGTTCCCGCTAGGGGCGACACTGCGCGAACCCGAGTCAGAGGAAACGATCGAGCACGTGGCCGGCTGCTTCACGCACGGCAAGTGGACCTTCGTCGCTGCCCCCGATGACCGGTTCGACGTCGCAACAGCATTCCCGGATCGCACGGTGTTGAAGTTGCACTGCGATGCCACCAATTCGTGGTCGACCTTGGAGCAGTGGAAAGGCGGCGAGCTCACCTGGTCCGTGTACGGAGCGGCAGATGACGATTACGTCCGCGTCGAGGGTGACGGCCTTGTCGGCCAAGACGAGCTGCTCGACGCCACCGTCGAATGCGAGACCGTTCCCCTCGCGATCGCTCGCAACCTCACGGGATACGACACGAGCAGGCGGCCCAAGGGCTTGCAGATCGTCGTGACAACGCTCCCCCGCGAGCTGCGATTACCGGGCGGCAAGGTGACCTCGCAGCCGGCGTGGGAGGAGCTTCGCGAGGCGCTCGCGAACGTGCTCGCGACCGAGAGTGCATGGCTGACGCTGGTCGTCGGAGAAGGTGGAGCCGCGAGACGGATGACGGTGCGCCACGGCTTCGGCGAGCTGACCGTCGACATCGACAACCGGGTGCTGCGCCCTCAGGCCCTCGAGGTCGAGGAGTGGGTTCGAGCGTTCGCTTCCACCGGGGAACCTCCCGCCGCGTTCGAGTGACAGGCTACGGGCCGATGTCGTTGCAGTACTTGCTGCCCGCCTCGCGCTGGGCTTTCTTGACCGCGGCGATCGCGTCTTTGCAGCTGGCGAACTCGGTCTCCGCCTTGCTCGACACGTACTCCGACGGATCGATCCGGTAGAGCACGAACGACTCGACCTTCGCGTCGTAGAACTGCCGGCAGAACACCGGATAGACCTCGGGCGGATACGGCTTGCGGTAACTGATCCTCTTGCATGCGACGCTCCCCGGCGTGGGCTCCGGTTGACAGAGCGGGTGGTTGACGTCGGCCGTGACCAGATCGAGGGGAGACATCTCGAGGGTCCAGACGTGGACGGCCTTGTCGCCGCGACCGAACATGTGCGCGACGCACTTCGAGATCTCCGGATCATCGCTCACCGAGATCGCCGTGTCCTCGCCGGGAGCGGCCGCGCCCGCGAGGTGGCCGACCAGCTGATCGAGGATGTGCGCCGGCCGTGGTGGTGTACCGCCGCGCAGAGCACCGGAGAGGATGCCGGTGGCCTCGATGCTCTTGCGGTCCTCGTCGGTGACGGCCATGCCGCGATAGACGCGCTTCTTGCCGAGCTTGGCAGCGTAGCGCTCGCGAGCGGCCCAGGGATCGGTGAGCTTCTCGGCGGAGACGAACGCGAGGAAGTCATCGAGCCGCAACACCAGCCCGGGATCGACGATCAGGACCTCGAACCACTCGTGCGCGCGGAGCTTGCGGAGCGCCTCGGCACCGTGCGCGCCGTACATGGTGCTGGCGAGCGCATCGAGATCTGGCTCGTGTTTCGCGACCTCGAGGAGCGTGCACAGCCGTGACGGCTTCTCGCACGACGGCGGTTGGGGCGCGACGCGTGGCGCTACCGGCGGTGGCGTGGCGGGCGGAGGAGGCTTCGGCGAGGAGCAGGCAACAACGAGGAGCAGCAAGAGGGACCGCACCGCCGCAGTATCACTCGATGTCGGCTCCGCCGTGCGCTTCGTCGGCTACTCCTTGTCCTTGGTCGCGTCCATCATCTTGCTGAAGTCCGGATCGCTGGAGCACTCGAACATCGCGTCGATCACGGCCTTCTTGTTCGCCTTCATCTCGGCGCCGTACTTCTCGACGATCTCCTTCGGCGGCTCCTTGCCCCACGCATCACCGAGCTTCTTGCGGAGCTCGTTGTACCTGGCGGTGTTCGCGGTGCGCCACTCGCCGACGCTCTTCGCCTTTGCCTTGCAATCCTTGCCGCCGACCGCGAACGCAGCCGCCTTGTCGGAGTCGAGCTTGTGGAACGCCTCGAAGTCGGAGTTTCCGCCACCGCACGCCACAACAAATGCGAGCGCCGTGCTCGCCACGAGGTTCATGATCTTCATGTCCGTTCAGACGACCCACACCCCACGCGGTCGCGCCACGATCGCCATATCGTGACGGCCAGTCGTGGCCGCCGCCGCACGGCCGCCGCGCCGGCTACGCGCCGTGCTCTTCTTGCCGGCGGAACGTTCGCTCCAGCGCGGCGTAGTAGCCACCCCTGGCGACCAGCTCGTCGTGCGTTCCCTGCTCGATCACCTGGCCCTTGCCCATCACGACGATCAGATCCGCGTTGCGGATCGTCGACAACCGGTGCGCGATGACCAGCGTCGTCCGGCCCTTCATCAGCTCGGCCACACCCCTCTCGATCAGCTCCTCGGCCTCCGGATCGACGTGCGCGGTGGCCTCATCGAGCACCAGCACTTCCGGATCCCGGAGCAGCGCACGCGCGAACGCGACGAGCTGCCGCTCGCCGGCGGAGAAGTTACTGCCACGCTCCGCCACCTTGGCATCGAGCCCATCACCGCGACGGGTGAGTGCACGGTCGAGACCGACCCGGCGGACCGCCGCTTCGATGCGCGCTTCATCGTAGGTCTTGCCCAGCGTGATGTTGTCGCGCAGCGAGCCCGCGAACAGGATAACGTCCTGCGAGACCACCGTGATGCGCTCGCGTAGCTCCGGCAGCGGGATGGCGCGGATGTCGACGCCATCGAGCTTGATGTCCCCCTGGCCGTGCTCGTACAGCCGGGTCAGCAGCTTGATCACCGTCGACTTGCCCGAGCCCGTCGCACCGACGACCGCGACCGTGGCACCGCGCGGCACCGAGACATCGACCCCACGCAGGATCGGCTCGGCGCCGTAGCTGAAGTGGACGCCGGAGAGCTCGATCGCCGGGGATGTTCCGGCGGCAGGCTTGGTCCTCGGAGGCTCCGCGGTGACCGCCCCGTCGATCTCCTGCGTGTCGAGCAGCTGGAAGATGCGCTCGGACGCGGCCATCGCACCCTGCATGACGGCGTACTTCGCGGACAGGTCCTTGACCGGCGTGAAGAACCGGTTGGTGTACTCGATGAAGACGACGACGATGCCGATCATCTCGATGTTGCCGGTGCGATGCCCGGCCGCGTACCAGATGACGAACGCGATCGCGACCGACGCGATGGCCTCGACGAGCGCGTACATCGACGCATCGGCGCGGATCTGACCGAGGTAGGCATCGCGGTGGCCGGCGTTGATCTGGTCGTACTCCTTGCGCGCGATCGGGCCGCGACCGAGCAGCTGGACGACGCGGATACCGGTCAGGTGCTCCTGCGCGAACGCGTTCATCGCCGCGAGGCGGACGCGGATCTGGCGGAACGAGGCGCGCATCAGGCGGCGCGCGTACTCGACGAGGACGACCAGGAACGGCAGCGTGATGAACGTGAGGAGCGCCAGCTGCCAGTCGATCAGCAGCATGACGACGATGATCGCGATCATCTTGAGAACGTCGGCGATCAGCGTGATCGCGCCCTGCGCGAACATCTCGTTGATCGATTCGATGTCGTTGGTCATCCGCGTCATCAGCCGGCCGACCGGGATGCGATCGAAGAACGCGGCGCGCTGCGCGAGGACGTGATCGAAGATCGCGATGCGCAGCGCGTGCATCGTGCGCTGGCCGGCGAGCTGGAGGAACCAGGTCTCGCAGAACGACGAGCCGCCCTGAGCGATGACGAGCCCGAGGTAGATAGCTGCATCGAGCGGCAGCGCCTCGATGTTGTTGCCGAGCATGTGCTCGACGAGCGCGTAGCGGAACAGCGCCGGCTGCGCGAGCTCGAGGCCGATCGTGATCGGCATGAACAGCGCCCACGCGAGCAGCAGCTTCCAGTGCGGCCGCACGTACGGCCACAGCCGGCGGACGAGCTGGAGATCGTAGGCCTTGCCGAGGACCTGCTCCTCGCCAGCACTCTGCGGCGCACGCGTCGCGACGGCCATCTAGCTCGCCTCCTTGCGCGCCGGCGTCAGCTCGGTGTCGAGCTGCGTGCGATAGAGCTCCGAGTAGAGGCCGCCCTGCGCGAGCAGCTGCGCGTGCGTGCCCTTGGCGACCACCTTGCCCTGATCGAGGACGACGATCTGATCGGCGTCCTTGATCGCGGCGACGCGGTGCGAGATCAGCAC
>JAEYYY010000095.1 GCA_023430775.1 Pseudomonadota bacterium
CGCGTTGACCTCGCCGGGCTGCCCGCAGCAGGCACCGCAATCGAGACCCGCGGCGTACGCGTTGTTCTTGGTCTCGCTGCCGTGACCGACGAGCAGGACGACGCGCGCGAACGTGTTGATGAGCCCCATCGTGCGCAGCACGCTCTCGGCGAGCTGGCAGCGCTCGTCGAGCGTGATCGGCTCGCCATCGACGCGGCACGTGATGCGCCGTAGCCGCGCCCTGTCCTCGTCGTCCTTGAGCCCGGCGCGCTCGTGGTGATCCGCGCGATGACTGCCGAGCACGTCGCGAAACAGGTTGCGGCCGAAGAACAAGCCCATCGCATCGACGAACGCGAAGCTCGCCAGCGAGCTCGCCTTGAACGCCTTCCAGGCGTGGGCGGCGTCGAGGCGAGCGCGCCGCGTGCGCTCCAGATGCTCCGGTGCGCCGGTGTCGACGACGCGATACTTCGGGGCCAGCAGACCAGGTAGCTGCGGCCGCGGATCGTCGGCGGCGAGCGGCGCATACTCGATCGGCACGCCGAAGAAGCCGGCGACGCCGATCGTCTGGATGCCGTCGCCCTGCTTCTCGAGCGAGCGCCGGTAGACCTCCGAGCGAACGTCGAGGCAGAACGCGGCCTGCAGGCGCGGCTCGTCGACCGGCGGCGCACCGAAGCCCTGGATTAACTTCGGGCGCAGCTCGGAGAGCAGGGCGATCTCCATCGCTCGCTGCAACAACCAGTCGTCGGCGCGAACCGCGCGCGCCGCGCGATCGATCGCCGTCCAGCTCGTCATCGCGATCCGCCACTCTTCCTGGATCATCTCGTCGCTCGCCGTGTACAGGATCCACTCCCAGCCGAGGCGGATCGCCAGCAACTCGCGCAGGTGGTCGTCCTCCGATGCGGTCAGCTTGGCGTTCCACCGCAGGTACGCGCACCACGATGCCCAGCCGTTGACGTCGAGCAGCAGCGCCGACAGATAATGCTCGCGCTCCTCGACGGGCACGCCGAGATCGACGCAGCCGCGCAGCAGCATGTCCTCCGGCGTGTTCGGGAGCCTGGCCACCGCGTCGCGATAGTCGGCGAGCCCCATGAACATGTGCGGCGCCTGATCGGTGCGGGCTTGCAGCATCCAGCTCGCATAGAAGCCACCCTCGCGAACGCCGCTGATCTGCGCCTGGCCATCGTCGAAGTACGACCCGCAGAACCTGCTGACGCGCTCCATCACGAACTCGCGCCAGGTCAGCTCGTGCTCGCGGCGGCGCAGCGCCTCCATCGTGTCGACGACGAGCGGCCGCTTCGCCGGTGCGGGCTCGCCACTCCAGAACAGGGCGACGAGATCGTCCTCGGTGACATCGGCACCGGACTCCGCGATCGCCTCGCGCAGGTGCTCGACGCGCAACCGCTTGGCGCGCCACTCCTCCGCGTACCACTGGCGCGGCATCAACATCTCCCCACCCGACAGCGCCAGCAGCTCGCCGGCGACCTCGGAGATCGGCCGGTGGGTGAGCGGCCAGAACGGGTTGACGGCGATGAACCGATCGAGCGGCCAGGTCGGTGCGATCCGCGAGCACGCGCGCTCCGCGATCGCCACGATCTCGTGGAGTTCCGCCGCGTGGAGATCTGCGTCGTGTTTCAATGGAACCCCGGCGGCCACAGACGGAACGTCACGCGGGTGAACCAGTCATCGATGTAGAGCCCACTCAGCAGGTGCGGCTGCAGCCAGTTCGACAGCCGGCCGTTCGGGTTGGTCTGCAGGATCGACTGGGTGATGAACAGCAGCACCAGCCCGCCGACGACGATCATCCACTTGAGCTCGGACTCGGTGTGACCGGCGTTGATCTGCGGTGCGACCAGCTCGAACAGCACGTGCCAGCCGAAGTACGCCGCCGATGCACCGATCGTGAACAGCGCCGCCAGCATCAGGGCGCGCGCGCTGGCGGCGAGCGCACGCCCGATCATCGGTGCGAAGGACAGGCCGAGCACGAACGCGAGTGGTCCGATCGAGCTCGAGACATGCCCGGTCGACATCGCGGTCGCGGCATAGAACGGCGTCACCGCCAGACAGACGAGCAGGGCGGCGCCGAACAGGTGCAGCATCGTCGCGCGTGGACTGTGCACGAGGTGCGAGCTGCGCCACTGCGTGACCACCGAGCCGGAGCTGAGGAACGTGTGCGCCTTGTAGAGCGAGTGCGCGAGCAAGTGCATCAGCGCGAGGTGCCAGGCCCCGAGCCCGCACTGCACGAGCATGAAGCCCATCTGCGCGATCGTCGACCACGCGAGCACGCCCTTGATCGCGACGCGTGTGGTCATCACCAGCGATGCGACGATCGTCGTGAACAGGCCGACGCCGATCAGGATGCCCTGCGCGATATCGGCATCCGCCATCAGCGGCGCGAGTCGGATCATCACGAAGCCGCCGATGTTGACGACGCCGGCGTGGAGCATGGCGGACACCGGTGTCGGCGCCTCCATCACCTGCAGGATCCAGCCGTGGAACGGCAGCTGCGCCGTCTTCAACAGCACGCCGAACACCAGGAACACGGTCGCGATCTGGAGCGTCGGGGTCAGCTGGCCGCTCTTCTGTGCGAACTCGTTGACGGCGTCGATCTGCAGCGAGCCGACCTCGGAGCCGATGAGCACGATCGAGACCACGAAGCAGGCATCGGCGACGCGGGTCAGCAGGAACTTCTTGTGCGCGACGATGATCGCCTGCCGCCGGGACCGATAGAACGTCAGCAGCTGGTGCAGGCCGATGTCCGTCGCGAACCACGCGACCACCAGCACCAGCAGGTGGTTGGAGGTCACCAGCACGCTGACCGAGGCGACGGTCAGCAACAGGTAGCGCGCGTAGCGATCGAGGCCGCGCTGACCGGCGAGGTACGTGCGCGAGTACCGTACGACGACGAGCGCCAGCGTCGACACCAGCAGGAACATGCAGTCCGTCACCAGGTCGAGTTGCACGACGTGGAGCGACGATTCGGGAGCCGCGGTCCGGGCGTCGAAGCCGAGCAGGTAGAGCACGAGATGCAGCACCACCGCGAGGTAGGTGAGGACGGCGGTCAGCGTGGTGACGAACGTCGCACCGCGAAGGAACCGCGTGCGCTGGCGCGCGATCAGGAACGCAGCCACCACCAGACACGCGGGGACCAGCGCGGCGAGGATCAGCGGCAATAACGAGAGCAGCTCGTGGCTCGTCACGCGAGCCGCATCATAGATGAGTTCCACACGTTTGGGCTCCCACGCATCCGGATGCGCTCTCGGTTTTTCACCGAGCGCGACCGCTCGTGCGACCGCGACCTACTCGGACGCCAGCTCGCGCGCGATCTCGTCGCAGACCCGCCCGAACTTGTCCTCGTTCGCCGCGCTGATCACGAGCTTGAATGCCAGCCGTCCTGGCAACCCCATGTCCTCGAACAGCACGGGCAACAGATCTTCCTTGCGCTCGTGCGCGTACGGCATGCCGCCGCTCAGATAGTCGTCCGCGCACCACGGCGCGAACTCCGCTGCCAGCGTCGCGACCGCACGCTTCATGTCATCGACCGTCGGTTGCGGAGTCAGCCGGCGGGTGTGGAAGCGAGCGAGCCACTGCGCACCGAGCGAGTAGCCGAGCAGCTGCTGGAGGTAGGGCGGGCTCGCCGCGAGGAGCGAGACCTCGGGCACCGCGGGATCGATCATCTCGCGATAGAAGCCGTGCTGCTCGGCGAGCGTGTGCGGAGTGGTTCGCCCGGCCTCTTCGATCGCGATCGCCGGCAGGTTCTTGCGCCGGTCGTAGCCGGTCGCGCACACCAGGTAATCGGCCTCCAGCGTCTCGCCGGTATCGAGCACCACGCCGCGGTCGGCAAGGCCCGTCACCGCCGCCTTGCGCGTGGTCACGGTGCGGAGGAACTCGAGCTGTTCGCGCTTCATGATCGCGAACCGGTTGCGGAAGATGTCGCCGCCCTCCTCGAGCGGATTGACGAGCATCCCCGACCACCGCAGCGGCGCCTGCAACATGCGCATCGCCGGGCCGTACGGGAGCCGCCGCCGCTGCAGCGCCGCGAGCTGCAGGTAATAGAGGTAGAGCGGGATGTTCCACGGGTTGTGATAGAGCCGCTCGTACTGGAACGCCCACAGCGCCTTCGTGTAGACCCACGTCGGGCTCGCATCGCGCAGCAGCGACAGGATCTCGTGCGCGGACTTGCCGGCGCCGAGCACGACGACCTTGCGGCGATGGGTCGCGATGTCGTTCACCATCGTGTCGTCGAGCGCGCTCGAGTGGACGACCGTGATGTTCGAGCTCGCGCGGCCGGGTAGCTCCGGCACGTGCGGCTTGCCGGTGTTCGCGTAGCCGGTCGCGCAGATCACGACATCGCAGGCGTGGGATCCCCGGCTGGTCTCGACCACGCATGCTCGCGCGTCGCGCCGTACGACGATGCGATCGACCCGCGTGCCATACGTGATCTTGTCGGCGATCCCCTTCGCCTTCGCGTACGCGGTCAGGTACGCGTGGACCTCCTCGCGCGTCGCGTGCGGGCCCTTGCTCGCGATCGGGGGATGATCGTGAAACCGGTAGTTGAACGACCGCGAGTGGATGGTCAGCGACGGGTACTTCGTGGTCGACCACACGCCACCGAGGTCGTCGCCCATCTCGAACGAGTGGACGTCGAAGCCCGCACTCTGCATCGCGTGCAACCCGGAGAGCCCGGCACCTCCGGCTCCAACCACGATCGCTCGCCTCGCCACGGCCCGCGAGCATACCATCACGACGTGAACCCTTTCCTGCTCGGCAAGCCGCGGCCGATCGTGGTCGGTCATCGCGGCGTGCCGGCGGTGCATCAGGAGAACACGCTCGCCGGGGTTCGTCGCGCCATCGCGCTCGGCATCCCCGCGATCGAGCTCGATGTCCAGCTGACCAAGGATCGCCGCGTGGTCGTGATGCACGATCACGACCTGCGGCGGTTGACCGGCACGCGCGGCAGGATCTTCGACCTGACGTGGGATCAGGCGTCGCGACTGCGGATCCGCCGCGAGCTCCCGATGGGCATCGACGTCCACGGCAACCAGGTGGTGACGCGGTACGAGCGCGAGGAACCGATCGCGCTGCTCGAGGAGGTGCTGGCCGAGAGCGACGAGCTGGCGCTCAACATCGAGCTCAAGATGACGCCCACCGGGTTCTGGCAGACCGAGATCGCACGCGCGGTCGCGAAGGTGGTCGCCGCGGCGCGCGCCGAGCATCGCGTGATCATCACCAGCTTCGATCCTCGCAAGCTGCTCGCCACCACCGAGGCGCATCCGCAGCTGACCACCGGCTACACCTGGGCCGACAACATGTTGAACTTCACGCTGCCGATGCTCGAGTGGCTGCCGCTGCGCCGCCCCGCCGACATCGCATCGAATGCCTGGCACCTGCTCAGCCGGATCGTCGATTCGCACCTGTTCGGCGGGATGATGGGGACGCGCGCCGTCGGCGCCGAGCACACGCTGGTCGGCAGCCAGACCGTGAAGCGACTCCACGATCGCGGGATCTCGATCGGCACGCACACGCTGTTTCCGATCGGCTCGAGCACGGGCAAGGCGATCTCGCCGATCGGGAGCTCGATCGCGGAGGTCGAACGGCTCGTCGCGCTCGGGGTCGACTGGATCGAGACCGACGATCCAGAGCGGCTGCTCAAGCTAATCGGCTAGCGATCTTCTCGGCGGCCCGCGTCGCGAGCGCCATGATCGTGACCTGCGGGTTGACGCCGAGTGCGCCGGGCACCGATGCACCGTCGACGACGTACAGCCCCGGCGTGTCGTGGAGCTCGTTGTTGGCGTCGACCACCGAGCTCGCCGGATCGCGTCCCATCCGCGCGGTGCCGAGCGGGTGATACGCGTTGACCCCGAGATCGGAGGCGCGGAGCTTGGCCTGCCGGAGCCGCTCGAGGTCGCGCTCCGATCGCAGCACGTCGTGGCCGTGGACCATCGTGTGCACCACCTTCGCGCCGGCCGCGAAGTAGACCTGGGCGAGGACGTCGATGCCGCGCTTGATCCTGGCGACGTCGGCCTCGCGCAGCGAGTACCGGATCACCGGATGGCCCCTCACCTCGGTCACCGAGCCGCGCGATGAATCCTCGACGAGGAACCCGAACCCCGACACGTGATCGAACGACTCCGCGAGCCGCACCAGCTCGGGACCGATCATCTGGGTCAGCGACATCGTCATCTCGAGCGGGATCATCGATCCCTCGTAGAGGATGCCCTCGTCGATGTGCTCCTCGATCGAGTAGCCCTGCGGGATGCCGTTCCAGCACTGGATCAGCTCGTCGAGCTCGGCGAGCACACCGGTCGCTGGATGGATCGACAGGTTCTCGCCGAGCCAGCCGGAGCGGGTACCGAGGTGCTGCGCGCGCAGCAGCAGCGGCGTCAGGATCGCGCCGCACGACACCACGACCGCGCGCGCACGAACGGTCAACACGTGGCCGGTGCTCGTCGCCGCGACCACGCCACACGCGCGGCCGCCTTCGATCAAGATCCGCGTCACCTTCGCACCGGGAAACAGCTCGGCGCCCGCGCGCAAGGCGAGCGGGATGTAGCTGACGTTGGTCGACCGCTTGGCATCGGTCGGGCAACCGAAGCAGCACACGCCCTTGCCGTCGCACGCCGGTGCGTTGCGCTTGAGCGGCCCGTGTCTGGTGAAGCCGAGCGCGTTGCAGCCGCGCGCGATCACCCGGCCGTCGCCGCCGAGCAGCGATGCCTTCGCGTGCTCGACGCCGAGCACCGCCTCGACGCGCTCGAAGTACGGCGCCATCGCATCCGGCGACAGCTCGGCGAGCCCGTACTCGTCTCGCCAGTGCGCGAGCACGCGATCGGGCGCGCGAAAGCAGGTGCCCGAGTTGATCGTCGTGGTCCCACCCACGGTCTTGCCGAGCGGTAGCGGGATCCCGACGTTGCCGACGGTGAACGTCGCGCCCGCGCTGCGATACAGCTTCTTCATCATCGGGAACGACCGGCCCGTGAAGTCGCTGCGATCGAAGTACGGACCTTCCTCGACGAACACCACCGCGAGCCCGGCCTCGGCGAGCTCGCGACCGACCACCGCGCCACCGGCGCCGGTGCCGATCACGACGACATCGCAGTCGACCGCGAGATCGCCGTCGAGCGCATGCACGCGGTCGCGCATGTACGCCGGCTTCGCCTCGGCCTTCACCTTCTCGGTCTCGTAGACGCAACCGAGCTGCTGGTAGAGCGAGGGATCGTCGAAGTGAGCGATCTTGAGCGGCGTCGCGATCCCGCGCAGCATCAGCCGCCGGACCAGATCGCCGGTGCGCCAGCCCTCGAGGAGCGCGAGCCGGCGCTCGGGCGCGAGGCTCGAGAACGCGCGCGCGGTCTTGAGGCGCGAGGTTGCTTCGAGCGCGTGCAGCAAGCCACCGAGCCCGCGCTGCGCGAGCGACGGCAGCTGCGCGAGACCGTGCTCGAGCTTGTCGACGGTGTGCGCGCCGCCCGCCGGCAGAAACCGGCCGCGCGGCAGCACGGTCTCGGCGACCGCGACGAGCGTCTGGCGTTGCGTACGAGAGAGCTCGCTCACGAAGTCGCGAGCCTAGCTCGGATCACCACACGGCGTAGCCGAAGTAGCCGGCATCTCCCGCTGGACCGACGAGCGAGCTAGATCGGGAGGTCCTCGGCGATCACCGCGTCCTCGCGAATGTAGTGGCCGGTCGGCTGCACCGTGATGATGCGGTGGATCAGCCGCCGGTTCGAGGTCACCCACGATCGCACCACGATGGTGTCGCCCTCGCGGGTCGCCACCGGGTGCATGTCGATGACGGCGTCGGGCGGCAGGCCCTTGCCGAGCCCGCTGGCTTCCTTGGCATCGTCGAGCTGTCGCTGCTGCTCGGGTGTGAGCTCGTGGTTCCAGTTGTGGAGGAAGTCCCAGCGACCCGGCCGTCGATCGTCGGGGCGGTCGATCTCGTCGACGAACAGCGCGTACTTGTTCGCGAGGTCGAGATCGGCGGTCACCGAGGGAGGATCGCGGTCGATCAGCTCGCCGAACGCACCGTCGTGGTCGAGCAGGAGCAGACGGTTCTCGTGATCGAGCGCGGCCCAGGTGTCGGGCTCGATCCGGACGATCACGTGGTGGGGGAAGAACTGGTTGGCGGAAGGCACGTAGCGGACCCGCCAGTCCGGCAGTCGGCGTGCCACCGCCCAGTCGTGATCGAACAGCTCGTCGACGGTGAGTCGCGTGTAGATCTCCGACGAGTCGTTGCCGGTGTAGATGTCGTTGCCGTAGCTGATGTGCTGGTAGTGATAGAGGCGGCGACAGCTCGGGCAGCGCTGGACGCTTTCACCGAAGAAGTGCTCGAGGCGAGCCAGCTCGGGCGGTGACCCCTCGTCCAGCGACAACAGTGGCTCGATCTTGCTGCAGATCGGACAGTCCTCGAGCCGCGAGGTGGGCTCGCTGCAGTGGCTGCGAAACGCGGCCAGCGACGCGAAGATCGGATCGACCGCGGTCGTCGTCGGGAGTTGCCGCGCGATCACCTCGGGGTGGCAGTAGGTCGTGCCGTTGATCCGGACCGTGACGGTGTGACGGATCAGGTCGCCGCGCGAGATCACCCACAGCACGACCTCGGCGCCGTCGCGGATCCGTCTCGCGGTCACCGCGAGATCGTTCGTCGCGGCCTTCGCGGCGTCGATGCGCTGCTGCTCCGCGGCGGTGAGAGGGCTCCGCCAGCGCACGTGGTCGAGGCTGTACGGACGGAGGAGTCCGGGTTGCTCGATCTCGCCGACCAGCCGCGCGTAGCGCTTCGCCAGCTCGAGATCCTCGGTGATCACGGTCGGGCGATCGTGCTCGACCAGCCGCGCGAGCGAGTGGAAGCCGTTCAGGATCGTCACCTGGTTGTGGGCATCGACCGCGGCCCACGAGTCGGCGAGGCGTACGATCGCGTGCCGCGGGAAGAAGCGATCCGCGTGCACGGAGCTCACGTCGCGATCCGGAAGCCGCTGCCGCATGCAGGCCTCGTGGTCGAACAGCGCAGCGAGGTCGTGTCGCGTGATCTCGACGTACGTGTTCTCGCCGACCAGATCGGTCCTGCGAACGTAGAGCCGCCGACAGGTGGCGCACTGCAGCGCGGTGAGGATCGAGGTGTTGCTGCTCCCGTTGAAGAGCTCGGCGAGCTGCTCGACCTCGGGCGGACAGTCGCTGGTGTGCTCGCCGATGCCGTCGTCGTAGACATGCGAGCGCGAGCAGCGCTGTGGGATCTTGCTGCAGATCGGACACTGCTCGAGCGCCATCGCCGGTACGCCGCAGCGGGTGCGGAACGCCTCGAGTGACTCGAACACGTTCCGGGTTGTAACCCGTCAGCGGTCGACGAGGACGCCGATCGCGCCCAGCAGATCGAGCTCGAACCCGAACGTGACCGACCAGTCGCGCGGTTCGTCGACAGACCTGGTCATCGACGTCACCATGCGAAGGCCCGGACGGTGACCGGCCCCGAGCCACCGATCGGGCGACGAGAAGCCGAGGGCGAGCGCACCGGTCGCGACCTCGCCGTTGCCGCCACCACGCAACACGATCCCGAAGCCGCCCCGGCGAGACGACGGCATCGCGACGATCAGCTCGCCGCCGAGCACGGGACTCGACGTCGTGCGCGCCTCGACCCAGCCACCGACGCGGAGCTTGCCGCCGCGCGTGACGCCGAGGCTGACATCGAGCCCGAGCGCGCCTTCCGTCAGCGTCGCGGACTCGACCGGCATCCCCGGCGTGGTCATGCGTGCCGCGAACGCCGGCGGCCGCGTCGCGAGACCGAAGCCCACGCGAGCCCAGGTCGACCACTCGACGGCTGGACGATCCGGATCCGGCGCGATGTCACCCATCAGCCACACCTTGTCGTCGACGACCTCGGCGGGGCGGTCCTCGCAAGGATCGGCGGCGACGGGCTCGCCCATCGTCTCGAGCTCGCGTTCCGGGGGCTCCACGGGCGGCACGCCGGGCTCGGGATCCGCGAACGCCGGCGAGCTCCCGAGCAACGTGCCTGCGGCGATCACGGTGAGCCGGTGGCTGCGCCTCGCGGTCGGCGGACAGTCGGCGGTCTTCACCGTGCCGTCGGCCCGGCGATAGAACCGCACGCACGGCTTGACCCCGCGGGTGGCGAGGACCGCCTCCGCTTGATCGCGCGTCATCTCGGACAGGTTGAACACCGGCCGGTTGCAGCCATCACACACGCGCACGCGATCGTCTCCGCGCATGGCGTCCCAGCGCTCCTTGCACGGCGACGCGATCCGTAGCTTCGGGAGTCGGAACGGCGCGCTCTCGCGAGGCTCGTCGAGGTGACGGCGCATCGCGCCCAGCTCGTCGATGACGCGAGAATCCGGCGTGGTTTCGACCAGCTGCGTTTCGAGGCCACCGAGCTCGCGCTGGAGGTCGTCCATTTCGCCTCGCAACGCATGCCGTCGCCGGAAGATCTAATGACGATCAGTTCTTGCCGAGGCCGAGAATGCTGCATCGTAGGCGGCATGGGGAAGACGGTCCTGGAAGGCCTGCTGGCGGTGGCAGCGGCGCTCATCCTGTGGCTCGCGCCCGAGTCGTGGCGACCACTCGCATACGTGCTGTTCGGTGCCTCGGTGCTCGTCGCGGTGTGGAGCTTGCTCGATACCCGGCGCCGCGCTCGCGAAGCGCAAGCCGCCGTCGACGAGGCGAAGCGCAAGCTGGACGAGCTTCGCGACAACCCGGAGTGATGCGCGCCGCTTGACCGTCGGTCACGCGGGCGTATGCTGGCCCGAATTTTATGGGTGCCAAGAGTGTCGTCGCGATCGCGACAGTGTGGGCGTGTGCATGTGGAGGCAAGGACGGGCTCGAACCGTTCCAGGGCGAGGTCGGGACGATCATGTTCGTGACCCAGGTGCCGCCGCTCGAGCAGGGCTTCGCGGTCATCGATTCGAACTTCTCGAACCACGCACCGGGCATCAACTCGGCACCGCGCGGCGGCGATCTGATGATCCGCTATCCGGACGGCACGCTGCGCAACCTGACGCGCGAGGCCGGGTTCGGCGACGACGGCGAGATGCAGGGCGCGAACGCGATCGCGGTGCGCGAGCCCACCGTGCACTGGAGCGGCAACAAGGCGCTGTTCTCGATGGTGATCGGCTCGCCGACGAAGATGTTCGATCCCGGTGAGAACACCGGCTGGCAGATCTACGAGGTGTCGGGCATCGCGCGCGACGAGGCGGTGACCATCCGCAGGATCGAAGGCCAGCCCGAGGGCTTCAACAACGTGTCGCCGATCTACGGATCCGACGACAAGATCCTGTTCGCGTCGGATCGGCCGCGCGCCGGCGAGATGCACCTGTACCCGCAGCTCGACGAGTACGAGTCGCAGCGCACCACGGTCGGCATCTACCGGCTCGACGAGGCGAGCGGTGTCCTCGAGCTGATCGAGCACGCGCCGAGCGGCGTGTTCTCGCTGTCGATCGACACCTTCGGCCGCGTGATCTTCAGCAAGTGGGATCACCTGCAGCGCGATCAGCAGGGCGATTCGCCGTCGCTCGCCCAGCAGTACGGTGCGATCACGTTCACCGACGAGTCGGTCGGCGCCACGTCGACGTCATCGATCACCGGCGCGGAGATGTTCCCCGAGGCGCGGATCACGGGCGATCCGGCAGCGGATCCGGCGATCCACGTGCTGGCGTTCAACCAGTTCTTCCCCTGGGAGGTCAACCAGGACGGCAGCGCCGAGGAGACGCTCAATCACATCGGCCGCCAGGAGTGGGGCGGCACGTTCACCGAGGGCAGCTTCGTCGACGACAACGGCCTCAGCTTCGAGGCCCCGGATCTCCAGTCTGCCGCGGTCGACCAGCTGCCCGACGATGGCGGCGCGTTCCACATCAAGCAAGATCCTCTCGACCCGACGTCGTACATCGCGGTGTCGGCGGGCGAGTTCGACGCCGGCGGCAAGATCATCCGCTTCGACGGCGACCCCGCGATCAATCCCGTCGACATGCGGCTCGTCGAGCTGACCTCGCGCGAGGACGGCCGGTTCCGCAGCCCGCTGCGGCTGCCGAACGGTGACTACGTCGCGGTTCGCACCGAGTCGGATGATCCGGCCGCGTACCAGCTGGTCGCGCTCACCGATGGCGAGAAGCTGACCGTCGCCGGCACGATCACCGGCGGCATCGAGCGCACGGTGACGTGGTTGACGCCGGATCGACTGGCGACGTACTCGGGGGCGCTGTGGGAGCTCGATCCCGTCGAGGTCGCGCCGCGTGCGGTGCCGCCGATCCGCGAGCAGCTGCCACTCGAGGCGCCCGAGCAGGCGATCTTCGACGAGGTCGGCGTCACCCGCGCCGAGCTGACGAGCTGGTTGCGCGATCGCGAGCTCGCGCTGGTGATCAGCCGCAACGTCACGCAGCGCGATCGCAATGACGTCCAGCAGCCCTACAACCTCGAGGTGCCGGGTGGCGTGTCGTCGACGCGCGGTAGCTCGCGGACCTATCAGGTCTCGCACCTGCAGTTCGTGCAGGCCGATCTGATCCGCGGCTACGAATCGCACGAGCGTGGTCGGCGTCCGCTCGCCCGTCCGATCCATGGCCCCGATCTGCTCACCGATGCGAGTGGTGCGGTCGCGCTCGGCATGGACGGATCGATGGCGGCGTTCGTGCCGGCCAGGCGCGCGCTGTCGTGGCAGCTGACCGCGCCCGACGGCAGCGGCGTGGTGCGCGAGCGCAACTGGGTGTCGTTCGCGTCCGGCGAGATTCGCGTCTGCGCGTCGTGCCACGGCATCAACAAGGAGAGCCAGACCGGCGATCCGGTGCCCACCAACTCGCCGGCGGCGCTGCGCACCCTGCTCGAGCAGTGGAAGACGTTGCAGTAGTGCTAGGTTCCAGGCCGGTTCACGGCCATGAAGCACCACGCGTATGTCGTCCTGTTGTTCTCGGTTGCCTGTGGCGGAGGCCAGACGCCCGCCACCCAGCCGAGCCCACCGCCCGTCGATCCGGTCACGCCGCCGGCGCCACCCGTCGAGCGACCCGCGCCACCACCGGCATTGGGTCCCGAGGTCGCGTACCTCGCCGAGTGCCGTGACGCGCAGGCCAAGGCGAAGGACCAGATCGCGAAGCTGACGGCGGTGTCCGGACCGCGCACGGTCGCGAACACGCTCGAGCCGTTCGGCGAGATGTGGCGCCTGGTGCTCAACGCCCAGGAGAAAGCCGGCCTCTATCACGAGGTCCATCCCGACGCGAAGCTGCGCGATGCGGCGCGCACGTGCGAGGCCGAGCTCGACTCGTACACCTCGTCGGTGATGCTCGATCGCGGCGTCTACGATGCGCTCGTCGCCGTCGATGTCTCGAAGGAAGACGTCGATACCAAGCGGTTCCACGCCCATCAGATCCGCAACTACAAGCGCGCGGGCGTCGCGCTGCCCGACGCGCAGCGCGCGCGGGTCAAGGAGATCGACGACGAGTCGACCAAGCTCGGCCAGCAGTTCTCGAAGAACATCGCCGAGGACACCCGGTACATCGAGGTCACCGATGCGAAGCGGCTCGCCGGCATGCCGGCTGACTGGATCGCGGCGCACCCGGCCGATGCCAAGGGCACGATCAAGATCTCGACCGACTATCCCGACTACACGCCGTTCATGACCTACGCGGCCGACGACGAGCTGCGCAAGCAGCTCTACGTCAAGTTCCTCAGCCGCGGCGACGCCCACAACGAGGAGGTGCTGCAGAAGCTGCTCGCCCTGCGTGCCGAACGCGCGAAGCTGCTCGGCTTCCCGAACTGGGCCGACTTCCAGAGCGACGACAAGATGCTGCGCGGCGCGAAGAACGCCGCGGCCTTCATCGAGCGCGTCACCAAGCTGGCGAAGCCGCGCGGTGCGAAGGACTACGCCGAGCTGCTCGCGACGCTTCGCAAGACCGATCCGAAGGCGAAGGCGGTCGCCGCCTGGCAGAAGTTCCTGGTCGAGAACGAGGTCAAGAAGACCAAGTACGCGGTCGACTCGACGGAGGTGCGCAACTACTTCCCGTTCGCGCAGACGCTCGCCGGCCTGCTGTCGATCACGTCGAAGATCTACGACATCCAGTACAAGAAGGTCACCGACGCTGCCGTCTGGCACCCGACCGTCGAGGTCTACGACGTGATGCGCGGCGCCACCAAGCTCGGCCGCATCTATCTCGATCTCCATCCGCGCGCCGACAAGTACAAGCACGCGGCGCAGTTCTCGATCGTCGACGGCATCCACGGCAAGCAGCTCCCCGAGGGCGCGCTGGTCTGCAACTTCCCGCAGCCCGGTCCGAGCAACCCCGGGCTCATGGATCACGGCGACGTGGTCACCATGTTCCACGAGTTCGGTCACCTCATGCACCACGTGCTCGGCGGCGATCACCGCTGGATCACGCAGAGCGGCGTCGCCACGGAGCGCGACTTCGTCGAGGCGCCGTCGCAGATGTTCGAGGAGTGGGGCTGGAGCTACGAGACGCTGTCGCAGTTCGCGAAGCACCACAAGACGGGCGAGGTGATCCCGAAGGATCTGGTGGACCGCATGCGCAAGTCGCGCGCGTTCGGGCTCGGCACCTGGACGCTCCAGCAGATGTTCTACGCGGCGATCTCGCTCGAGTTCCATCGCGCCGATCCGGCGAAGCTCGATCAGCTCGCCACCGTCAAGAAGCTGCAGCGCCAGTACACGCCGTTCGAGTTCGTCGACGGCACCAAGCAGCACACCTCGTTCGGTCATCTCTACGGCTACTCGTCGATGTACTACACGTACATGTGGAGCCTCGTGATCGCGAAGGATCTGCTGTCGCGGTTCGACAAGACCGGCCTGCTCGATACCAAGGAGACCTATCGCTATCGCGACAAGGTGCTCGCGCCGGGCGGCACCAAGGACGCCGCCGATCTGGTCGCCGACTTCCTCGGCCGCCCGTACAACTTCAAGGCGTTCGAGAAGTTCCTGAGTCAGTAATGTCCCGCCCACCAGCGAGGTTCCGGATCGCGGACGCGATCGATGCCGAGATCGAGGAGCCGTCTGATGTCGTCGCGCTGCCGGGAGGTCGCTTCCTCGTGGTCGGCGACCTCGATCGCACCGCGACGGTGATCGCGCGCGGCACGCGAGCGACGCGCGTCTCGCTCGGCAGCGATCCTGGCGAGAGCTGCTTCGAGGCCGTCGCGTTCGATCCGGCGGGCCGGATCTTCGTCGTCTCCGAGGAGCGTCGCGAGCTCGAGATCTTCGACTTCGATCCTGGCTCGGCCGTCGCGCGCCGGGTCGCATCTCGCACGCTGGCGATCGGCGAGGGCGAGAAGCGCAAGAAGGAGAAGAAGAAGGGCCGCAACAAGGGCGTCGAGGGGATGGCGTGGTTGCCGGCCGCGCTGTCGCCGACGGGCAGCGCGCACCTGGTGCTCGCGAAGGAAGCGCGGCCCTCGATGCTGGTGCTCCTCGATACCGAAGGTGCGGGCAGCCCTCGCGAGATCTCGCTCGACCCGCAAATCGAGGATGCCTGCGATGACTTCTCCGGGCTCGCCGTCGATCCCACGACCGGTCACCTGTTCCTGTGCTCCGATGAATCGGCCACCGTCGCGGAGCTCGAGTTGCTGTCGCGCGGGGATGAGATCCACGCGCAGTTCATCGGCGCGACCGAGCTTCGCGATCCGCGCGGCCGCTCGATGGAGCGCGTCGAGGGCGTCGCGATCGACGAGGCCGGTGACCTCCACGTCCTGCTCGAGAACGATCGGGAGCTGTGGCGCTTCGCGCGAACGTGACTGCATCTTCGCGGGACCTCACGAGAATTTCTGCGCTTGCTCGCGCGTAATTCCTCTTCCCCAGGAGGTCACGTTGCAACTCAAGCTGGCTGCCGTCTGTGTGCTCGCGAGCGCGTCCCTTGCCCATGCCGGTCCCGTCGAGGACTTCGCGTTCGAGGTCAAGGAATATACCGGTGACTACCACCGAGCGTGGGTGGTCTCGAAGCTGACCACGTTCAACGTCGGCAAGACGTGCTGGGCGCAGATGGCCGACAAGAAGTACAGCGCGCTCCACAGCGCCAGCTTCTACACCCGTGACATCGCCGAGTACGCGAAGGCGGTGACCGGCGATGACTGGTCGCGGATCGAGACCCAGAACAATAACGATCGCGAGAACAACAAGGCGCTCGTCGAGCCGATGATGGACGCGTTCAAGAAGCGCTTCTCGGTGACGATCAATGTCGAGGGCGACGACTGCAAGCCCGAGCACGGTGCGCTGTGGCTGAAGTACTGGACCACGCTCGGCACCATCATCCGCGACTATCCGCCTGCCGCCGGGACCGTTCGCGTCACGCTCGACGTCAAGGCGAAGGCGAAGGACGTCACCGTCAAGGTCGACAAGGCGGGCGGCACGTTCGTGATCACCGCGCCGCGCGATGTCGAGGTCAGCGCGTGGGACGACAAGATGGGCAAGCCGTTCCGCAAGGTCGCGCGAAAGAACTAACGCAGGCGCTCGCGCACGAGCTGGATCAACTGCTCGAACATCGCGGGCGTGATCGTGTGGCCGACGCCGGGATACTCGTGCAGCGCGGCGTCGCTACCCGCGGCCTGCAGCGCCGCGATGCTCTCGCGCGCGTGAGCGATCGAGATCCGGCGATCGTCGACGCCATGGAGGGCGACGATCGGTGCGGTGCGCGCGTGCGCAGGAACGAGCGTGAGCGGGAGCCGGCCACCGATCGGGAACGCGGCGATCACCTCGTCGGGGTGCCGGAGTGCCATCACGTACGCCATCATCGCGCCCTGCGAGAACCCGCCGACCATCACCTTGCGGCCGCGCGCGAGCTTGACGATCGCGGGCCACAGCCGCTGCTCGGCATCACCGAGCAAGCGACCGAGCGTCTCCTCGTCGGTACCGGGCGGCCACGCGAACCACTGGCGGCCGTTGCCGATCGGCAGCGGCGCGAGCGGGAACGACAGCTGGAGCTTGAACGGGATCGCCGGCCACGCCTCGCGGAAGTTCTTCGCGGTGTCGCCGAGGCCGTGCAGCATGACGAGGAGCGGCGCCTGCTCGTTGGCGTCGACCTCGAACACCGTCGTGAACGACACACCGTCGACCGTGATCGCGCTGTCGTGCTCGCGCGATAGATCGACCTCGACGCGCCGGGTGTCGCGGTCGCAGGCGAAACACATCGCGATCAGCACCAGCCAGCGCACCGCCCGAGTGTACGGTGTCGCCATGAACTACGACATCGTCACCAAGCCGGTGTTCGAGGGCCTCGAGAAGATCGCGATCGCGGACGTCAAGAAGCTGTCCGATCACCACTGGTTCAATCGCACGCTGTGCGGCGTCAACGGCAGCCTGGTGCGGATCGGCGTGTTTCGCGGCGAGTTTCACTGGCACGCGCACGAGCGCGAGGACGAGTTCTTCCTCGTGCTCGAAGGCGAGCTGTCGATCGAGATCGAGGGGCGCGACACCGTGCACATGAAGGCGCTCGAGGGCGTGATGGTGCCGCGCGGTGTTCGCCATCGGCCGCTCGCTCCGAACGGCGCCACCGTGCTGATGGTCGAGCAGGACACCATCGTGCCGACCGGCAGCTAATCGCTCTACGAAACGGGTGATAGGGTGGTCGTGTGCCGGAGCCGTGCGAGTACTGCGGGGCCGCGTTAGCGCGTGACGTCACCTCGTGCGGCACGTGCGGTCGTCCGTTGAACCGCGTCCTCGATGACGAGGGTGCTCGCAAGCGGGAGGCATGGGCCCGTGCCGCGGCGGAGCGCGATGCGGCCTGGCGCGGCCGCCCGTGCGATCACTGTGGCGCGGCGGTGCCGGCGGATGCCGCGATGTGCAGCACGTGCGGTCGGATGCGTACGGACGACAGACCGGCGCCACCACCGGAACCGAAGTCGCCGGTGCGCGACGATGCCGAGGGTGATCGCAAGCGGGCGGAGTGGGCACGTGCCGCGGCCGAGCGCGATGCGGCGTGGCACCAACGGCCGTGCGAATTCTGCGGCGCGGCGGTGCCGGCGGGCGCCGCGTCGTGCGGCACGTGCGGTCGGTCGCGGGCCGAGAGACCGGTCGCTGCCG
>JAEYYY010000056.1 GCA_023430775.1 Pseudomonadota bacterium
GCTCAACACGCCGTTGCACGAGCTGGTGAAGGAGTACAGCGGCAAGGTTCGCGTCGTGTACATGAACCTCGTCGTGCACCCCGACACGGCGCAGCTCGCACACCTGTACAGCTGTGCCGCCGCGAAACAGGGCAAGTACCTGGCGTGGAAGGATGCGTTCTGGCAGAAGGGCTTCAACGTCTACGCGCAGAGCGGCGGGCGCGATCGCGCGGCGATGGGCGAGGACAACATCCTCAAGCTCTCGGGTGAGATCGGGCTCGACGTCAACCGACTGAAGGCCGACGCCACCGGCGACGCGTGCAAGCAGCGGCTCGAGGAAGACGGCACCGAGCTGCGCAAGTTCCGCGTCAGCGGCACGCCGGGCCTGTTCATCAACGGTCAGTTCATCGGCGGCGCGATCCCGAAGCAGGCGTTCAAGCAGATCATCGACGAGAAGCTCGCGCTGGTCGACGCGTCGAAGGTGCCGCCGTCGGAGTACTACGCGAAGGAGATCATGGGCAAAGGTGTCCACCAGTTCCGCAGCAAGCGGGACGCGAAGGCCGCGGCGCCGGCCGAACAGCCGGGTCCGGCAAAGCCGTAGCGCGAACGAGCTTGCAGCGAGGCGAGCGGGACGGCATGGTCCCGCGATGAAGACTGTGATCGCGACGCTGGTGCTGACCTCGGTGGGCTGCACCAAGCCGACCAAGGTCGAGAACAGCGGCTCGCTCGAGCAGCGCGTCAAGCGCCTCGAGGACCTGCTCGCGCAGCGCGAGGAATCGCTCGCGTTCCTCGAGAAGGTGTACGCGCAACAGAAGGCGAGCGTCGAGGCCGAGGAAGCCCGCGAGCCCGCCGCGGATGCGGTGTTCGCGGTCGACATTCGCCAGAACGTCGCGGCCGGGCTCGTCGAGGGCTCGAGCAGCGCACCGGTGACGATCGTCAAGGCGTTCGACTTCGCGTGCCCGTACTGCCAGCAGGTCAACGACACGCTCGAGGAGGTGCTCCAGGAGCACAGCGGCGAGGTTCGCGTCGTCTACAAGAACTTCGTCGTCCACCCCGAGACCGCGATGCCGGCGCACCTCGCGAGCTGCGCGGCGGCGAAGCAGCACAAGTACGTCCAGTTCAAGAACGCGTTCTGGGCGAAGAGCTTCGGGCCGTACGCCGAGAGCGGCGGGCGCGACAAGGCACCGCTCGGGCACGAGAACATCCTCAAGATCGCCGGCGAGATCGGCCTCGATACCAAAAAGCTCGACGCCGATATGAAGAGCACCGAGTGTCAGGCGCTGATCGCGGCCGACATGACCGAGCTCGAGAAGTTCAACGTCGGTGCGACCCCGACCTTGTTCATCAATGGCACGCACGTCGCCGGCGCGCTGACCAAGAGCGGGTTCGAGAAGATCATCGAGGAGAAGCTCGCGATCGCCGCGGCGTCGGGCGTGGCCGGCGCCGACTATTACGAGAAAGAGATCATCGGCAAGGGCGAGAAGAAGTTCCGCTCGAAGAGGGATCCCAAGCCGTAGTCGATCTCATGGCCGGAGCGGCTCGCCGTTGCCGGGCTGGTAGTCGACGATCTTCATCGTGACGTCGCCGTAATCGGTCTTCGCGTTGATCTGGAGCGGGACCCGGCCGGCGTCGTCACTGACCCACAGCGAGAAGTCGCGCTCGTCGGTGTCGGGGAACTTGCCGCCGTCGCGGTCGAGCTTGACCACGTGCGCGTCGAACCGGATCGCACCGATCTCGGGAGTCTCGGGGAGGTCGGTGGAGATCTTGGTCTTGCCCTTGATCGTCACCGTCATCTTCCACAGGTTGCGGCTGCGGAACACCTCGAGGTTCTGCACGCTGCCGGGCGGGCCCTCCCACGAGCGCAGCGCGACCAGGAACGAGTTCAAGCACCAGGTCTCCGGCAGCGCGGCCTTCTGCGGCTCGGGCGTGGGAGGATCGTTGTTGATGTGGAACATCACGGGGACCGTGGCGCCGTCGCGCTTCGCGATATCGGCGATCGTGTGCTCGATGTCCTCACTGCGCGAGCCGTACTCGTCGACCTGGAAGCGGCGCGAGCGGCCGGTCTCGATGTCGAGCCAGCTGGTCAGCGTGTCGTCGACCTTGCCGCCGAACCACGCGGCGATGCCGGCGAGCTTCGCGTTGCCCGACACGGTGATCGTCTTCTTGCCCTCGAGATCGACGATGTCGCCGACCGAGATCACGTACGACGCGAGCTCGAGGCCCTTGAGCGCCACCTTGTACTGCATGCGCTCGCCGGGTGTGACGAGTGGCGGCCCCTTCGGAAAGTCGCCCTTGGCCGCTCCATCGGGCGGTGTACCCTTCGTGGGACCGGTACCGTCGTTGGTACCTCCCGCAGGATGTCCGCACGCGAAACCGACGAAGATCGAGACCAGGGCAAGACGGCGCACGGCCAGAGCCTAGCGCAGAAGCCCGGGTGGCTACACGTCGCATGCGCGATGGTGATGGTTGCCTCCTGCGGTGACGTCGATCGCCTCGAGTTGCCCCCGCTCGACCCCAACGATGTCGATGCGGATGACGTGCCTAACGCAGAGGACAACTGCCCGGAACGCCACAACCCGGACCAGCACGACGAGGACGGCGATGGCTTCGGCGATCGCTGTGACGTCTGCCCGATGGTGTTCGACGACCAGGCCGACGTTGGCGAGGCGAGCGCGTTCGGCCTCGGCGACGACGTCGGCGATGCCTGCGATCCGCGGCCGTCGCGCGATGGCGATTCGCTGTCGCGGTTCGATGCCTTCGCGATCGACAGCTCCGAAGATTACCTGGGCGAGGGCTGGTCGATCGGCGGCGACGTCGCACGCACCTTCACCGACGCGCGGTGGGAGCACTCGCGCAAGCTGTCGAGCGACGGGCTGTACGCCCAGCTCGATGTCGCGCTGCTCGTCTGGCTGGAACCGACCGGCTTCCTCGAGGTCGCGGTCAACGGCAACGGCCTCGATGACGGCGCCTCGTGCACGATCCGTCGCGACACCAACGAGGACGGCAACGACGAGCTGATCGCGCAGGAGGTCGGCGGGCAGACCGTGACGATCGAGCTCGCCGGCCGGGTCGAGCCGCCGCTGACGTTCGCCGCCTGGCGCTTCATCACCCAGGAGCGCAACGCGTTCCTGCGCTGCTTCCTCGACGGGCAGAACCAGCTCGAGATCCCGATGAGGGACGTCATTCCTGCCGGCACCTACGGGTTCGCGTCGTCGGGCGCGATCACCAACATCGACTCGCTGTCGGTGTGGACGTTCCCGATCAACCCGTGCTTCGGCGGCATCCCCGACCGCCACGCGTGCGACAACCCGAGCTTCTAAGCTCAGTTCTTGCGGCGGCGAGGGACGATCAGCGCGACCAGTGCCAGGCCGAGCCAGCCCGCGTGGCCACCCGTCGAGCAGCCACCGGTGGCCTCGCCGAAGTCGGGCGGAATCGCCTCGCCTTCCTCGTCGGTCGGCTCGCTGCCGTCGCCGCTCTCGGGCTCGGTGGTGTCGGGCACCACGGTGAGTGCGATGCGAATGTCGTCGCCGAACGTCGCCGTGCCGTCGGTCAGCGATAGCTGCTCGACGATCACGGTCTCCTCGGTGACCGGCGGCGTGATGACCTCGATGTCGACCATCGCGAGCTGACGGACGCCGGTCGCGCTCGACAGCGTGGTGATCTCCGTCGGCGACGTCCAGCTCGGCGACCGCAGCTCGCTGTTGCCGTCGCTGACGATCAGCCGCGTCGTCGCGGGCCAGTCGACGTTGCCGGTGTTGAGGAGCGCGACGCGATACGTGATCGCGGTCGCCGGTGGCGCGCGGTCGGCGCCGCTGATCGAGACCATCTGCGCGCGGCGCTCGTCGATCCCGAGTGGCGGCTCGCTGTTGCACATCGCGCCGATCGGGAAGCCCGTCGCCGGTGCCGCCTTCAGCCGCGCCTCGGTCATCGGGCCGTACAGCCCGTCCTCCGCGATCTGATCCTCGGGATGGTTGCGGTTCCACAGCCGCTGGAACGCCTTGACGTCGTGGCCACGCAGGTCGAGCGAGTCGACATGGTCGAAGTGCGGGTCATCGCCCGGCACGCTGTGCGCGTAGTCGTTCGCCGTCATCGTCGACAGCGAGTAGCCGGAGATATCGAGCGCGCGGCCCGACTCGTGGTTCGAGCGGCCGACGGTGGCGGCAGCCGCGATGCCGCAGCGACCCTGCAGGTACCACTCGCGCAGCAAGTACTGCTGCGGTGGCGTGCGGAACGCGCTGTTGACCCGCACCGTGCGGGTCTGCGCGACCGCGCGAATGTCGGCGGCCGCGCCGGCCTGGAGATAGGGCAGCACGGCGTTGCTGGTCAGCACGATGCCGGGGGCGCTGAAGTCGATGAACTGGCCGGGCAGGTCGCAGGCGATCTCGTCCGCGATCTGTCGCGACAGACCGAGCACCACGGCGGTCGAGCAACCGGTCGTCGGTACCTGCTCGGCGACCGTCGCGTTCGACGAGACCTCGTCGAAGGTCAGCTCGTCAGTGGCGCATCCGCAAGCCACCGCCGCGACGGCGGCAACTCGAGAAGCCAGTCCGAACCTCGCGTTCCGATGGGTGAACGACGGCATGTGGGGTCATCGAGCAATAGCTGCGCCTGTGCCTGGCGCGATGCGCCAAGCACAACGAGGTAACAGCGATGCGCGATCGGCGCATCGAGGCGTGCGAGCATGGAAGCGACGTGAAGTGGTGGTCCCTGATCGCGCTTGCTGCCTGCGGGCGCGTCAACTTCGAGCCGGTCACCTCCGAGCCGGTCACGGACGGTGTGACCGCGGGGACCTGCGGCCCGGCGTACGCCGACGTCGCCGGTTCGACCTCGAAGTACCGGCGCGGCAGTGCCGCGGACTGGTTCGCCGCCGAGGCCGATTGCGAGTCCGACGGCGGGCACCTCGTGGTGATCGACGACGCCGCCGAGCAGGCCCTCGTGGCCATGCAGATCCAAGGAGCCTCGATCTGGATCGGGCTCAGCGATCACGCGAGCGAAGGGACCATGGTGTGGGTCACCGGCGAGCCGCTCGTGTTCGACGCGTTCTCGAAAGGCGAGCCAAACGACGCCAATGGCATCGAGGACTGCGTCCAGATCTCCGACGACCAGAGCCGTGTGTGGAACGACAAGGGCTGCCGCGCCGCCGTCTTTGAATACGTCTGCGAGTGCGATCAGCGGCCGGTCGCGCAGCCGCAGACCTACTGCGATACCGAGCTCGCCGAGAACTGCGGCGAGTGCGGCGCCGTCTGTACCGACACCTGCGCGAACCAGGTCTGCGTCGATCCGAGCTGATCAGGCCTCGATGATCGGCTTGAAGCCGCCCATGAACATCCGCTTGCCGTCGAACGGCATGTGCTCGCCCATCTCCTTCATCGTCGGGTCGTCCATGATCGCCTTGTTGATGCGATCGCGATCCTCCTTGGACTTGTAGGTGATCCACGAGAACACCACGACCTCGTCGTCCTTCAGCTTCACGGCCTGCGGGAACGAGGTGACCTCGCCGGGTTTGACATCGTCACCGACGCACTCGACGTAGCTGAGCGCACCGCGCTTCATCCACAACTCGCTCGCCTTCTTCGAGAACTCCGTGTACTCGCCGAGCTTCTTCTTCGGGACTGGAACAATGAATCCGTCGACGTACATGTTTGACCTCCAGTGGTACGGCTACCACCGGGAGGCAAGCGTGACCGCAAGCGGAGGGTGGGCCTCACGCGTGCGATCGCGCTCGTAGGAAACGCGACGTCAGGCGACGTCCCACGTCGCTTGCACGATCGGATTGCCGTAGCTCTTGTGGCGCGGTGGCCAGCCACCGGTGCGCACGAAGAGATTGGGCGCAGCGCGAAACTCGCCGCGACCATGCGTGTGGCCGCACAGCACGGTGATCGCGGTGTCCGGATGCGCGTGCGCGTGCGCGAGCAAGACCTCGCCGACGGCGACGCAGGTGAACCACGGCAGCCAGTCGGGAGACGATCGCTTGCCGTCGTACCAGCAGGCATCGGGAAACGGCGGAACGTGAGTGAGGACGATCAGCTCGCGCGCGGAGGTGCGCGACAGCTGATCGCGCAGCATGGCGGCCTCGGCATCGCCGAGCGATCGCAGCCGCGCGCAACGCTCCTCGGCGCTGCAGAACAACAGGCCATCGAGCTCGCCGATGTCGCGCCAGTCGGCGAGCCGGACGTTGGAGTCGAGGTTGCCGCAGCGGCCATCGCCCCAGCCATCGACGCCGAGCAACGCCGTGGTGGGCGTCAGCTGGATCGGTGCACGCGACGGCAGCCACTCGTTCGGTGCGGTCGCGCGCAGCGCCGAGATCGTGGTGCCGTAGTAGTCGTGGTTGCCGAGCACCGCGTGGGTCGGGGCGAGCAGCGCGAACAGCTCGAGGAACTTCCAGACGTCGTGCGATTCGCCGGTGTCACCGGTGACGAGGATGTGGTCCGGGCGCTCGCGCTTGACCGCGTCGAAGAACGCGATCAGCTGGGCCTGATCGAGGAAGTTCAGATGAACGTCGGTGACCCAGGTGCAGCGCACGCCGGCGACTGTAGCGATTGCAGGCGGTTAGGAGCGCAAAAAAAACGTCGAGGCGATGTCGATTCGGCGCCGGCTCGGTCGTCGTGTGAACAGAAGGCAAGACAAGGAGACCGACCATGCGCTTCATGATGATCGTCAAGGCCAACAAGGATTCCGAAGCCGGCGTGATGCCCACCGAGGCGGAGCTGCTGGAGATGGGCAAGTACAACGAGGATCTGGTGAAGGCGGGCGTGATGCTCGACGGCACCGGCCTGCACCCGACGTCGCGCGGCTTCAAGATCCGCTACGACGGCAGCAATCGGGCGGTGGTCGACGGACCGTTCGCCGGTGACAACACGATCGCCGGTTACTGGGTGATCCAGACCAAGACGCGCGAGGAAGCGATCGAGTGGGCGAAGAAGGTGCCGTTCCGCGAGGGCGAGCTCGAGGTCCGCCAGCTGTTCGAGCTGGAGGATTTCGTACAGGGCCCGGCGATCGATCAGCACAAGGAGCTCGCGGCCGAGCTGGCGGCCCAGCGCAATTGATGACGGGCACCACGGGGCTATAAGAGGAGCGAGATGCTCTACGCGATTTTTTGCTACGACAACGAAGCCGTCACCTGCGCCTGGTCCAAGGAGAAGGACGCCGAAGTGATGGCGAGCCTCGGCAAGGTGCAGGACAAGCTGCGCGCACAGAAGCGGCTGGGTCCGGTGGCGCGGCTGATGCCGACCACCGCGGCGACCACGGTGCGCAAGGGCAAGGAGCCGATCATCATGGATGGTCCCTTCGCGGAGACGAAGGAGCAGCTGCTCGGCTTCTACATCGTCGACTGCGTCGATCTCGACGCGGCGATCGCCACGGCGAAGGACCTCGCCGCGGCGAGTGGCTCGGCGGGCGCGTTCGAGCTGCGGCCGTTGATGGTGTTTCGGCCCGGAGAGCTGGAAGGAACGTGACCGACCTCGCCTGGATCGATGCCGCACTCGCGGCGGCACGCCCACAGGCGGTCGCGGCACTGGTGCGCTACTTCCGCGATGTCGACGCCGCGGAGGAAGCGTTTCAGAACGCGAGCCTCAAGGCGCTCGAGACCTGGCGCAATAACGGCCCGCCGCGCGATGCGGCAGCGTGGCTGATCTTCGTCGGGCGCAACAGCGGCATCGATGCCGTGCGGCGCGCGAAGAAGAGCACCGAGCTCGACGGTGACATCGCGGTTCATCCCGACATCGGCGAGCGGCTCGACACCGCGGACTACCGCGACGACATCCTGCGGCTGCTGTTCATCTGCTGTCATCCCGAGCTGCCGCCGGCGCAGCAGCTCGCGGTGGCGCTGCGCATCGTGTCGGGCCTGAGCGTGCCGCAGATCGCGCGGGCGTTTCTCGTCGGTCAGGATGCGATGGAGCAACGCATCACGCGGGCGAAGGCGCGGATCGCGCGCGCCGACGTGCCGTTCGAAGCACCGGACTCGATGGAGCGGGCATCCCGTCTCGCGGTGGTGACCGCGACGATCTATCTCGTGTTCAACGAGGGCTACTCGACCAGCAGCGAGCAAGCCGAGCGCGGCGAGCTGTGTGCCGAGGCGATCCGGCTCGGTCGCTTGCTGCTGCGGATGTACTCCGACGAGCCCGAGCTGATGGGGGTGCTCGCGCTGATGCTGCTGCAACATGCGCGCGCGGATGCCCGCTTCGATGACGCCGGGGAGATCGTGCTGCTCGACGCGCAGGATCGCAGCCGGTGGAATCGCGACCTGATCAACGAGGGTCTGGTGCTGCTCGACAAGGCGATGCGTCACCGCTCGCCGGGGCCGTATCAGATCCAGGCGGCGATCGCGGCGCTCCACGCACGCGCGGCGACGCCGGCGGACACCGACTGGAAGCAGATCGATCTGCTGTACGCCGGGCTCGAGCAGCTGCAGCCGTCGCCGATCGTCACGCTCAATCGTGCCGTCGCGGTCGCGAAGGCGCGGGGCGCGGCGGACGCGCTCGCGATGGTCGAGCCACTCGCCGGCGCGCTCGACGGCTACTTTCATTTTCACGGTCTGCGTGGCGGCCTGCTCGAACAGCTCGGGCGGGCGGCCGAGGCGCAGGCCAGCTTCAAGCGCGCGATCTCGCTGGCGCGCAGTCCTGCGGAGGCGGCGCACATCCGCCAGCACCTCGACGCTCTGAAGAAATCGTCGGGGTGATGTCGGATCGCGGCAGCCGCCAGCGTCCTCGCTTCACAAGGAGATAGTCATGCCGAACATCGTCACGTTTCTCACCTACAAGGACCGCGCAGAAGAAGCGGCCAAGCTCTACACCTCGATCTTCAAGGACGCGCGCATCCTCAGCACGCTGAGGTATCCCGACGTCTCGGTCTCGCCGTCGCCCGGTGCGGTGATGGTGGTCGAGATCGAGTTGCTCGGCCAGCGCTACGTTCTGTTGAACGGCGGCGACCACTTCAAGTTCACCGACGCCATCTCGCTGAGCGTCGAGTGCGACTCGCAGGAGGAGATCGATCGCTACTGGGAGGCGCTCGTCGCCGGTGGTGGAGAGCACGGTCCGTGCGGCTGGCTCAAGGACCGCTTCGGCGTGTCGTGGCAGGTCAGCCCGCGCGACATCGCGAAGTACTGGGGCCCGAGCGTGCCGCCCGACAAGGCGAAGCGCGCGATGGAGGCGATGATGAAGATGTCGAAGCTCGACATCGCAGCGCTCGACCGCGCGGTGGCGTGACATGCGGCGCCGCGAGTCCAATCTCGCCGGCTGGCTGAAGTGGCTGGCCGGTCTCGGGAGATAGCAGGCGATCGTTCCGGCAAAGCCGTAACTCGCCTTCGCGGCTGCGGTACCCTGAGATCGAGTGGGCGATTCGCCGCGATCGACGGGCACCGTACGCGATCACAAACCCGCGACGCGGGTCGCGCGGGCACTCGCCTCGCCGGGCGGCGTCCTCGTCATCCTGCCGGCACTGGTGATCGCGGCCGGCGTCTCCGTCCTGCTCCTCGGTCGCGGCGCCACCCGCGAGACCGCCGAGACGATGGCGCGCCATCAGCTGATCGCGCAGGCCACCGCCGTCGAGCACGACGTCGCGTTCTCGCTCGATCAAGCCGAGCCGGTGCTGGCGACGATGCGGACGCTCGCGGATGTCGCGATGCCGATCCCCGATGCGTTGACCCGGCTGCGCGATGCGGTGCTCGGGCGTCCCGGTGTCTACAACGCGACGATCGCGTTTCCCGTCGGCGCCTCGTGGGGCGCGTACTTCAGCGACGAGGGCAAGCTGCGGGTGCTCGAGAGCTCGGTCGGCACCACCGGCACGCGCGTCAACTACGACGTCCTCGGCGGCCAGCTGGTCGAGGTCGAGCGCAAGCCGAACACCTACGATCCGCGGACGCGGCCGTACTACCAGGCCGCCGTCGACACCGGCAAGCGCACGTGGTTACCGCCCCGCGTGTTCTCGTCGTCGGGCAAGACCGGTCTGACCGTGACCGAGCCGGTCTACGGCGCAGACAACAAGCTCGAGGCCGTGATCTCGATCGACTACGACGTCGCGGAGCTCAGCACGTTTCTCCACTCGACACCGCTCGAGGGCGCACACACCGTGATGTTCACCGCCGACGGAACGATCCTGGCGAGCTCGTCGAAGGTGGTGCCCGAGGCGGCGCGCGAGAAGCGGCTGCTGCGCTACACCGACTTCCAAGATCCGGCGCTCGCGGCGCTGTTCGCCAGCGACGCGCTCGCGCAGGCCCGCGAAACCGACGAGCCGCACTTCCGCCGGTTGCCCACGGCCGACGGCGACTACCTGGTGTCGATCGCGATGGTCGGCGGGCAGCGCGCCGGCACGCCGGTCTCCGCCGACTGGTATCTCGCGACCCTGGTCCCCGAATCGTCGCTGCTCGGGCCGATGCACCGGCTCGATCGAACGTCGATCATCGCGTCGATCGTCGCGCTCGCGATCGCGCTCGGCGTCGCCCTCCTGTTCTCGTGGAACGTGGTGCGCATGCGCCGCGCCGTCGGTGCCGCCCGCGCGGAGGCACGCTCCGCCGAGGCGCGCGCGAAGCAGCTCGGCAGTTACCGGCTGGTCGAGCGGCTCGGCCTCGGCGGCATGGGCGAGGTGTGGCGCGCCGAGCACCAGCTGCTCGCGCGTCGCGCCGCGATCAAGCTCGTGCGCAGCGACATCGCCAACGACGCGGAGACCGCCGCGCTGATCCAGGAGCGGTTCCGTCGCGAAGCGCAGACCCTCGCCTCGATGCGCTCGCGCCACACCATCGAGCTCTACGATTACGGCGTCACCGGCGACGGCACGTTCTTCTATGTCATGGAGCTACTCGACGGCTTCGACCTCTCGCAGCTCGTCAAGACCTGGGGCCCGCTGCCGCCGGCGCGCGTCATCTCGATCATCGCGCAGGCGTGCAGCTCGCTCTCCGAGGCGCACGAGGCCGGGCTTCTCCATCGCGATATCAAGCCCGCGAACCTCGTGCTGTGCCGCGCCGCCGACGAGGTCGACATCGTCAAGGTGCTCGACTTCGGCATCGTCCACCGCGTCAGCGAGCTCTCGGTGCCCGCCGACAGCAAGCGCCGCCGGCTGACGACCGCCGCCGGCAAGGCCGCACGCAAGCCCGATGCGCCGACCGCCGCGGCCAAGCCGATCAACGCGGACCTGCCGACCGCGATCGGCACCAAGCCGAGCCGGCCACCGGCGATGCCCGGCGAGAGCTCCGATGGCAATCGCCTCACCGTCGACGGCTCGGTGATCGGCACGCCCGGCTACATCCCACCCGAGCAAGCGCAAGCAGAGGCGCTCGATCCGCGCGGCGATATCTACTCGCTCGGTTGCGTCGCCTGGTACTTGCTGACCGGTGGCGAGGTGTTCGCCGGCAACACCGTCGACGAGATCCTGCGCGCCCACGTCGACGCGCCGATTCCGCCGCTGCGCCCGCTGATCGAGGGCTGGTTCCCCGTCGAGCTCGAAGCCGTGATCGTGCGCTGCCTCGGCAAGGAGCCGGCCGATCGCCCCGACGCGCGCGAGCTCACCGAGGTGCTGCGCGCCATCGACATCCCCGACGAGCACGCGTGGACCGTGGCCAAGGCCAAGGCCTGGTGGGCAATGCCGCGCAAGATCGAGGCGAGGACGCCGCGCGCCGAGGAGAAGACGGCCGTCGGTGCGCTGATGGTCGCCGACCACGCGCCGCCGCCGATGATCGCGGACATCGAGGACGTCGCGCCGCCGCGCTCGGAGGCGCAGACGCTCGTGGCACGGCCGTCGAACCCGAGCATCGAATAGCGCGCTATCCTCGAGCTGCTCGACGTCTGGGAGCTGACGTCGGGCGACTACCGGACGAGGGCTCGTCTCATCGCGCCACCTTGAGGATCCGGTTGACGCCGCCCGGCGAGGTCAGCACGTAGACGAATTCGTCGTCGACCGCGACCGACACCGGGACGTCGAGACTCGGGATCAGGTCGGTCACGACACCCGCACGATCCACTTGCCGCAGATAACCAGTGTTGAGGCCGCCCACGTAATAGGCGCGTCCGCCGGAGGCAGCGATCGCTGCCGGCATGTTCGCAGGGGTGAGCTGGATGGTCGAGGTGGCTTCGATGCGTTCCGTCGCGCCGATGATGTTGTTGCCGGTCCAGTAGACCCTGGAGTCGTCGACGGCGAGTTGATCGATATTGACGGTGTCGTCGTTCGAGATCGGCTGCGGGTTGGCGCCGTCTCTCGACACCAGCAGGCGGCCGGCGCCCTTGTCCGCGACGAACACGTCGTCGCCCGCCACCACGATGCCGGCCGGTACGCTCAACGAGGTGATGACGGACTCGGGCATTCGCTGCTGCTTGTGGGTGCGGTAGGCGACCCCTGTGTCGATGCACGTGTTGCCGACGAAGTCGTCGCCGACCGACAGCTGACCATCAGTCGTGCAGAGGCCGTTGACCACACCCCCGACGGCGCACGAGGCCTGCAGACACTCCCGCACCGCGCCATTCTCGACCCAGTAGAGCCGAAATGCATCGACGGCGATCGCGGTGACATTGTTCGGTGCGTTGAGGGTCTCGATGCCGCCACCTTCCTTCGACATCCGATGGATGCGACCGCCCTCGATCCAGTAGACGTGCGAGACCGAGACCTCGACGTCCGCGATCGGGCTCGGTCGCGTCGCCAGCTCGATCGGCTGACACAGTCCCGCCGTGCAAGTGGCTCCGCCGCACGCATGTCCGCAGCTCCCGCAGTTGAGAGGATCGTTTGCGAGGTCGGCACCGCAGCTCGCATCGTCGCCGGGAGGTGTGTCGCCCACCGATGCGTCGGGATCGTTGAACGGGAACACCAGCTCGCACCCGGTCGCGAGGGCAGCAAGGACGACGAGCCGGAGCATTCGCTTTACGATAGACCGAGAACCGACGAAAATGGCTGCGATGCGGTTGGCACTCCTGGCGGTACTCGGTGGGTGCCATCTGGTCTTCCCGTTGGAGGAGCCAGAAGGTGAAGAGCCCGTGCCGATCGTCGATCGCTGGCAGCAAGCCGTGGCGGGCTA
>JAEYYY010000089.1 GCA_023430775.1 Pseudomonadota bacterium
GTGGTGGAGTGGCCCCACACGCGAACGGCGAGGGCAGGTTGCTTCGACGTGGGCAGCGCGGGCAGCGGGTAGTCGCCGACGCCGGTGACGACATCGAGCGCGATGCAGCCTCGGCTGCGGGCGGCGAGCGCCTCGGCGTGGAGCAACCGGGCCGAGGCGCGCTTGGCCTGGGGATCGACCGCCATCGCGAGGACGACGGCGCGGGCAGCGGCGGGGCCCGTCGCGAAGTGCTCGCCGTCGTCGACGACCAGCGCCGCGGCACACGCTTCGCCCTGGGCGTCGTCGAGGCGGGCGAGCCGGACGCGGCCCTCCTTGCCGAGCGCCAGCGCGACCTCCTCGAGGAGGCCCATCGCTTCCGGATCGGCGAGCGGCGAGGGCTCGTCGCGCTCGGACCACTCGAGGCGCGACAGCCGGCGCAGCGCCGACATGCCCTTGCGCAGGGCGGCGAGGTCATCGCCGAACGTGGTGATCACGCCGAGCCCGTCGGTGGCCTCCGCCGGTGCGAGCGAGAGCGCGATCCGGCTGGCGCCGCCGGCCGAGGTCGACGACTCGACGGTGTAGCCGGCGGCGGCGAGGCGCTGCATGAGGTTGGCGCGCACGCGCGACGGATCCGCGAGCGGTTCGAGATCGACCAGATCCCAGGTGCTCGCCTCGTCGATCAGCTTGCGCGCGAACGCGGCGCCCGCGCGATCCTCCCAGCCCGGCCGCGACAGGATGTCGAGCGACGGCGGCCGCGGACCGGCGTCGCCGATCATCCGCAGCTCGCGGGTGTCGAGCAGCGCCACCTTGACGGTGCGGCGATAGAGCGGAGCGATGCAGACGATCTCGCCTGGCTGCACCAGGCTCATCTGGCCCGACAGCGCGCCGGGAGTCTGGATGTCCTCGGCGGTCGCGCGGCCGACCATGACGTGGAGCTCGGCGCCCAGGGTGTTGTGGTATGCGCCCCACCACGGCAGCAGCCAATCGGGCCCGCGGAACAGTGCGCCCGCGCCCTGTGTCGCCAGCGAGCGCCACGCCGGTTCGATCGCTCGGAGCGCGGCAAGCTCGCGCACCACGCTGACTTCGATCGGCATGCGCTTGCCGACGTTAGCACGTGATGAAGCGCGTACGTTGCCATCGGCAACACGCGACGTTGAGGGTTGCGGCGGTTGGCCCGAGCCCGGGTCCATGGCCGCCTGGACCTGCATGACGGATGCCCGCACGGCAGAAGGTCTCCGGGGCACTCTGACTCACGTCGTCACGCACCCTGCGATATCGCGCGCTGACGGAGATCACTCGCATGCAGCGAAGTCGGCGGCGCTGATCGCCGGTTGCAAGGCGGGCTCGCGCAACCCGAGATCGATCGGCACGTCATCGCCGTCGCCGTCACCGGTGGTGAAGAACGACGCACCCTTCTTGATCCGTCCGACGCGCACGACGCGACCGCGCACGCGAACATGGATCGGGACATCGCGCGAGCACGTGCTCGACGGCTGCGTGTAGCCGGACCGGCCGTACCCGAAGCCGCCGCCGCCGTCGCCGATGGCCGGCTGGAGCGCCAGCGAGCTCGCCCACACCGTCACCGGGTTGGTGCCGTCGATGCGCAGCTGCGTCATCGAGCCGCGGCGGCCGATGACCGTGGCATCGATCGCGATCGGGCCGCCTGCGCGATCGTCGGGATCGATCCGGCCCACGACCCGCGCGACCACCGGTCCGTCGGGTGACGGGCGCAGCTGGGTGTGAACGGGCAGCGAGACCTGCTCGAGCTCGGCCTCGTCGGCGGCATCCGGTGGCGGCGTGAACGTCAGGTCGCGACACGGCAACACGAACGTCAGAGACTTCGGCGCGATGCCGTCCGGAAGCGAGACCTCGACCTTGAGGGCATCGCCCGTGGCCTCGCGTGCCGTGCCGGTACGGATGTCGACCCAGCGCTCGCGAGGCTTGCCGCCGCGCGGTCGCAGGGTGACCTCGCCGAGATCGAGATCGCCGTCGAGCGCGAGGCTCGCGGTCTCGAGGTGCGCGCGGCCGATCGCATCGTGGAACGTGACGTCGAAGCGGCGGAACGGGCCAGGCTGGAGCGCGAACGGCAAGCCCTCGACGGAGAGCTGCGCCATCCCCGCGATCTCGGCATCGGTCTCGCGGATCGTGCACTGCTTCGGTCTCTCGACGCGCGTCTCGGGGACCGCCGTGGATCCCGTCCAGCAGGCGGCGAGACCGCAGACAACCAGCGCGGCACGCACCGATCTCCTGTAGCACGGTTCAGCGGCGCTTCAGCACGGCTGCGAAGAAGCCGTCGGTCCCGTGGGTGTCGGGCGCCGTCACGAAGTCGCCGGCGTGATCGAAGCTCGCCGCGCGAGGTCCGAGGACGTCGGCGAGGGGAATCCGGGTGAGCTCGGCGACCGCATCGACGACGTCCTGGTTCTCGACCCGCAACAGCGTGCACGTCGCGTAGACCAGCCGGCCTCCCGGCGCGACCAGGCCGCTCGCCTCGCGCAGGATCTGTTGCTGTCGCTTCGCGAAGTCGGCGAGGTCGGTCTCGCGCAATCGCCACCGCGCCTCGGGGTTGCGCCGCAGCGAGCCGATGCCGGAGCACGGCGCATCGACGAGCACCACGTCGGCCTTGCCGCGCATGGTGACCAGCTCTTCCGGCCACTGCCCGCCATCGAGCTGCACCGCACGCGCGTTCGACACCGTCGCCCGCCGCGCGCGCTTGCGCAGCTCCTCGAGCTTGGTCGCGTCGACGTCGGTCGACACGATCCGGCCACGGTTGGCGAGCCGGCCCGCGATCGCGAGCGTCTTGCCGCCGGCACCGGCACACAGATCGATGACCAGCGGCTTCGCGTTGCCGAGGTTCGCGGTCGCCAGCTCGGCGAGCAGCTGACTGCCCTCGTCCTGCGCTTCCATCGCGCCGCGCTTGAACACCGGGGTGGCGAACAGATTGATCCGGGTGTCGAGGATCAAGGCCGTGTCGACGTGCGCCCCGGGGTGGCTCGCGATGTTGTGGCTGCGCGCGAGCTCGGCCGCGAGCGTGTCGCGATCGTTGATCAGCAGGTTCGCGCGCACCGTCATCGGCGCGCGCTGGTTGAGTGCCCGCGCCAGCGCTTCCGCGCGGTCGCCCCAGTCGGCGACCAATCGTCTCGCGAGCCAGTCGGGAAACGACGCGAGCAGGCCGATCCGCGTCGCCGGATCGCGCTCGCCCGCGATCGCGTCATCGATCGTCGCCACCTGGTTCCAGTCGCGGTCGGTCTCGACGCGCGCTGCCTGCGCCGGCTCGATCAAGCTTTCGAGCAACAGCAGCGCGAGCAACCGCTCGAGGTCGCGCGGTGCGCGCTTGCCCTTGCCCTTCGCTCCGCGATCGAGGGCGGCATCGATCCGCCGCAGGTGGCGAACCAGGCCGTACAGCACCTCGCTGACGAACCGCCGATCGTGCGCGCCGATCCACGTCTCCTTGCGGAACGTGGTCGATAGCCGGTCGGTGACGAAGCCCCAGTCCATCCGGGTGCGCTGCCACAGCTCGAGGAGCAGGGCGCGCATGCGCCCGCCGTCGACGACCTGGCTCGCCAGCTTGCGATCGGTGTCGCTCACGTGTGCTGGCGGTAGTCCTCGAGGATGAGGAACAGCGGCACCAGGCCGTGGGCGCCGAGCTGCTTCACCATCCGCAGCGAGTCACCGATCCGATCGAGCCAGTCCTTGTGCTGCTCGGGCAGCTGCGGGTTGGCCGCCAGCTTGCCGACGCCGCGCTGGCGGATCGCCGAGGTCTCGCGCTCCAGCGACGTCAGGAAACGGCGCTCCCAGACGTTGCTCGGGATCTGGCCGAGCAGCACCTCGTCGACGGTGTCGAGGTGCAGCGTGCGACCGACGCGATGGAACAGCGCCGCCGCGTCGGGCAACGCCAGCTTCGACGACTTCGCGGCCGCGAGCAGCGCGAAGGTGTCGCGCAACAGCGGCGCGTGGGCGAGCGTCGCGGCGGTGTCGGCATCGAAGCCGCGCGCCACCAGATCCTGCGCGCGCGCCTCGACCGCGAGCTTCGCGGGGCCGTCGAGCGACGCCACCAGAGCGGCCCGCGCCTTGTCGACCTCGGGCTTGGTCTTGGCAACGTCGTCGGCGGACAGCTTCCAGCCCTGCTTCCCATCGGCGCTCTCGTTCCAGATCCACCAGCGCAGCAAGCTGCGATGGAC
>JAEYYY010000133.1 GCA_023430775.1 Pseudomonadota bacterium
ATGGCGTGCAGGCCGCGGTCGAGCGGTTGCGCGGCACGGCGCAGCGCGAGATCACGGGCACGGTGACCCGCAATGGGGTGGCCGCACCCGGCATCCATGTCCACGCGATCGAGGCGACCACCGACGCGTATCTGACGCGGGCGACCACCGAGGTCGATGGCACGTTCTCGCTGCACGTCCCGGCCGGCGCGAACGTCCGCCTCGATGCGGTGCGCGTCGGCGAGGCGATCGTCTCCGAGGAGATCGGAACCGCGAGCGCGGGCGCGATCGATCTGCCGCAGCTCGGCAAGCTTCACGTCACCGCGGTCGATGCCGCGGATGGCACCTCGCCGCTGCCGGTGCGCGTCCAGGTGATCCCGCCGGATGGCAACGTGCCGGCGATTCCCGAGCACTACGGCGAGCGCGGCAAGTTCGGCGGTCGCCAGCAGGTCGCGTTCGCGGTGACCGGCGATCTCACCCTCGACGTGCCGGTCGGCGACTGGGATGTCGTCGTCTCCCGCGGCTACGAGTACGAGCTGGTCACCGCCACCGTCAACATCGCCGCCGGGCAGACCACCACGCTCGACGCGGAGATGGAGCACTCGGTCGATACCACCGGTGCGCAGTGCGCCGATTTCCACATCCACACCTGGGCGTCGAACGACTCCGGCGACGATTCGCTCGACAAGCTCGCCCAGGGCGTGGCCGATGGCCTCGAGCTGCCGGTGCGCTCCGATCACGAATTCGTGGCGAGCTTCGAGTCGGAGATCGAGGCGCTCGATGTCGCGCCGTTCGCGGCCGGCTTCGGCTCGGTCGAGATGACCTCGATGGAGATCTGGGGCCACATGGGCGTGTTCCCGCTGACGCCCGATCCGACGCGTGTCAACAACGGTGCGCCGCTGTGGCAAACGTTCCCGACCGCGGCCGAGCCGACGAAGGAGTTCGCCACGCTGTCGCCGCCCGTCGTGTTCGACGCGGCGCGCGCACGCCCCGAATCGCCGCTCGTGATCATCAACCACCCGCGCGGTGGCGCCAACTACTTCGAGTACGTCGGCTACGACCCGGCGACCGGGCTCGCCGACAAGCCCGAGGAGTTCGACACCAAGTTCACGATCCTCGAGGTGTTCAACGATTCCGACTGGCTCGCGAGTCGCGACCGCACCGTCGAGGACTGGTTCAGCCTGCTTCGCGCAGGACGCAAGGTGTTCGCCGTCGGCTCGTCGGATAGTCACGGGCTCACCGGGTCGCCGATCGGTTACCCGCGCACCTGCCTCGCGCTCGGCACCGATGACCCGCGCGATCTGACCGCGAACCAGGTGCGCGACACACTCGCCGCCGGCCATGCCGCGGTGTCCGGTGGTGTCTACGTCTCGGCGTCGATCGGCAATGCCAGGCCCGGTGACACCGTGACCGGAGCGGGCTCGCCGATGTCGATCGATGTGGTGGTCCGCGCCGCGACGTGGATCGATGTCGAGGAGATCGAGGTCATCGTCGACGGCGTCAGCGCCGAGATCATCTCGATCGTGCCGGGCGACGCGGATCCAGACGATCCGACGATCCGGTTCTCGAAGGCGATCCCGATCCAGAGCGCGGCGACCGGCGGCTTCGTGATCGTCGCGGCCTACGGCAGCGCGAACCTCGAGCCGGTACATCCGGGTCGCAAGCCGTTCGGCGTCACCAACCCGATCTTCATCGCGCCATAGCCCACAGCCGCCGCGGCGCGTTCAGATCGACGCGCTTCGGGGTCAGCCGCGCGAGCTCGTCGCGGGTCGGAGCGCGCATCGCCGCGCGGAGCGTGCGGGCGAGGAACGCCGCATCGGCGATGCCCTCCACGGAGATCGTGATCGCCTCGTTGGTGGTTTCCTGGTGGACCTCGAGCACGCCGTGATCGTCCTTCGCCATCGCCGCCATCAGCTTCGCCATGTCCGCGTTGACCGCGTGGATGCGCAGCGTACCGCCGGCGGCGAGCGTGACGTCGAGGCGATCGTCGTCGACGTTGCTCGAGGTGAACGGTGGCAGATCGAGCGCCGCCCCGGCAGCCGCGAACACCGCCGTCGTGCCGATCACCGAGATCCGGCGCGGATCGGGTCCGACGATCAACGACGCGACGCGCGTGCGGTAGCGCTCCTCACCGACCTCGCCGGTCGCCGCCTGGCGAGCGAGGATGCTCTGCGTGCGCGCGATCCGATCCGGCCACCATGGATGGACGGCGTCCGGATCCTCGACCGCGTCGTAACGCGCCGTGCCCGCGAGCGCGCGCAACATGGTCTCGACCGCCTTCGGATCGTAGCCGGCGCGAGCGAGCAGGAACACCGCGCTCTCGTCGGCCTGGATCTCGTCGTCGCGGTCGTACCTGTGCTGCATCGACTTCTCCAGCTCGCTGCGCTGGACGTCGGCGCCGATCCAGTTCTCGCGGGTGTGGCCGCCGCGCAGGTGCCCCATCTCGTGCGCGAGCACGGCGGCGAGCTCGGCCTCCGAGCGCAGGATCGCGAGGATGCCGCGATGGAGGTACACCGTCGACCCGCTGATCACGAACGCCTGGACGCTCGGATCGTCGAGCACGCGAAACTTCCACCGCCGGCGATCGCCCGACACGCGCGCGAGGCGGTTGCCGACGCTGGTGACGTAGCGCTCGATCGCGGAGTCGTCGTACGGCCGCATGCCGAAGAAGCTGACGAGCAAGCGCTCCACCCACCAGCCGATGCAGAACTCGGTCTCCTCGTCGTGCGCGCATTGCTTCGGCACCGGCTCGCCGAGGAAGTCGGGCGGCGGTTTCTTGCTGCCGGCGCAGCTCACGACGACGAGGGCAAGCGCCAGTGCGACAGCACGTGCCATGGCCACCTCCATTGGATGTCGAACGCGACGTCGATCGTGTGGCGCTCGCGATCGATGTTGGTGCGCGGCGTGACGTCGTCGACGCCCGGCAGCGCTCGCAGTCTCTCGAGCAGGTCGACGATCTTGCTGCGCGCGAACATGCCGTCGAGCGCGACCGGCCGATCGAGCCGGTGACTCGCGGTGACGCGACCGAACCGGAACACCGGGCCTTCGTCGATCGGGATCTCGACGATCAGCCTGGTGCCGCGCCTGATCGCGCGTGGCTCGCCGACGCGGACATCCGCGTGCCCGCGCTCCCAGTACGCGGCCTCGAGATAGATCTTGTCGATCTCGAAGCCGCCGGCATCGAACACGCCGCCGACGCGATTGGTCTTCTTGCTGCCCTTCATCTCGGCGAGCAACGCCGTCTTCGGCAGCGAAGCGCCGGGGAACTCGATCTCGGCGATCGTCAGCTTCGGGCCGGGATTGGCGGCCACGCAGACCGCGACTCCGTGCGGCGTCGCCGCTCGCTTGATCTCGACGTTGGCGTCGACGTGTCCGGACCGGATGAACGTGAGCTGCGCCGACTCGGCCATCCGCTGCAAGCGCGCCGGCTCGTACGGTGCGCCCGAGAGCAGCCGGAAGCGCCGCGCCATCTCGCGATCGCCGCCACGGATCGTCACCCGATCGATGACGTCGCGCGGCTCGACCAGGAACACCACGCCGGTCCTGTCGTGGCCTTCGAGCTCGACGCGCGCATCCGCGACGACACCGGACTTCCACAGCCGGCGCACGTCGTCGCGAAGCGGCGCCTCGGAGACCAGCGTGCCGACCTTGGTCGCGAGCTGACTCGACAGCGTGCGTGCGAGCGCCGGATCGACGCCGGCGACGCGCACCGACGTGATCTCGTGGATCGGCCGCTCCTCCATCGCAACCGAAATTCCCGTCGACTGCTGCGACAGCGTTGCGAACCCGGGGCCGCAGACCGCGCGCGATGGCGGTGCATGCCCACAGGCACAAAAACTTAACAGGAGCCACCCACGTCGCACACATCCTCGACGGTGCACGCAGCATGCCTCGCGTCCGGGTATCGATCGTCCATGATCCGAACGGGTCGGCGACCAAGATTCGCAGCGTGCTCGCCACACGCGGCCGCCGACTGTTGCGCGGCATTCACGGTCGGCGGTATGACGCCGGCAACATGATCAAGCGTCCGAAGATCGCCATTGTCGGAGCCGGCGGAGCCGTCGGTTCTGCTGTCTCGCAGTGGGCCGCCCAGAAGGATCTGGGCGACCTGGTTCTCATCGATCTCAAGGCCGGTCCCGCCGAAGGCCGCGCCATCGACCTCGCGCAGTGTGGTCCCTACGAGGGCTTCCACTCGGTCAACTTCGTCGCCACCGACAAGGCCGAGGCGATGGAGGGTGCGGACGTGGTGGTGATGACGGCCGGCGTGCCGCGCAAGCCCGGTCAGTCGCGCGAAGAGCTGATCAACATCAACGCCGGCATCGTCAAGACGATCTGCGGCGACGTCAAGAAGTACGCTCCCAACGCCGTGCTGATCGTCGTCTCGAACCCGCTCGACGCGATGGTGTTCGTCGCCAAGCAGGTCACCGGCTTCCCGCGCGAGCGCGTGATCGGCTCGGCCGGCGTGCTCGACAGCGCGCGCTTCCGCTTCTACCTCGCGAAGGCCGCGGGCGTGTCGGTCGAGGACATCCAGGCGATCGTGCTCGGCGCCCACACCGACAAGGACATGGTGCCGATCCTGTCGACCGCGATGATCGGCAACGTGCCGGTGTCGAAGTTCCTGTCGCCCGAGAAGCTGAACGAGGTGGTCGAGAACACCAAGAAGGGCGGCGCCACGTTGACCGGCCTGATCGGTACCTCGGCGTGGCTGGCGCCCGGCGCCGGCACCTGCCTGATGGTCGAGTCGATCGTCCGCAACCAGGGCCGCGTGCTGCCGTGCTCGGTCGAGCTCGACGGCGAGTTCGGCGTCAAGGGCGCTTTCGTCGGCGTGCCGGTGAAGCTCACGAACAAGGGCGCCGAGAGCGTTCACGAGTTCGAGCTGAGCGCCTCCGAGAAGGAAGCGTTCGGCAAGTCGGTGGCTGCGAACACCGAGCTGATGAACATCGCGCGCGGCTTCCTCGGGTAAGTTGCCGCAGGCCGGGCAGCCGGGTCAGAACAGCTGGTTGTCGAAGCGCAGGGCGAGGTACTGCGGGCTGCCCTCGGGATCGATCACGAACGCGCCATCGAGCCCGGCGAAGTTGCGATGGATCAGGTGCGCGCTGTCGTCGGAGTTTTCCACCGTCGCGTACACCGAGATCCTGGCGCCGATGACGATCGGTCCGGTGACGGCGTCCGCGAGGTCGAACATCGGCATCGGGGTGAAGTCCAGCCGGTGCAGACCGAGATCCTCGACGTAGTCGAGCGGCGCATCGAGGTGCCAGCCATCGCTCCACGCCGGGCCCGTCAGCGCGGCGGCCTTGGTGGCGAACGCCATGTTCGGCTCGCCGACCGTCGACTCCATCGCGGCGACCATGCGGTAGACGTCGCCGCCCATCCGCACCTCGAGGATCAGGTGATCGTTGTTGGGGCGCGGGCACGTGGTGTTGCCCGGCGCGAGCACCGCGACGACCGTGCCGTCGAGCCGGCCGTGGCCTTCGGTCAGCTTGTCGCCGAACGTGCCGACGCAGCCCTCGGACTTGTCGAGGTGCATGACGTCCGGTGCCGGCCCATCGGACGGCGCGCTATCGGGATCCGGCGTCGCCGACGAGCCACGGCAGGCGACGAGCAGGACGAGGACGGCGCTCCGCACTGCGCCGTCGATACCACGCCCGGGATCTCGACCGGCGCAGTTTCGGAGCGACACCGATCACGCCAGCAGCGCGCGGTACAGCCCGGGACCGCCGGCGGTGGCGAGCACGCGATCGAACAGCGCACCGACGGTGCCGAGCTTCTCGATCGCGGCGGTCGCGAACGCGGCGAGCTCGCCGACCCGGACATCGCCGAACGAGTAGTAGCGGACGGCGCGACCTTCGGCGGAGGCGGCGAGCCACTGCAGGATCGCCTTGTGCGGAGGATCGCCACAGAACGCGCCGCAGCCCCAGTTGCCGGTCGCGATGGCGCGCCGATCGGCGACGCCGTGGTCGCGCGCGAACCCTGCCCTCGCCTTGGTGAGCTCGCGCAGCACCGAGGCTTCGAGGTACTGCTGCGCCGGATCACCGCGGCGGTAGTCGACCGCATCGATCGCGACGAATTCGACATCGGGCGTGCCGTCGGCGAGTCGAGGCGCCGGATCGTGGAGCGGGCCGGCATGGGCGAGCGTGCCGCCGTAGCCACGGGTGGCGGCGAACGTCTCGCAGCCGTGCATCGAGATCGCCTCGTCGTGCCGCATCATCGGCGACACGATCATCGCCGCGAGGTGCTCGGGCGCGACGGCGAACCGGATCTCTTCCTGGACGTTGCCACCCGACAGCACGCCACCGCCGAGGAAGCGGTTCGCGAAGTCGATCTGGCGGTGGTCGTGCGCGTCCTCGATCGCGCCGGTCTCGTGCACCTCGAGCGGTGTCAGCGGCGAGCGATCGTCGCGCCACGCATCCGGTGTGCGCGCCGGCACGACGATGCGTTCGAAGCGCAGCGTGCCGCGCGGTAGCTCGCCGGCGCAGCGCTCGAAGTACGCGAGCATGCAGCGCAGCTTCGCGCGCTCGGCGGGAAACGGTGAGCCGAGCAGCGGCGCGACGTCGAGCTTCGGGGTCAGCGCGACCGCGGGCTCGACGGCGCCGAGGAACATCCGCGCCACCCAGGTCGCCGCGTCGGCGCGCGACAGCCTGGTGACCTGCGGCTTGCCCACCAGGTGGCTCGGCAGCTCGGCGACGTCGCGCTTCGCCAGCTCGACGATCGCGTCGACCGCACGCACGAGCGTGGGCTCGGCCCCGATCAGATCGGCGAGCGCATCGAGCGGCACCGGCCGCGCACGCGCTGCGCCGAAGCGCGCGACGGCGGCACCGACCTCACCCACTACCAGCTGGCCATCTTGGCCTTGAGGCCGGCATCCAGGGCGTCGAGGAACGCCTCGGTGGTGAGGTGCGCCTGGTTCGGGCCGACGAGCACCGCGAGGTCCTTCGTCATCCTGCCGGACTCGACGGTCTCGACGCAGACCCTCTCGAGCGTCTCGGCGAACTTGACGACATCGGGCGTGTTGTCGAACTTGCCGCGGTACTGCAGGCCCTGCGTCCACGCGAAGATCGACGCGATCGGGTTGGTCGACGTCGGCTTGCCCTTCTGGTGCTCGCGGTAGTGACGGGTGACCGTGCCGTGCGCCGCCTCGGCCTCGACCGTGTTGCCGTCGGGCGTGAGCAGCACCGACGTCATCAGGCCGAGGCTACCGAAGCCCTGCGCGACCGAGTCCGACTGGACGTCGCCGTCGTAGTTCTTGCAGGCCCACACGAAGCCGCCGTCCCACTTGAGCGCCGACGCGACCATGTCGTCGATCAGGCGGTGCTCGTAGACGGTGCCCGCCTCCTTGAACTTGCCGGCGAACTCCTCGTCGAAGACCTTCTGGAACAGGTCCTTGAAGCGACCATCGTACTTCTTGAGGATGGTGTTCTTCGTCGACAGGTAGACGGGCCACTTGCGGTTGAGGCCGTAGTTGAAGCAGCTCCGCGCGAAGCCGATGATCTGCTCGTCGAGGTTGTACATGCCGAGCGCGACGCCGCCGCCCGGGAAGTCGAACACCTTGTACTCGATCGGCTTGCCGCCATCCTTCGGCGTGTACGTCATGGTCAGCGTGCCGGCACCCGGCACGACGAAGTCGGTGGCCTTGTACTGATCACCGAACGCGTGGCGACCGACGACGATCGGCCGCGTCCACCCCGGCACCAGCCGCGGCACGTTCTTGCAGATGATCGGCTCGCGGAAGATCGTGCCGCCGATGATGTTGCGGATCGTCCCGTTCGGGGACTTCCACATCTCCTTGAGGTTGAACTCCTTCACGCGCGCTTCGTCGGGCGTGATCGTGGCGCACTTGACGCCGACGCCGTACTGCTTGACCGCGTTCGCCGCGTCGACCGTGACCTTGTCGTTCGTCTCGTCGCGGTGCTCGATCCCGAGATCGAAGTACTTGATGTCGATCTCGAGGTACGGGGTGATCAGCTTGTCCTTGATGAACTTCCAGATGATGCGCGTCATCTCGTCGCCGTCCATGTCGACGACGGGAGTCTTCACTTTGATCTTCGCGGCCATAGGCCGGCGGTTTTACCCTACTCAGCTGCGTACTTCGATCGCTGCGACGACGAATGCGAACAGCACCATCACGGCCCCCACGATGGCCAGAGGTCGCGCGACGAGGCCACCGAACGGCGCGATCGCGCCGCCGATCAACCAGGCGGTTGTGACTTTGCCCTTCATGGCCGTTCGATGACCGAAGCGATGGGCCGGCTGCGCGGTTTCACCGCAGCTTGCGAAATTTTCCTCCGCTCGAGCGGCGGAGCCAGCACGCCATCCGCTATGGCGGCGCCGGGCACTTCTTGAACGAGCGATGAAAGTCGGCCTCGAGCGTGGGGCCGTTCTGCGCGCCGTTACTCACCATCCACGCGGTGTACTTCTGCTTCGCGTCGGCGCAATCACCGACGTTCACCGCGCACTGCACCTCGAGGTACTGCAGGCCCCGGGCGTCGGGCAGCGCGATCTTGTGCTTCGCGATGATGTCGAGGATCGCCTTGCACGAGCGCCCGAGCCCGGCGGCGACCTGGAGCCGGTACTGCGCGCGCTCCGGCCAGCGCGCCTGCGGCGGCGCATCGATCGGGCAGTACGCCTTGTCGGAGGACTCGGTCGTCGTCCTGATCTGGTTGACGTCCCAGCCGAGCTTCTTGCCCGCCGCCTCGAGCGCGGTCGCCGCACCGACACAATCACCGGTCGCCATCCGGCAGTTCGCCTTGACCAGCTCGACGCGCCGCATCTCGTCGTCGGGGAGCTCCGGCAGGTTCGCGAGCAGCTTGAGGCAGCCCGCGCCATCGCCGAAGTTCAGCCGATCGGCGGCCCGCATCATGAGGTGCGTGTAGCTGACGTCCGCCTCGGCAACGGCGGCACCACTTCCCGAGGCGACCGACGGCACCGTCTTCGGCGTGTCGGGCTTCGGTGGCGTCGGCTTGTCGAAGCGTCGGAGCTGCCCCTTGTCGTCCTTGACGGTGAGCGTCTCGCCCTGCTTCGGCGGACCTCCGGCCGGCGCGCCCGGACCGTTCGAACCGGCGGCGTTCGAGCCGGGGGCGCCCGCAGTCGTGGCGTTCGAGCCCGTGCTCGATCCGGCGTTCGAGCCCGCGTTCGAGGTCCCACTCGAACCGGCGTGCGAGCTCGCGTTCGACCCCACGGTCGAGCCCAGATTCGAGCCCGAGCCCGAGCCCGAGCCCGAACCCGACCTGCTCGACCCGTTCGTCACCGGCGATCGGGTCGCCGCCAGCACGGCCACCGTGCCCGCGACGGCGAGCACGACCGCACCGAGGCCGATCCACAGCGCCGTGCGGCTCGTGTGGCGCGGCGGGTGGGCGAGCGCGGCGATCAGGCCGTCGATGTCGTCGAACCGCTTCGCCGGATCGGGATCGAGCCCCTTCTGGAGGATCTGGAGCACGCGCCGCTGTTCGGCGGTCGCGGTCTTCGGGATCTCCGGGACCTTCTGCATCGCGAGCACGATCGCGGCGATCGTGGTGCCGCGGAACGGCCGCTCGTCGAGGATGCCCTCCCAGATCGACGCGCACAGCGCGAACTGATCGCTCTTCTTGCTCGCGGTCGCGCCGTGCAGCTGCTCGGGAGACATGTAGAGCGGCGTGCCGATCACCGCGCCGCTGACCGTCAGCGTGGTCGTCGTGTGCGCGAGGTCGCCGCCGCGCGCGAGCCCGAAGTCGCCGATCAGCACGCGGCCGTCGTCGGACACGAACACGTTATCGGGCTTGATGTCGCGATGGACGATGCCGGCCTTGTGCACCGCGGACAGCCCCGCCGCCGCCTGCCGCCACACGCCGACGATGTCCTCGACGGTGCGCGGCGCCGCCGCTCGCCAGCCGCGCGCGGTGCTGCCGTTGACCAGCTCGAGCACCAGACAGACCTCGTCGTCGGCCTCGCCGGCATCGTAGACCGCCATCACGTTCGGGTGCCGGACCTGCGCCAGCGCGCGGGCCTCGCGGAGCAGGCGCTTGCGCAGCGCCTTGTCGTCGACGCCCTCGGGCTTGACGAACTTGAGCGCGACCTTGCGATGGAGATGGGTGTCCTCGGCTTCCCACACCACGCCCATCGCACCCGCACCGAGCTGGCGGAGGATGTTGTAGCGCTTGGGTGCGGCGCGCGCGGGCGTGGCGAGCTTCGCGAGCTCGATGACGAGCCGGCTGCACTCGGGACAGCTATCGAGGTGGCGATCGATCGCCGTGCGCGCCGAGCCCGCGAGCTTGCCCTCGGCGAGCTCGACGAGCAGGTTCTCGTCGGGGCACGCACCGGGCGCGAGCACGGCCTTGGCGCCGAGCCCCGAGCGCGTCATGTCGCGCGTCAGCGTGGGATCGTTCGAATCGGGATTCTCCGAGACCGCCGCCCACGCTCCACCGGCCGACGGCGCCTCCGGCGTCGACAGCATGGTCTGCGCGCGTTCGTCATCCCACCGCGACATCGAACGCCCAGATCTAGCCTTCCGACACCTTGGTCGCCAGCAGCTTCGCGATCGAGACGTCGAGCCGGCTCATCACCAGACCGAGCACCTCGTCGAGCTCGGCCTCCGGCAGCTTGAGCGTGATCGCGAGCTGCTTCTTGGTCTCGGCGACCAGCTGCTCGCGCGCGCGCTGGATCCGGCGCGCCGCGGTGGCGCGGTGGATGCCGAGCACCGAGCCGAGCTGATCGATCGACAGCCCGGCGACGAAGTGCTGGCGCAGCAGGTGGCGATCGCCCGGCTCGAGCGCCTGTGCGCCCTCGTGCATCGCCTGCGCGACCGCCGCGCGGTACTCGGCCTTCACCACGTCGAGCTGCAGATCGCCGGGGTTCGGCAGCGCGAGGATGTCATCGTCCTCGGCCGACGACTCGCGCGTGCGGTCCTTGCGCTTGGTCAGATCGAGGAACACGCGCACCGCGGTGACGCGCAGCCAGTTATCGAGGAAGCCCTGCCCCGCGTAGTCGGCGATCTTCGGCGCCTTGCCGGCCTCGGCGACGAACAGCTTGGCGCGCAGGATCTGCTTCAGGTCATCCGCGGTCTGGCCCGGCCCGGCGAACCGCCGGCACGCGGCCTCGATGGTGTTCTTGTGCGCGCGCTCGAGCTCCGCGATCGCGACCTGCGATCCCCGGGACGCCTGCGACGCCACCGCGAGATCGCCGGCGTGGCAGTGCTGGAGATAGTTCGACAGGTCACCCGCGGGAGCGCGCCTGGCAATCTGCGTCACCAGATCGCGGTCGTCGATCTCGAGCGACGGGTAGCCCTTGTGAGCCTCGTCGCAGAGCTGCGCGAGCCGGCGCCCGATATCGGGGCTCTGACCAGAGGCATTCGGCCATGCGGCCATGAACACCTCCGCCAGTTGTTCCGGGGTCGCCATCGGGACAACGGTAACACCAGATGACCCCTGACCTTCCGGAGGATCCACCGCACAGCGCCAGACTCGACCTCCCAGCTGGATCGAGCGGGTTTCGAAGTCCACGTCATATCGGACGCGGCGACTGAGCCGGCGTCGCACAGACGCCGTGCAATCAATCAATTACGCAGCGCGGCGTCGCCGCAGGAGCGCGATCCCGACAAGGCCGATCAAGAGGCCCGCGCCACCGCTCCCGGCCGAGCAGCCGGCGGTCTCGGGCTCGGCTTCGCCACCGTCATCTGCGGGGACGTCGCAGGTGCTGGGGTCGAAGTCGACGCCGGTCACGCTCTGCAGCCACGACACCACCTTGTCCGCGCGAACGTAGACACCACCATCGCTGCACGCGGCACCCGGAATCGCCAGCCCGCGCGACACCACGCCGACCAGCGCGGGACCATCGAGCGTGGGCAGGAACACCGGACCACCGGAATCGCCGAAGCACGAGCCGGTGCCACCGCCGCCGGCCACGAACTCGCCATGCGGCGCGATCGTCTGCTGGCAGCTGTC
>JAEYYY010000162.1 GCA_023430775.1 Pseudomonadota bacterium
ATCCGCGATCGCGACGCGGCCACACACGCCGCACGCCGCCGACGACAGCAGACCGCGACCGGCGAACGCGGCCGCATCGACATCGACCTCGACTGCATCGGCCTCGACCTGCGTGATGCTCGCTCGCGCGATGCCCTCGGCGTGCAGCAGCCCGCGCGCCAGCTCGAGATCGTGACCGGGCGTCCGCATGATCGTGGCGACGGGAACGCCGCGCGCGCGCAGCTGGAGCGGCGCCTCGGCGACCACGCGATCGCGGCCGGCCGTCCGGGTCCCACCGTCGATCCGTTCGATCGCGATCTCCATCACTTCTGCTGCGAAGTGTTGCGTCGGACCGTCTGCCACGTGACCGGTCATAGCATCCGGTCAAACTCCGCGTACTATCTAGGGCCTGTCGAGGAGAGGCCACGAATGAACGCTTTCCAGAATGGTGCATTGATCGCGATCGCCGCCGGTACCCTGTTCGCCGCCGCTTGCAAGAAGGAGGAGAAGCCCACGCCTCCTGCCGACAAGCCGGCCACCACCGAGACCAAGCCCGCCGAGCCGCAGCAGGCCGAGACCAAGCCGGCGGTCGCCGCGCCCGACGACAAGCCGACGCCGGTCGAGAAGCCGTCGACGGTCGAGAAGACCGACAAGATTCACTGCATGGGGGTCAACTCGTGCGCGGGCAAGGGTGGCTGCGCGAGCGAGAACAACGCGTGCGCCGGCAAGAATGGCTGCGGTGGTCAGGGCTGGGTCGAGATGACCGAGGACGACTGCAAGGCCAAGAACGGAAAGGTCGTCGCCGCGAAGAAGTGATCGCGGTACGCCTGCGCTGATGTTCCCGTCGCTCGGACGTGGCCTCGGGCTGCGCACGCCGTTCTTCGCGCGCGCCGCATCCGGCGACTGCGCCGGCGTCGACTGGTTCGAGGTGATCACCGAGAACGCGCTGGTCGCCGGCGGCAACCCGCGCCGGGTGCTGCGCGCCGCCCGCGAGCATCGGCCGCTGGCCCTGCACGGGGTGTCGCTGTCGATCGCGTCCACCGATCCGCTCGACGACGATTACCTGTCGCGCGTCGCCGAGCTCGCGCGCGAGCTCGAGCCGGCGATGATCAGCGACCACCTGTGCTGGACGTCGCTCGGCGGCCACACCACGCACGATCTGCTGCCGGTGCCGTACACCGAGGAGGCACTGGCCCACGTCGCCACGCGAGTGACTCGGGTGCAGGAGCGGCTCGGCCGCCGGATCCTGCTCGAGAACCCGTCGACGTACGCCGTGTTCGATGGCGCCGAGCTGACGGAGTGGGACTTCCTCGCGGAGGTCGCTCGCCGAGCCGATTGCGGCATCCTGCTCGACGTCAACAACGTGTTCGTGTCGTGCACCAACCACGGCTGGAACGCCGAGGCGTATCTCGAGGCGATGCCGGTCGAGCGCGTCGGCTACCTGCACGTCGCCGGTCACACGCACGACGGGCCGCTCCTCATCGACACGCACGATCAGCCGGTGTGTGACGACGTCTGGAACCTCCACGCAGCCGCCCGCACCCGATTCCCGACGGCGTCGACGCTCCTCGAGCGCGACGATCACATCCCCGACTTCGACTCCCTCGTCGCCGAGCTCGCACATGACGCAACCGATCGGAACTCGAAGCTAAACGCAAGTGAGCTGACGCCGTGAAGCTGCACGAGCAACTGGCGCGATTTCACGCCGCGATGGTGGGCAAGGTCGCGATCAGCGACGCGGCGACGTCGATTCGCGAGGACGGCATCGCGCGCGACCTTCGCCTTCGCGTCTACGCGAACGCGTATCTGTCGCGCATCGGCGGCGTCCTCGAAGAACACTATCCGAAGCTTCGCGCGCTCCTCGGCGACGCCGCGTTTCGCCCCCTCGTTCGCGATTATCTGCGCGCGTATCCACCGCGAAGCTTCTCGCTGCGCGAAGCCGGCAGCGAGCTCGCGCGCTTCGTGTTCGACACCACGCGGGACTATCTGCATGTCGATCTCGCGCGCCTCGAGCGCGCCCGGGTCGAGGCGTTCGACGGTCCCGACGCTGCGGTGCTGACACGCGACGCCGTCGCGGCGCTGCCACCCGAGGAGTTTCCCGGCATGCGCCTCCAGCTGGTGCCGACCGCGCAGCTGCTGATCCTCGGCACCAACGCCGACGACGTGTGGGATGCGATCCACGAGGAGCGCCCCGTCCCGCCGCGCACCGAGGCTCGGCGCACGGTCCTCGTGTGGCGCCGCGACATCACGGTGATCCACCGAACGCTCGAGGATGACGAGGCCAGCGCGCTGCATCAGCTCGGCTCGCTCGGCCACGCCACGTTCGCGCGCATTTGCGAGGCGTTCGCGACGCGGGCCGATCCGGCGACGCAGGCGCCCGACGCCGCGACGCGTGCGATCCACCTGTTGCTGCGCTGGCTCGACGCCGAGATCCTCGCCGCGCGCTGATCAAAAAAACTCCGAGCGGCGTCGGTGCGCGGCTTGAATGGCTGTGAGGCGGAGAGCCCCAGATGACCAGAGTCCACTTGCTCGCGACCCTGACCGCTGCCGCGATCGCCGCGCCGTCGACGGTGGCCGCCGACGATTCCGACGACACCGAGCACGAGTGCCCGGTGTTCATGAGCGAGGCGAAGTTGACGCTCGCCGATACCGCCGGCGGCAGCGCGTTCACGATCACGACGACGAACGCGCGGCACCTTCCGGTCCTCCGGCTCGCGCTCCGCGAGGCGGCCGCGTTCGTCGAGCGCCGCGCGGTCGAGATGCAGCGCGAATCGACCGACGCCGACGAGCCGACCATTCCGCTGGTCGCGATCACCGCGCACGACGTCAAGTCGGGGCTGACGCTGACGATCCGCGCGAAGAAGCTCGGCGACGTCTCGACGGTGCGGCGGCAAGCGCGGATGGTCGAGGTGCTGTGGCGCAACTCGCCGTGCATGAGGAGCGGGGATCGCCCGCACAAGCTCCCGCCCGGCACCGTGTCGGCGTAGGCTGCGAGGGATGTCGATCGCGAGCGCGCGACGCCTCGCCGCCGATCACCCGAGCGCGAAGCTGCCGTGCCCGATCTGTGCGGCGAGCCTCAACGCCGAGAACCTCGACAAGCACCTCGCGAAGGTCCACCCCGGTGCGGCCGACGTGGCCCCGCCGTGGCGCGGCAAGGGCGCGCTCGGCCTGTTCCCGTGCTCGCTCACCATCGACGGCGACAGCGTCGTGCTGCGCCACACGCTCGGGCTGTTCCGCCGCGTCGTTCCCCTGCCCTGCTCGGTCGAGGGTGGCTCGCTGTGGAGGTCACGACCCGACGCGGTGATGACCAGCTACGCCGACGACATGAACGTGCCGCACGTCGACGTTCGCGCCGGCCGCTACGTGAAGGTGCAGTGCCCGCGGTCGCGGATCGCGATCGCCGTCGGCTGCCGCGGCGGGTCCGCGCTGGCCGCCCACTGGACCGGCTGGACCCAGGGCGGCAAGCGGCGAGGGGTCGATGTGGTCGTCTCGCGCGAGGCCATGGTCGCCCTCGAGTACGAGCTCGCCGGGCGCGGACTGCTGGTTCCTCGCGTCGCGTGATACGGTCGATCCATGCGCTGGCTGGCGGCGATCGTCGTCGTGATCGGATGCGGGGGCGCCCCCGATGCGCCCGCTCGCCTCGAGGAGGTGGCCGACATCCCCGACACCGGTCAGGACCTCCCGGCCGCGTTCGATACCGACGACACGCTCGTCCTGATGGACGGCAGCAGCGGCCTGCGCCGCCTCGTCGGCGATCGGCTCCTCAGCATCCCGAATGGCTCGCAGTTCTCGTTCGGCACCATCGGCCTCGATCGCGATGGCCAGCTGCTGCTCGGCAGCTCGAACTTCACGCAGCTCGCGCGCCTCGAACCGGCGGATACGCTCGCCTTCATCGATCCGCCGCCGCCCACCTCGTTCACGCGGATCGCCGCCACCCCGAGCGGCGCGTATCACATCCTGCCGTTCGGCGCGGTCACCACGCTCGCGCTGGCGCCCGGCGCCCTCACCTGGGTCGACAGCATGCTCGGCCTGGATCGCACGCTGCGCGCCCCCGACGGCACGATCTACGCCGTCCTCGACGGTGACATCGTCACGCTCGGCGGCGACGACAGCCCGACCGTGGTCGCCTCGTGCGCCGAATTCGCCGGTGGCACCTGCCCCGGCCTCGAGCTCGCCGGCGTCGACAGCGCGGGTCACCTGCACATGGCGCTGTCCGGACTGCCCGAGGTTCACGTGCTCGACCCGGCGGCCGGCAGCTATCGCGAGATCGCGCTGCCCGGCGAGCTGGTCATCGAAGCGATGGTCACCGGCTCGCAACACGCCATCGTGATGGCCAACGATCCCGAGCGCGGCAACGAGCGCTCGCTGTGGCTCCTGCCCGACGGCGGCGATCAGCTGCTGCGCTTCGCGACCGTCGGCTCGCCATTCGAATTCGGCTTCGTCCGCGTGCTCGTCGATCGCTCGGGCAACGCGTTCTTGATCTCGCGCGGCAAGTTGCAGCGCATCGTGGTCGACGGATGAAGGATCGCGTCTTTCGAGATCCGGTACACGGCCTGATCGAGTTCAAGGCCGGCGATCGCCCGATCGCGGATCTGCTCGAGACCCGCGCGATGCAGCGGCTGCGCCGGATCAAGCAGATGGGCTTCGCGTGGCTGGTCTACCCGGGCGCCGAGCACTCGCGCTTCGGTCACGCCCTCGGCGCGTTTCACATCGCCCAGCGGGTGACGCGCCGGCTCGATCTTCCCGTCGAGGTCGCGCGCCACGTCAAGGTCGCCGCGCTGCTCCACGACGTCGGGCACGGTCCGTTCTCGCACGCCTGGGAGCACGTGTTCGCAGGCAACTCGCACGAGGGCTGGGGCGCGCGGATCGCGACCGAGGATCCCGAGCTGGTCGCCGCGCTCGACAACCTCGAGCCCGGACTGCCATCGACCCTGCGGCGGTTCTGGGGCAAGGACTACAAGCCCCACTTCGCGCGCAAGCTGGTCAGCTCGCAGCTCGATGTCGATCGCCTCGATTACCTGCTGCGCGACGGTCACTACTCGGGTGCCGGTTACGCGACCTACGATCTCGACTGGATCATCCACGCGATCCAGATCGCGACCGTCCACGCCACCCAGCGTGCCGACGATCCGGAGGATCTCGTCGTCGACTACCGGCGCGGCATGTACGCCGTCGAGCAGTACCTGTTCGCGCGCTCCTATATGTACGCGCAGGTCTATCACCACAAGACCGTGCGTGCGGCGGAGTGGATGTTCATCAAGACGCTCGAGCGGTTCGCGCACCTCGCGAAGCACAACGCCGAGCCCTCGAGCTTGCCGATCGCCGGCGCGATGGCGCGCGGTGCCGTGGTCTCGGTCGGCGATTACCTCGAGCTCCACGACATCACGTTGACGACCGCGCTCGATCACTGGGCCGGCTACGGCGCGAAGCCGGCGGCCGATCCGGTGCTGCGCGATCTGGCGCAGCGGCTGGTCGATCGCCGGCTGTTCAAGACGTTCGATCTCGGCGACGACAAGGGGGCCGCCGACTATCTGTGGCCGCAGGCCCTCGAGGTCGCGACCCGGCGGTTCGGCGATGCCGCGACCAGCTACGTCCACCTCGACACCGCCCGCCAGGTCGGCTACCTGGCCGCCGACGACGAGGAGCTGCACGTCATCGATCACCCGCGCTATGGCGCGGTGACGCTGTCGCGCCTGCTCGAGGACATGCCGCTCGGCCAGCCGATGTCCGCGATCCGCCTGGTCTGCGCGCCGGAGCTGGTCGACGAGGTCAAGCCGCTGGTCGAGCACGCGCTCGCACGCGGCCGCGGCCGCAAGTAACCGACCAGACTTCCTCGCAGGTTTGTCCGCCGCCTGGAGGGAGGCGACTGTCCTACCACCGTGATCTGCAAGCCGCCGGGCGAGGAAGCGTCCACTGGCGTATCCTCGACGGGTGAGCCGGCCCGGGGAGGTCCAGGGACGTGGTTCGAGCGCGGGCTCGGAACCCGGGGCTGCGCGTTCGGAGGGCGGCACCGACGAGGTCGATACCGCGATCCTCGATCCGCGCGCCGCGAACGTCCGGCCGCTCGGTGTTCCACGCCCGCCGTCGGCGAAGGGCTCGACCGACTCGTCGCCGTCGCACTCGCAATCGCGCGGCTCGAATCCGACGATCGATCCTGCCGTCTCGGCGCGCATGAAGTCGTCGGTCGGCTCGAGCTCGACCGTGGGCTCGCCGATGGAGGCCCTCGAGCGCGACGAGATCATGCGAACGCGAAAGTTCTGCATGATCGCCGCGATCGTCGGCACCGCCGGCGGGCTCACCGCGATGCTGTTGCCCGGTGATCCGACGGCGACCTTGCTCGTGCTCAGCGGCGTCGGTGCGGCGTACGTCGCGATCGCGCTGCTGTGGTGGCGCGCGCGCGACCCGCTCGAGTTCCGGCGGCCGAGCACCGGGCTCGGCTGGTTCATCCCGGCCGTCTCGGTGACCACGGCGATCCCGTACTTCGGCGTCTACTCGCCGGCGCCGATGATCCTGGTGCTCGGCGTCTACTTCACCGGGCTCGGCAAGAGCACGCGGCTCGCCTACGCGGTCTACATCGTGTGCGCGGGCGTCCAGCTGGTGACAAGTGCCTTGGTCATCACCGGCGCGACCCACGACACCGGCCTCATCACCGTCGACCTGTCGACGCGCAACCAGCTGCTCGTCCAGGGGCTCGTCCAGTTCGTGCTGCTCGCGACGTTCATCACCGCACGGATGTCGCGACGCACGGCGCTGGTGGCGGTCGGCGAGCTCGAGCGGGCGGTTCGCATCGCGGCACACCGCGAGGCGCTGCTGCTCGAGGCGCGCGAGGAGCTCGAGCGTGCCCTCGCCTCGGGCCGCGGCCGGTTCTCGGGCCAGACGCTGTCGGGCTACGAGCTCGGCAGCGTGATCGGTCGCGGTGCGATGGGCGAGGTCTACGAGGCGCAATCTCCGACCAGCGGCGATCCGGTCGCGATCAAGTTGCTGTCGCAAGCCTCGCTCGGAAATCCGCAGCACGTGATGCGCTTCTTGCGCGAGCTGCGCACCGCGGCGGGCATCGATTCGCCGCACGTCGTCAAGGTGATCGAGATCGGCGAGCAGCCGGTGCCGTACCTGGTGATGGAGCGGCTCGAGGGCATGACGCTCGCCGAGATCCTGAAGGGCAAGCGCTACATGTCGGCCGGCGAGGTCGGCGACCTGATCCTGCAGATCGGCGCCGGCATCACCGCCGCCGCGCACGCCGGCATCGTCCATCGCGACCTCAAGCCGCAGAATCTGTTCTTGCACCGCGGCCAGTGGAAGATCCTCGACTTCGGTGTCGCGCGCGCGATCGATCAAGGCGACACGCTGACCAGCGGCCACGTCGTCGGCACGCCGTCGTACATGGCGCCCGAGCAGGCAGCCGGTGGTCACGTCGATCACTGCACCGATCTGTACGCGCTCGCGGCGATCGCCTATCGCTGCCTCACCGGCCAGCCTCCCTACGCGGGTGGCGAGATCGCCGAGACGCTGTATCGCGTGGTCCACACCCGCCCGAAGCGACCGACCGAGATCGCGCCGCACCTGCGGGTCGACGTCGATCTGGTGCTCGCGATCGGGCTCGCGCGCCGGCCGAGCGAGCGGTTCGGTGCGGCGATCGACTTCGCCGGTGCGCTGGTCGACGCCCTCGAGGGCAGGCTGTCGCCGGAGCTGCGCGCGAAGGGCGAGCAACTGGTCAAGGCCGGGGCGTGGACGCAGGCGATGCTGCGGCACTCGACGGCGCGGCTTCGCGGCCCCGGTCACTGATGGATCCGTTCGTCGTCCGTCCTCCTTTCGAGACCGAGGTCGTCGCGATTCCCGGCGATGGCAGCACGTTGGGGATGCCGCTGCGCGATGGGCTGGTCGTCGGGAGCAGCCCCGAGTGCACGCTGACGCTCGACGATGCGAGCGTGCGCGCGCGCCACCTCTACTTCGATGTCGTCCCCGATCGCGTCACCGTGCAGGCCTTCGATCGGAGCGGCTTCATGGTGCGCAAGAAGGTCGACGAGCGCTCGATCTCGCACGTGTTGCGGCTCGGCGAGACCATCGTCGTCGGCGAGATTCCGCTGCTGTTCCAGCACCGGCTCGCCGCACCGCCATGGTACGAGGACGCGCGCGAGCTGCTCGACCGCATCCGCGAGGATCCCGACGACGACGCGCCCCGCCTGGTGCTCGCCGACTGGCTCGCCGACCGCGACCCGGTACGCTCCGAGTTCATCGCCTGCCAGATCGCCGCCGAGCAGGGCTCCGCCGCGGCCGCCTCGCGCGCCGAGCAGCTCGCGTGCCTCGAGCTCGCGGCGCCACTCGCGGTGCCGGTCGTCGAGCTCCGGTTCCGCCGTGGCTTCGTCGCGAGCGTGCGCATCCTCGAGCAGCACGACCGCGCCCCGCTGCTCGACGCTCACCCGGACTGCGCTGTGACGACGCTGAGCTTTCCGCCGCGACCTCACCTCCGGTAGAGTCGGGTCGTGCAAGGCACGGTTCAGCGGATCATCGCGGTGGCGGTCGCCGAGGTCGCGATCGCCCACGGCACGCCTCGCGATCAGCTGACGCCGCTGCTCGGCGAGCCCGATGCGGAGCGCATCCCGATCGAGCAGCTCTACACGATCTGGGAGCTCGGTCTCGAGGCCAGCAAGGTCCGCGGCCTGCCGATCCGCGTCGGCAAGTTCGCGAGCTTCGACCGCTACGGCGCGTTCGGGATCGCGATGTACGTGTCACGCGACATGAGCGTCGCGCTGCGCCGGCTGATCCGTTACCACGACCTGCTCTCCGACTCCGGCAAGTGGCAGCAGACCACCGAGGGCGATCGCGTGGTGATCCGGTGGGCGCGCGAGACCGGCGGCCGGCTCGGTGCGCAGATGGCGAACGAGCAGGTGCTGGCGTCGTTCGCCACCGTGCTGCGTCAGGTCGTCGGCAAACCGCAGTTCGTCGAGGTCCGGTTCCGCCACACCATCGAGGACGATGCCGAGCATCGCGCCCACTTCGATTGCCCGATCGTCTACGGCGCCGCCGAGGACGCGATCGTGGTGCCGCTCTCGACGCTCGACATGAAGTCGGCCGCCGCCGATCCGCACGTCGAGCGGTTCATGGTCGCGCAGCTCGAAGCCTCCACGGGTGGCGCGAAGCCCGAGTCGGTCGCGATGGAGGTCAGCCGCATCCTCGGCGAGCTGTTGCCCGATGGTCTGCCGACGATCGAGGACGTGGTCGCCCGGCTCGACACCACCGAGCGCACGCTGCGCCGCCGGCTGTCCGACGAGGGCACCACGTTCGAGCAGCTGCTCACCGGCCTGCAGCGCGAGCGCGCGATCGCCCTGCTCGGCGGCACCACGCCGATCGCGCTGATCGCCCACGCGGTCGGCTTCTCCGACGCCAGCGCGTTCTCGCGCGCGTTCCGCCGCTGGACGGGCAAGTCGCCGTCGGACTACCGCAAGGGCGCCTGAGCGGCGCGCGTCCGGGTTTCGGACATCGTCTCGTCGCGCCGAATGTCAGAGCCAACCGGCATGAACGATGTCATGCCGTCCAAAGATCCGAAGCAGAGAAGAGCGACGTGGAACGCGTGGTACGCGCGGACCAAGGAAGCGCGGCGCGAGCGTGAAGCGCCGCGGATCCGGCGCAACGATCGTCGCCGGCGAGGCGAGCTCGCGAGCTGGTATGCCGAGCTCAAGTCCCGGCTCGTGTGCTCGAACTGCGGCGAGTCGCATCCAGCGTGTATCCAGTTTCATCACGACGAGCCGGACACCAAGGACTTCACGATCGCCGACGCCATGCGACAGGCCTACAGCCGCGCTCGCATCCTGCGAGAGATCGAGAAGTGCACCGTGTTCTGCGCGAACTGCCACATCAAGCACCACGCGGGGCTGCTCTGATGGCGACGTGGGCCCAGAAGAGCAAGGCGAACCGCGAGCGCTTCAATGCGCAGTGGCGCAACTGGTATCGTGCGAACCGGGAACGCAAGATGGCGTGGCAGAAGCGACGCCTCGACGAGATGCGAGCGTGGTTTCGCGAGCTCAAGGCGACGAAGTCATGCGAGGACTGCGGTGAAGCGACGCCGGAGTGCCTGCACTTCCACCACAAAGATCCGCGAAAGAAGACCCTCGAAGTGTCCGTTGCCGTGATGCGATGGTCACGCGAGCGGGTCCTCGCAGAGATCGCCAAATGCCGCGTGCTCTGCGCGAACTGCCACCTGAAGCTGCATTGGGAGCAGCGACAGGCGCGAAAAGGGAGTCGGGGCGAGAGGATTTGAACCTCCGACAACTCGGTCCCAAACCGAGTGCGCTACCAGGCTGCGCTACGCCCCGATGCTCGAATGAGCCCTGATTGATTACCCGGGAAACCCCGCGCCTGCAACTCCCTTCGAAAATCGTCCACCGCGACCTGCCGAAAGCGGCAACGGCCCGCCGTGAAGCGGGCCGTCGTCGCGAGCACCTCTCGGTTACTCCTTGTCTTCAGCCTTGTCGCTCTCTTCGGCCTTCTTCGGTGCTTCCGCCGGCGGCGCTTCCGCCGGGGCCGCCCCCGAGGCCGACGGCGTCTTGCCACCGGCCCACGAGAAGTAGTGGCGCAGCATCGTGGTCTCGAGGTTGAGCTCGCCGAGCGTGGTCTTGCCCTCGCCCGCCTTGATCGCCGCATCGAGCTTGGCTTCGCAGCTGTTGCACGGCGTGTTGGCGATCTTGGGCAGCGCGAGCAGGATCGACTGGCGGATCAGACGATTGTCCGACTTCGCGTTGTCGAGCAGCAGCTCGGTGTAGCTCGACGCCTTCGAGCCCTGCTTGCCGAGCTCGAGCATCGCGCGCTCGATGTTGCCCTCGAGCAGACCGAGCTTCTCGTCCTTCGTCCACTCCTTGAGCCCCTCGAAGAACTTCGCGAGGTTCGCGGTGTTGTCGGTGGCCTTGAAGTCGATCTTGCCGGTCGGCGCGTTCTTCAAGAAGCTGACGTAGCAGTCGTTGTTCTTGCCCGAGCACTGCTTGAGCGCCGAGATCTCGAGGTACTTGGAGACGTTGTTGTAGACGTCGTCCGGCTTCGCCGTGAGCGACTTCGCGTAGCACGCGAGATCGTTCTGGCAGCGCATCGCGATCTCGATGCGCGCCGCGTGCGACTGGAACATGCGGGCGTAGCCCTTGTAGGCCTTGGCCGCGTTCTCGGCCCCCTTGAACGCCAGCGTGCCTTCCTTGTGCTTCTTCTTCGCCAGCTTGAAGGCGTCCTCGGCCTTCTTCGCCTCGAGCGTCGCGGCCTTGATGTCGGCGGCGCTCTTCTGCGGATCGCGCGTGGTCTTGAGGACGTTCGCCTTCGCGGCGTCGACCTTCTTCTTCTCCTCGGCGAACACCTTGTCGGCGGCATCGGCCTCTTGCTTCGCCTTGCCGTCGGCTTCGGCGCGCTTCTGCGCCGCCGCGTTGAAGTACTTGTTCGCGAGGATGTTGAGGGCCTCGATGTCGCCCTTGCTGCGCGCGAGGCGAGCGAACGCCTCGGCAGCCGCCTGGCGGAGGCCGTCATCGGCGCTGTTGTCCTTCGCGATGTCGCCGAGCTTGTCGACGCCCGTCATGTCGCGCGCGAGGAACGCGTAGGCGTTGATCGCGAGGATCTTGGTGGGCAGGTCGGCGGCGCCACCTGCGTCGGGCGCAGGGGCCGGAGCCGGACGACCACGCGGCGCACGCGCCGGCGCCTTCGGTGCCGCACCACCCATCCACATCGCGCGCACGACCGGCGCGGCTTCCTCCGAGCCGATCTTGCGAAGCGCGTCGAAGATCGCGTTGTACTGCGTCGGGCCGGCTTGCTCGTCGACGTAATACGCCGGCGCCGGCTTGTGTGCCTTGAGCGCCGCGAGCAGGTCGGGGACGGTCTTCGGATCGTAGAAGTCGCCGAGCACGAGCGCGGCGTAGAAGTCCTTGAGCGCGACCGGCTGGCACTGATCCTTCGGCAGGTCACCCTTGTCGCCGCAGTACTCGTACAGCCGCTTCGCCTTGAAGAGCTCCTCGACCTCCTTGTGCTTCTCGCTGAGCACGAGCTTGAGCTCGTCCTTCGCCGAGGGGCCCGAGGCGACGAGCGCGCGGCGGATCTGGGTGGCCAGCTCCGGCGTGCGGTAGAGCGAGAGGATCAGCGTCTTGCTCGCGGTCTGGACGTGCAGCTCGCCGAGCGAGTTGATCGCCGCGCCCGACATCGCGAGGAACATGCCGTACTTCTCCTCCATGGAGCGGCCCTCTTCCTTGGACTTCGCAGTCTTCGGATGAGGCGGAGGATCGCGATCGATCAGCTTGGTGAGCGCCGCGGCGGCCTTGGCCTTCTCGTTGTCGAACTTGCCGAGTGCGCGGATCGCGGCGATCTGCGCCTGGAAGAGCTTCTTCGAGGGCGTCTTGTTCGCGATCTCGACGAGCGCGTCGAGACCTTCGGGAAGCTTCGATTCACCGAGCGCGTCGGCCGCCTTGGTTGCCGAATCGACCGAGCGAGAGTTCGCTTCGTCGACCTCGAGCAGCGCCTTGATGAGGAACGGCAGCGCGTCGGCCCAGTGGCTCTCGCGGCCCGTCTCCTCGTAGTCGGTGACGAACTTCGCCTTCGCTTCCGCCGGAGTCAGCGGGCGCGCGAGCGAGATGATCACCTGGAGGTCGCGGACTGGCTTGCCTTGCTTGTCCCACTCGGCGCCGATCTCCGCGATGCCGCTCGGGTCGCCGAGCTGTTCGAGCTCCTGAAGCGCTCGCTCGTGCTCGCGACTTCCAAGCTTCTTGGTCCAGCTCGACGCCTTGTACGGATTATCCGGACAACCGGCCGCGCCGAAAAACAGAAAACCGGCCAGCAAGGCCGAGGTGAAAGTGCGACGCATTGGTCCGCCTCTTCTTATGACTTGTTCTTCACCGCGAACAACAGGTTGTCGAAACCTGCGGCCTTGGCGGTGTTGACGATCTTATTGATCAGTCGGACGTCCGTTGTCTCGTCGGCCTGCAAAATCGCCAACCCGTCGGGACAAATCTTGCCCGGCTGCGGTCGGATGCTCTGCTTGGCCTCGTCGCATGCCTTGGCCAGATCCTTCGGGATCTTGCCGAGCGCGATCTCTTCCTTGATCTTCTTCGAAGCCGCGTCGAGGCGCTCGAACAGCGCATCGATCTTGAAGGTCGGCGAGTCGTCCCGGAGGACGCTCTCGACGGTCGCGATCATCTGACCCTGATAGGTGATCTCGGACTTGGTCACGATGATCACCGGTGCCTGCTGCAGCACCGAGTTGTTCTGCGCGATCGGGAGCTCGAGGCCCTTCTGCGCCTGGAGCAGCGCACCGGTCGACGAGAACACCATCAGGAGGAAGCACACGAGGATCGTCATCATGTCGACGAACGGGACCAGGTTGAGCGAGATGTTGCTCGCCCGCGACCCCGCCGCGCTGCCGGCCTTCTTGACCAGGTGCTTGAATTTGACGCCGTGATAGAGGCGTGAGCCTGCTGCATGTACTGGCATCGCTCGCGCTCCTTACAGCGTCGGCCTGGCCGCGAGGCCAGCCGGGTCAGAGAGGCCCACGTCAATGAAGCCGACCTGCACGGCGACGTCCATTGCGTGGATGATGTCCTGGTACTTCACCGGGGAAGCCGCGGTGCTCTCGGCTGCGATCTCGAGATCCTGGCGCTCGCTGAAGAACGCCGACTTCTTGTGGACCTCGAGGGCAGTCTTGTACTTCTCCCAGTCGTGCTCGCCCGAAGCGAGCTTCGGGATCGGCTGGAATTCGTTGACTCGCGACAGGCCGATCCAGATCTGATCGGATTGCACGAGGATCGAGAGCGTGACGTGCTCGTCGTCCTGCTGGACGTTCGCCGTGTCGCGCGTCTTGCCCTTCGGCTGGATGTTGATCTGGGCAATGTTGACCCAGACCGCGGTGACGAGAAGGAACGCGGTCAAGCAGCTCATCAGGTCGATGAACGGGACGATGTTCAGCTCGACGTTGACGCTTCCTTTTCCGTCAGTACCTACTGCTGCACCCATGGATAGACCTCCTCGTTAGAAATTGGAACGAGGACGAACTACGCCTGGGGCTGCATCTGGGCGCGGTGCGACGTCACGAGGTTGACGACCTGGACCGTCACTTCGTTGATGTCGTCGACGACGTGCGTCGTCTTGCCCTGGAGGAGCGAGTAGCCGAGGAGGCCGAGCAGCGAGGTACCGATACCGAACGCGGTGCAGTTCAGTGCTTCGGAAATACCGTTCGCGAGCTCGGTCGCCTTGTTGCCCGACTCGTCGGAACCGACGGAGCCGAACGACTTGATCATGCCGGAGATGGTGCCGAGGAGGCCGGCCATGACGGCGAAGTTCGCGAGCATCGCGAGGTACGGGGTGCGCGCGTTGATCTTGGGGAGCTCGCGGAGCGCGGCCTCGTCCATCGCAGCCTGGACTTCGTCGTCGCTCTTGTTGAACTTCATGAGGCCCGCCTGGACGATGCGGGTCATCGGGGTCGGGTTGCCGGAGCAGACCTTGATGGCGCCCTGCACGTTACCGCTCATCACCTGGCTCTTGAGGAGCGCGAGGAGCTTGTCCTTGTCGACCGAGGCACGGAAGAGATAGACGGCGCGCTCGACGATCACAGCGATCGTGAGAACCGACGTGAAAAGGATGGGCCACATGCCCCATCCACCCTTGTGAAACGCGGTCGAGATAGCGGTCAGCATCTTTGGAACATCTCCTCGCCCCGATCTGAGGGCGTGCAGGTAAAGGTCCCGGCGCGTTGTGCAAGGGAGGATCCACGGCGCAACCGCTGGAGATGGTTACTGATGCGCGAATTGCGTACGGGATCTCCATCGGGGCATCTCGGGACGGCCCGTAGCATTTCGCCCCGGATGTACGGTGAACACGTTTTACGTACCCTGGCGCCGCGCGAAGCACCTGGGAACCGATCGAAACCGCTATTGTCTTTGGAGCATGCAGCTGCGTCGCTTCGTGGGCTTGGTCGACCTGGGCGTCCTCACGATCCTGATCGCAGCCGTCGTGTTCCCGCCGCGCGAGATGTACGCGGACGCGGCGATGAAGGGGTCCTCCGATGATCGGTTCGCGCTCGCGCTGGCCGAGGCACGCACGATCGCGCGTCCCGAGGATCCGGTGCGGCTCGAGAAGTTCCAGCACGAGCTCGGCGAGGTCAACTTCAAGGACTGGGCGGTCGAGGCGGCGATCGATGGCTCGGCGCGGACCAAGGCGTCGCCCGAGCACTGGCGATCGCTGCTCGCGGTGAGCGTTGCCTACATCGAGCGGCTCGAAGCCAAGCCGGCCTTGAAGTGGGCGGTCGACGCGTTCAAGGCATGCGAGAAGGTCGGCGAGCCGGCGTGCCCGAACTGGGAGAAGACGCGGATGGAGATCTATCGCGATCACATCCAGGCGGGCGTCGAGGCGGGGATCGATCCGAAGCGAAACCCGAAGGCGTTCCGCGAGGCCGGCGAGGGCAAGATCCGCGCGACCCGCATCGGCCCCAGCCACGACACGGACATCCAGACTCCCGCGCCAGAGCCGCCGAAGCCCTGAGGAAACATCCGGTAACACCGGGCCAGGCAACTGTTTCGCGGGCGCGTTCGCGCTCGTGTCATCCGTCGATCGCGCGCTAGAATCTTCGAATGCGCAGGCTGCTGCTCCTGGGTTTGTTGGCCGCTGCGTGCGGCGGACCGAAGACCAAAGGGCCGACGTCCGGTGGATCTCCGAAGACCACGTTGACGCCGAAGGAGATCGCGACGCAGAGCAATCCCGCGATCGTGTTCATCGACGTCGGCGAAGGTGATCAGCGAGGCGCCGGCACCGGGTTCATCGTCGATCAGAACGGCTTGATCGCGACCAACTTCCACGTCGTCCGCGGCAACAAGGCGATCAAGGTGAAGCTGTTCGGCGGCGAGGTCTATCAGGTCGAGCACGTCGCCGGCATCGACCCGGGGCGCGACCTCGCGCTGCTGCGGATCAAGCCCGCGAAGGCACTGCCGACCGTCAAGCTCGGCGATTCGGATCAGATGTCGGCCGGCGATCAGGTGGTCGCGATCGGCAATCCGCTCGGGCTCGATCACACGATCTCGAGCGGGCTGGTCTCGCAGATCCGCCCCGAGTGCACCAAGGAGATGGTCGAGTACGCGCTCAAGAATCCCGGCAAGCTCGAGGAGATCATCGCGAAGGCGCAGCGCACGCGGCAGATCAGCGATGCCGATCGCGCCGAAGCGGCCAAGCTCGCGTGCCGCCAGGAGCTGACCTACTTCCAGATCAGCGCACCGATCTCGCAGGGCTCGAGCGGCGGTCCGCTGTTCAACCAGGCCGGCGAGGTGGTCGGGGTGACCACCGCGATCATCGCCGCCGGCCAGAACATCAACCTCGCGATCCCGACGAACTATCTGAAGTCGATGCTGACGCAGCCGACCAAGATCCCGCTCGAAGACTTCGCCGCCACCACCAAGGAACAGCAGGACGAGCCCGACGACGGCCGGCCGAACCCGGAGATCAAGCTCGAGCGCAAGATCCCCAACCATCCGCTGACGGTGTTCGACGGCTGCAAGGGCGATCAGGTCGTCGAGCTCGAGAACGACATCTGGACCGCGATCGGTGCCGGTGCGCCGCTCTACAACAAGAAGGACTTCGAGGCCTGCTTCAACATCTACAAAGGCCTCGCCGAGAAGATCGAGCGGAAGGCACCGTGCACGGGCGTCAAGAGCGCGTTCGGCGACGGCCTCCTGCGGGTCAGCACGTTCGACTACAAGGGCGACGACAAGAACGAGGAGATCAAGAGCTACAAGCTCAAGGCGTGGGCGCTGCGCGACACCTTCGACGGCCTCCTCGATGCCGGCAAGCGCTGGCGCGATGCCAACCCGGGCAAGTTCGATCCCATGAAGCTCGGCAAGAACTCGCGTTGATCCTTTATCTGTTCGACATCGACGGGACGCTGCTCCACGCGCACGGCTCCGGACGCGAAGCGTTCGATGCCGTGTTCGTCGAGCGCCATGGCGTCGCCAATGCGAGCGAAGGCATTCGCTACGGCGGCAAGACCGATCCACAGATCGTCGGCGAGATCTTCGAGGCGCGGCTCGGCCGCAAGCCGACGCGCGACGAGGTCGACGGTTTTCTCGATGCGTACATCCCGCGATTGCGATCACTACTGGCGACCAATCGCGTCGTCGTGATCGAGGGTGTGATCGCCGCGCTCGAGGTGCTGTCGAACAAGGTCGGTGTGATGATGGGGCTCGCGACCGGCAACATCCGGCGTGGCGCCCACGAGAAGATGATGGCGGCGCAGCTCGCCAGCTGGTTCGAGATCGAGAACGGAGTCGGCGGCTACGGCTGTGACTCGGCGGTGCGCAGCGAGCTGGTGGCGCGAGCGATCGAGCGCGGGCGCGAACGCGGCGCGACCGGAGAGGTGATCGTCGTCGGCGACACGATCCATGACATCGCGGCGGCGAGAGCGTGCAAGGCAACGGTGGTCGCGGTGACCACCGGATCGGATCCGGCGGACAGGTTGAGTCATGCCGATGCGGTGATGACATCGCTGGCGGAATTGCCGGCGTGGCACGCCGCGCGATTCGGGTGATGACGCTGAGCTGAACCGAGAGGTGCACGGGCTCGTGAACGTGCTCGTGCTGGTGCTCGTGGAGGTGCTCGTGAAGGTGCACGTGAAGGTGCACGTGAAGGTGCACGTGAAGGTGCACGTGAAGGTGCACGTGAAGGTGCACGTGAGGGTGCTCGTGAAGGTGCTCGTGAAGGTGCTCACGCTCACCGCCGCGTTCACCGCCACATCTGCACGAGCATTTGGACGCGCGGGCGGCGCAGCAACGGCATCGGCGACTCGGCTCGCCTCGATGACTCGATACCGGCCCTCGGTCCACGGCCTCTCGTCCCGCGCGCTTCCGCGCACGGCACGCGCCGAGCGCCGGCTGCGCTCTGCCCTGCGTGCGGTCGCCACGCGGGATCACTCGCGCGAGCGCGCTCGCCGCGCCCGCGCTCGTCACGCG